>CAZIWT010000065.1:0-17274 GCA_964542895.1 uncultured Thermodesulfobacteriota bacterium
GAGTCTGCCAGAGCGTTTTCAGATATCGCGTAGCGGAATCCCCTTTTCATCCCCGTTCGACCATATAGTAATCAAATAAAGATTAAACCGAAGGCCGTAAAAAAGCCTAATTGACAGAATGTATCCAAGTCTGCTATACTTTATTGATTATGGTGATTTCAAGGACATTCGACGGTTTCGAGAAGGGCCCCATAAGGCCCCCCAGCGAGGCGAGGAGCCTCTTGATCCGCCTGACCCGAAACTGCCCGTGGAACAAGTGCACCTTCTGCCCGGTCTACAAGGGGACGAAGTTCTCCATGAGGGACGTGGAAGAGGTAAAGGCGGACATAGACACCGTCTTCGATATTTCCAGCGCGATAAAGGAGCTCTCGTTTAAGATGGGATGCGCCGGCGAGGTGACGGAGGAGGTCGCGAGGAGGGTCTTCTCCGGCGGACTGGGTTTTAACGAGGATATAAAATATATCGCCTTCTGGCTATACAGCGGCGGGAAGAACGTCTTCCTCCAGGACGCAAACAGCCTTGTGATGAAGCCCTCGGACCTCTTCGAGATACTGGTACACCTAAAGGAGAGGTTTCCCGATATAGACCGAATCACGACATACGCCCGCTCGGCGACCGCGGCCAGAATGAAGCCGGAAGACATGAAGATGCTAAAGGAGGCGGGTCTCACCAGGGTACACATCGGATTAGAGAGCGGCTCCGACACCGTCCTCGAATTCGTGAAAAAGGGGACCACGGCGAAACAGCACGTTTTGGGCGGGAGGAACGTCGTGGATGCCGGACTCGAGCTCTCCGAGTACGTCATGCCGGGCCTCGGCGGGAGGAAGTGGACCGAGGAACACGCGGTCGAGAGCGCGAGGGTCTTAAACCAGATCAATCCCCACTTCATCAGGATCAGGTCGCTTCATGTCCACGAGATCATGCCCCTAATGAAAGATGTCGAGGAGGGTAATTTCTCCCTCCTCACCGACGACGAGGTCGCCCGGGAGATCAGGCTCTTTCTGGAGAACCTCGAGGGGATCGAAAGCCGTATCGTGAGCGACCATATCTTGAACCTCCTGGAGGAGGTCGAGGGAAAGCTCCCGGAGGACAGGGAAAAGATGCTCGGCGTGGTCGACGCCTATCTCGACTTGGACGACGACGACAGGCTCCTTTACAGGATCGGGAGGAGGGCGGGATTCATGAGGAGCACGACAGATCTTCTTGAAATCGACCTGAGGGACAGGGCCGAGAGGCTGATGGAGCGCCTTCAACTGTCTTCGGACGGCGAAGGCGAAGATATGCTCCGGCAGATTATGAACTCCTATATCTAAATTTTTGGCTAATTTTTTAGTTTAAGACAGACATAAAAGTGGAGGTAATATTAATGAACCACATAACGAACCACGTAACGAACCGCGATATCAACCGGAACCGTTTTAAATCTTTTTTTGCAATGGTACTGATTCTCTCCTTTGTCATGGCCCCGTTTGCATACGCCGAAGAGACCGAAGCCGTAAAGCCGATCAAGGTGGGCTGGATAATGGAGAGTAAGAGAATGGTGGGGGGGCAGTACAACGATCTGGTATTCAAGGCGCTCACGGAGCTCAAGAATGAAAAGAAGATCGAGATAATCCGCGCCCCCCGTCTGAACCTATACGCCGACGAGACCATAAAAGACCTGATAAAAGTGGGAGTGACACTGATAATAGCCTCCGACGAGGGAGGGATGGCCGGTGCCATAAGCGACGCCGCCATCTCCAATCCGGGGATTAACTTCATCCTCATAGGCGTCGAGGGTGTGCCCCTCGTCAATCTTGCCTCCGTGATCTTCGAGGAGGACGAGGCGGGATACATGGCCGGTTACGCCGCCGGGACAGTGACAAAGACGGGCAAGGTAGGATTTCTCGGTGCCGCCGAATTCTCGCCCATATTGAGATACGAGCGGGGGTTTAAGGCGGGGGTCAACGACGCAAATTCCGCGGCGGAGGTGATTGTAAAATACATCTCGGAAGGGCGCGATTCCTCCGCCCTCTTCAAAGAGGACGCGGTAGAGCAGGAGTCTCTCAGGCTTGCGGGAAGAGGTGCGGACGTCCTGTTCGCCGTCTCCGGCCCGGCGTCTCTCGGGGCCGTCCACGGCGCCAAGAAGGCGGGGATTTACGTCGTCGGGATCGGGGGAGACAGGTCAAATCTCGCCCCGAATTCGGCGGCGGTATCGGTCGTCAAGCGGTTCGACACGGCGGTAAAGGGGCTGTTATCGGATGCGCTGGCGGGAAAATTCGCCGGCGGAGTCTACCTGATGGGATTTAAAAACGGGGGCCTCGATATTGTAACGAGCGGTATCGTAGGTCAGGACAAATCGAGCAGGATATTGAGAAGGAGAGACCTTTTAAAGGCGGGCAAGGTCAAGGTCCCCGATTATATAGACGAAAGAAGAAAGAAGGTCCTCTACATCTCCCACAACCCGAATATGGCGCCGTATCAATTCTTGGACAAGAAGGGTCAATCCCAGGGGTACGTCATCGACGTGATGAGGGAGGTGGGGCGCCGCATGGGGCTCGATGTAAAATTCAACTCCTTTCTGGGAGAGAGAACCCCATCCGGCCTCGAGGCGGAGCGCTCCGACATAGAGGCGATGCTGATGTTAGACAGATTAAGGACACGCTCGTTTATCACCACGGCGCCCTGGGGTGTGTCGGAATCGGTGCTGGTCGTGCCGGATAAAGACACCTCCCCAAAGGCAATATCCGATCTCTTCACAAAAACGGTGGGCGTAAACGCCGGGGGCGTCGAAGAAAGCTACCTCCAGAAGATACCGGGAATCTTCGCCAAGGCCTACAAAGGCTCCGGCTACGCCCTCTCGGGACTCGCCCTGGGGGAGGTCGACGCGGTCATCTGCGACAAGGAGATAGCCGGCTACTTCATAAACGGGCCCTTGAAAAAGCAAGACCTGATTATCGTCGAAAAGCCGGTAATAATAAGCCCCTATGCCGTGGGAATGGCAAAGCCGGGGGACAAGATATTCCTCGCCCGGATAGACAGGACTATAAAGACCATGAAGGAAGACGGGACGCTGGAGAAGCTCTCGCAAAAATGGTTCGGCGAAAAGGGGCTCATCAAGAGGATATTTGAATTTTAGCGGAGAGTAAGGAACAAATCGATCTCTCAAGAACGGGATTATCCCTTTGGAAGTCATCACAACTCACCTGAATGCGGACTTCGACGCCATGGCGTCAATGATGGCCGCAAAGAAGCTCTATCCCGAGGCCGTGCTCGCTTTTTCCGGCTCTCAGGAAAAGGGGTTGAGGGACTTCCTCATCAATTCCACGTTTTACGTCTTCGATTTCGCCAGGCTCAAGAATATCGACCTCGACAAGGTCACGAGGCTCATCCTGGTTGACATCTCCGAAAGCGACCGAATAGGCCCCTTCAAGGAGTTAGTGGGCAAAAAGGGGGTTGACATCCATATCTACGACCATCACCCGATCGACAGCAAGGATATCTCCGGCTCGTTTGAGATCATCAGGGAGGTGGGGGCCACCGTATCGATCTTTGCGGAGATATTCAAGGAGTGGAACATCCCTGTTACCCCGGACGAGGCCACGATCATGATGCTAGGGATATACGAGGACACCGGCTCCCTAACCTTTACATCCACCACCGTCGACGATTTTAGGGCCGCGGCCTTCTTTCTTAAGGCCGGGGCAAACCTGAACACCGTCTCGGATATGCTCACGAGGGAGCTTACCTCCGAGCAGGTGGAGCTTTTGGGGGAGCTTCTGAAAAACCAGAAGGTCTACAACATCAACGGGGTCGACATCACGATAATCACTGTGGCCTCCGAGTCCTACGTGGGAGACCTCGCGATCCTCGTCCACAAGGTAAAGGATATCGAGAATCTCAACGTAATCTTCGTCCTGGCGCTCCTCGGTGACAGGACGTATCTCGTCGGGCGAAGCAGGATAGACGAGGTGGACGCGGGGGAGATAGCCTCATCGTTCGGCGGCGGAGGACACCCCACCGCGGCGTCCGCTTCGATAAGGGGAATAACCTTGGTCGAGGCGGCGGAGAAATTGATCCAGGTTCTAAGAGAGCACGTAAATCCGGTCCGCATCGCATCGGATATCATGTCCTTTCCGGTAAAATCGGTAGAGGAGGATATAACCGTCAGCGGCGCCGGGAAGGTTATCTCCCGCTACAACGTCAACGTCCTCGCGATAGCCGATAAAAAGGGGCATCTCGCCGGGACCATATCGAGACAGACCATCGAGCGGGGAAACGTACACGGCCTGGGCGAGCTTCCGGTAAAGGACTTTATGAACACGGAGCTGGCAACCGTCGGCCCTAACGCACCCTTAAGGGAGATTCAGGGACTGATAATCGATGGCAACCAGCGGTTTCTGCCGGTGGTCAAGAACGGGAAGCTCCTGGGTGCGATAACGAGGACCGATCTCCTTCGCGCCCTCTACTACGGCGCCGCGCCCAGAGGCCAGTCCCCGGACGAAATGCTGGAGGAGGGGTCGGTGGCCAGGACCCGGTCGGTCGTAAAGCTCATGGAGGAGAGGCTCCCCCCGAGGGTGATGGAGATTCTGAGGGAAATGGGAAAGACGGCGGACGATTTGGGATTTAACGCCTATGTCGTGGGGGGATTCGTCCGCGACCTCTGGCTCAGGCGTGAAAATCTCGACATAGACGTCGTGATCGAGGGGGACGGCATCGCTTTGGCTAAGCGTCTCGAAAAAAAGAAGGGGGTCAAGATAAGAACCCATAAGAAATTCGTCACGGCGGTCGTCATATATCCGGACGGCTATAAGGTGGACGTGGCGACCGCGAGGACCGAGTATTACCGCTCCCCCGGGTCCCTCCCCATCGTGGAGGGCTCCACGCTGAAGCTCGACCTCTACCGGAGGGATTTTACGATAAACACGCTGGCGGTGAAGCTCAATCCGAGGGGCTTTGGGATTCTCATCGACTTTTTCGGCGCGCTGAGGGACCTGAAGAACAGGGTCATCAGGGTCATTCAGAACCTATCCTTCGTGGAAGATCCCACCAGGGTCTTCAGGGCGATCCGCTTCGAGCAGCGGTTCAACTACCACATCGGCAAGCAGACTGAAAAGCTGATCAAAAACGCCGTCAAGATAAACGTGTTCGAGCACCTCAAGGGGAAGCGGCTCTACACTGAGCTGATGCTTATCTTCGACGAGGAGGAACCGTACCTCACAATCGAGAGGCTCGCCTCCTTCGACCTTTTGAAGTTCATCCACCCGGACATCAAGGCGGATAAGGCGATGAAGAAGGTCTTCAGCAGGATAAAGGAGGTCTCGTCGTGGTACGACCTCCTCTTCATGGAGGAGCCTTACGACAAGAGACGGCTCTATTTCTACGCCCTCATCTACAAGCTCGACGAGAAACAGAGGGATGACCTCCTCGGCCGCCTGATGGTCTCCACAAGCGAAAAGAGGTCTATCACGGTGGAGCTAAACGGGGCCTCCTCCGCCATGAACGAGCTGGCCCTCGCAAAGGATATCCCCCCAAGCACCGTGTACAACATACTAAAAGAGTTGAAGCTCGTAACGCTCCTCTTCATGTTGGCCACATCCACGAGGGAGAAAACCAGGCTCTATATCTCAAGGTTTATCACGACCTCGAGAAACGTCAGGGTGGAGACGAGGGGAAAGGACCTCGTAAAGCTGGGCCTGGAGCCGGGGGAACTGTTCGGGGAGATACTGAACGAGCTTCTGATGCTCCGGTTGGACGGCAAGGTGGACGGAAAGAAATCGGAGATCGAATACGTGAAAAAAAGGTATCTCCCAAAAAAAGGGAAAAAGGGAAAGGAATCGAAAACAGCAGAAGAGACGCTGGACGCGGATATCCCGGGGGCTTAGGGCCGGGTGATTCGGGGTGAAGGGATTAAAATGGGGCCGAGGGGGTTGAAAAGATTTAGGATTTGGGCGTCCTGAAAAATAAGCGGCCGGGCCGGAGCTTGATATTGGATACTGAACAGGGCGGGTAATGTCAAGAGGAGCTTTGCCGAACAGCTTAAGATATGGCTCAAGGAATATAGTTTTTTGATTCCACCGGCTTCGTTTTTATGGCATAATATTCGATTTTAATTGACAACTTCGACCTATGGTCGTAGAACTTCTCTCTACCCTTGAGATTGCAAACCAAAAGGAGGCTAAACAGAATATCGATGAGTTTTGATATATTGGAGATAATAAGGAAGGCGCTCCTCTGGGTCATCCCGATCTTCGTGGCGGTGGTGTTTCACGAGGTGGCGCACGGCTACGCGGCGCTGAAGCTGGGGGACACCACGGCCAGGGACAGCGGTAGGCTGACCCTGAACCCGATTTCCCACATAGATCCCATGGGGACGGTCATCATCCCGCTCCTCCTTCTGGTGATAAACTCCCCCTTCCTCTTCGGCTACGCGAAGCCGGTTCCGGTCAACTACTTCCGGCTCAAGAACCCGAAGAGGGATATGATGCTTGTGGCGGCGGCGGGACCCGTGACGAACTTCATGATCGCCGTCTTTGCTGCGATTCTTATCAGGACGACATTTGTCCTCTATCCCGCCGTCGACCTCGGCTCCCAGACGGGATTACCCCACTCTTTAATAACGACCGGGGTTACGATATTGCTCTACACGTATATCCTCTCGGTTGTCCTGGGGATATTCAACCTGACGCCGGTGCCCCCCCTTGACGGCGGGAGGATCGTCATGGGGCTCTTGCCTGACAAGGCGGCGGAGAGCTACTCCCGCGTCGAGCCCTTCGGGATCTTCATAGTGATCGGGCTCCTGTTCCTGACGCCCCTGAATTACGTCTTTTTCATTGCGATAAAGTTTTTCTCGTATATACTCCTTGGGAAGGAGATTACGATGAGACTGCTGGGTCTCGGGGGATAAACCTATGGAAGAGGAATTCTGGGAGGGGGAGACATACAGGGTAAAGCTCGAAATATTCGAGGGGCCCCTTGACCTCCTCCTGTATCTCGTTAAGAAGAACGAGTACGACATCTTCGACATCCCCATCCACGAGATCACCAGGCAGTACATGGAGCATCTGGAGCTTATGAAGGTCTTGAACCTCGACGTGGCCGGCGATTATCTGGTCATGGCCTCGACCCTGGCGTACATCAAGTCTAAGATGCTCCTTCCGCCCCTGCCTTCCGAAGACGAAGAGGAGGAAGAGGACCCCAGGATGGAGCTGGCGTTGAGGCTCATAGAATACCAGAAGTACAAGGAGGCGGCGGAGAACCTCGACAACTTTGACGTCCTGATGCGCGACGTGTTCCTGAAGGGGGCGGAGATCTCCCTGGACGCCGGCGAGGAGGTCATGGAGGACCTCACCATATATCAGCTGGTCGCGGCCTTCAGGAAGGTCCTCATGGAGGCCCCCAAGGACACGGTCCACGAGGTAAACATTCAAGAGCTCAGCCTGAAAGAGCGGATGGCCGAGCTCTCGGAGCTGATTACAAAGCGGGGGGAGATGGTATTCGAGGACCTGTTCGAGCGGGGGGCGGAGAAGTTAATAATCGTCGTTACGTTTCTCGCCCTCCTTGAGCTCATCAAGGAGAGGATCGTCAGGATCTACCAGGCGCAGCCCTTTGGCACCATACGGATCTTCAGCGCGATAGAAATAAGCCAAGGCCAAGATGAATAAATTATCGGGGTTTTAAAAAATTGGAAAGGGAAAAGCTTATCGGGATACTCGAGGCCCTTATCTTCGCCTCGGAAAAGCCGTTGAGGATAGACGACATAAAAAAAGCCCTGCCCGAGGCCCAGCCGAAGGAGATCAGGGAAGCCATCGGTGACCTCAAGAAGATATACGACGAGGGGAGCGGGGGCATATTTGTCGCCGAGGTGGCCAGGGGCTTCCAGTTCAGGACACGGCCCGAATTCGCCCCCTTCGTCAAGGAGATGCTCGACTCCAGGCCGAAGAAGCTCTCCCGGGCGGCGATGGAGACGCTTTCCATCATCGCCTACCGCCAGCCGGTCATACGCTCGGACATCGAGCGCATCAGGGGCGTTGACTGCGGGGGAGTCGTAAAGGTCCTCCTGGACAGGAAGCTGATAAAGATCCTCGGCAAGAGGGACGTGATAGGAAAGCCCCTGATCTACGGCACCACCCAGGAGTTCCTGGAGACGTTCGGCCTTAAAGACATCAAGTCCCTCCCCACACTCAAGGAGACCGGCGATCTCTTCACCGAGGGGGAGATAGAAGAGCAGAAGGAGTTCCTCTTTTCAGATGAAGAAGATCAGGCTTAACAGGGTCATCTCGAGGGCCGGGCTGTCGTCGCTGAGGGGCGCCGACGAGCTTATCAGAAGCGGCAGGGTCACGGTAAACGGAAGGGTCGTCACCGAGATGGGACTTACCGTCGATCCGAAGAGCGAGGCGATCTGCGTGGACGGCGAGGAGCTCACAGCCTCAAGGAAGAAGCATTACTACCTCTTCTTCAAGCCGAAGGGGGTGGTCTCTACGATGATCGACCCGGAAGGGAGGAGCACGGTATCAGATTACACCTCCGGCCTCTCCGTGAGGGTCTTTCCGTCGGGAAGGCTCGACTACGATGCCGACGGCCTTATCCTTCTCACCAACGACGGCGATGCGGCAAACCTGATCACCCACCCGAAGACGAAGCTCCCGAAGACCTATCAGGTCAAGGTATCCGGGTCGCTATCTAAAAAGGAGCTCGAAAAGTTCCGAAGGGGAATCCCCGTAGACGGCAGACAAACGCTGCCGGCGAAGATCGTCCCCCTCAAGGTCACCGACAAGAACTCTTGGTACGACGTCACGCTGACGGAGGGGAGAAACCGGCAGATCAAAAAGATGTTTCGTTACTTCAAGGTGCGCGTCCTGAAGATAAGGAGGATATCGATCGGCCGCCTCTCCCTCGAGGGGCTCTCCCCCGGCGAGGTGAGAAAGCTGACGAAAGAGGAGACCGAGACGCTTTTGAAATCCCTAAACCTCGACAAACCTCGACAAAGAAAGACGGGCCGATGACCGATAGATTCTCGGGATTTACCACAGGTGAGCTCTCCCGGCGCTCGAAGGTTGCCGCGGACGCCGCATCCGAGGCGGGCCTTGACGGCCTTCTTATCCTCCAGGACTGCGACATATACTATTTCACCTCCACCGCCCAGAGCGGGGCGCTCTTCATTTCCGGTAACGGCGAGGGGGTCTTTTTTGCCATCAGAGACTTCGAGAGGGCGAGGGCCGAGTCGAGGTTTCCGAACATCGTTCCCCTAAAAAGCCTCAAGCTGCTCCCCGACGCTCTTATGGAGAGCGGCTTTAACGACCTCAAGACGGTCGGCCTCGAATTCGACGTTCTTCCCGTCAAGAACTACCTCTATCTCAAAAAACTCTTTCCAAAGATGGAGTTCGCCGACGCCTCCCCCATCATCAGGAAGGTCAGGTCGGTCAAATCGCCCGAGGAGAGGAAGCTTATGGTAAAGGCGGGTCAGATGCATACCGAGATGTTCAAGGCCCTGCCGTCTCTCTTCACGCCGGGGGCGAGGGAGATAGACGTCTCCGCCGAGATAGAGGCGTTCTTCAGAAAATCGGGCCACCAGGGGGTAATCAGGATGCGGGGCTTTAACCAGAAGCTCTTCTACGGGCTGGCGCTCTCGGGGAGATCGGGGGCCGTCCCCTCTACGCTGGACGGGCCGGTCTCAGGCCCGGGCCTTACCCCCTCGTTTCCCCAGGGGGCATCGGCGAAGGTTATCGGTGCCAACGAGGCGATTTTGGTCGACATGGTTAGCGCCTTTGAGGGCTACATCGCCGACGGCGCCAGGATGCTGTATATCGAAAGCCTGCCGGAAAAGGCGGTGGAGGCCTACGACCGCTCCCTTGAGATTGAAAAAAGGGTCGTCTCCCTCGCGAGGTCGGGGGCGATAACCGGTGAGATATACGAGGAGGCGAATAGGGTAGCAGACGAATCCGGCTTCGGCGAAAACTTCATGGGGCTTCCGGGGAAAAACGTCCCCTTCGTCGCCCACGGGATAGGGTTGGAGTTAGACGAGCTTCCGGTGATAGCGAGAGGGGGCAAAGACGCCTTAGAGGTTGGAAACGTCATCGCCCTGGAGCCGAAGTTCGTCTTCGAGGACATCGGCGCCGTCGGCATCGAGAACAGCTACTTCATTGGCCCGGACGGCCCGGAGCCTTTGACGAAGGCGCCGACATCACCAATAAAGGTCGAGCTGTAGAGAGCCTTGATCTATATGGCGGGGGAAAATGTTTGTTGCATAATGGAACCTTACAGCCGATAACGTCTATTCATTCCCCGGGGCTCAACAGATTTCATTTCCCCGCCCAGTTTTCGGTCAAACCATGTCCGCAAAATGCCAAATGCCAAATGCCAAATGAAATAACGACAATGCCGTTGAGGCTGAAAGAAAAGCTCTGGGGAGTTGACATAGCGCCCGTCGCAAACCGGGAACTGATATCCTCCATTGGCGAATACTTCGGCCACGACTTCTCGAAGGTGAAGTTTCGCCGGGGGGGGATTCTTCCCTACATCGTCCCCTTCAACTACTCCGCCATAGTCATAGGCGAGACGGTAAACGTGAGGGAAGGATCGGAGTTCCTTTTAGACAGTCCCCTCGTCATGGCGGAGGAACTCTACCACGTAATCCAGTGGAGGAGACTCGGTTGTGCAAAGATGCCCTTTGTCTACATCGCGAGCCATCTGAAGAACGGCTACGGCGGAAACCGGATAGAGGTGGAAGCGAAGGCGAGGGCGCGGGAGTTCGCCGATAGTGTGAAGTCAAAACAGCGCTTTAAGGGTGAACGAATCGGAGGGTTGGATTAGACTTTGTTTCGGGAAGGCGTCGATATTACGATATTAATATTAATATGGCCTGTCTCGGGGCCGCCCAATATTAAACGCGATTCAACACTTGGGGGCAGCGGGCCTCCGGGGGCTTTAAAACCCCTCAGATATTGTTCTCCTCCGCCATGTCCTCGGCGAATATGAGGGAGACGAAAACATCCTCGAGGGAAGGCTCGATTTCTTCAATGTTTACGATATTGATCCCCGCATTACCGATCGCCTTCTTAAGCCTCGCCTTAATCTTTTTAACCTCCCCCACAACCACGTGCAGCGCGCTCCCGAAGACCGCCACCTCGAAGACGTCCTCGACCTTAGCTGCTATCTCCGACGCCGTGAGGGTGTCCGAGGTCTCTATCTCGAGGACGTTTCCCTTCATGAACTCGGTCTTCAGCTCCTGCGGGCTCCCCAGCGTTATCAGCCTCGCCTTGTAGATAAGTCCCAGCCTGTCGCAGTGCTCCGCCTCGTCCATGTAGTGGGTGGTGACGAAGACCGTTGTGCCCCCCTCCGCCAGCCTCGTTATCAGCTCCCAGAAGTCGCGCCGGGAGGCGGGGTCGACGCCGCTGGTTGGCTCGTCCAGAAAGAGGAGCTTCGGCTCGTGGAGGACGGCACACCCCAGGGCAAGCCTCTGTTTCCAGCCGACGGGGAGATCTCCCGTCATGGTGTCGCGCTTGTCGGTAAGCCCGGACATCCTCAAGGCCCACTCGTAGCGCTCCCTCCGCTTTTCTTCCGCCACCCTGTAGATCCCGCCGTAAAACTCGATGTTCTCCATCACCGTCAGGTCGTTGTAGAGGGAGAACTTCTGGGACATGTAGCCGATGTTCTCCTTTATCTCCTCCACCTCCTTGTAGACGTCGTACCCCAAAACCTTCGCGTCTCCCGACGTGGGCATCAATATCCCGGTGAGCATCCTTATGGTGGTGGACTTCCCCGCGCCGTTCGGCCCCAGAAAGCCGAATATCTCGCCGGTCTTGACGGAAAAGCTCACCTTATCTACCGCAATGAAATCACCGAAGCGCCTCGAAAGCTCCTTAACAACCACCGCGTTTTCTCTGTTTACCCTCTCCACTACTTCATCCTCTTCGTGAACCTGACGGAGCTCAGGCCAATGGCCAGAATGCCCAGAAGGAAAAGACCGAGGAGGTCAAACATGTGCTCGGCCGGCCCCGTTCCTTTAAGAAAAATCCCCCTCAATATCGTCATCATGTACCTCAGGGGATCGAGGTATGTCAGGACCCGGATCACTCCCGGCATCGATTCTATCGGGAAGACGAACCCGGAGAGCATCATCGCAGGGAACATGAAGAGGAACGTGCTCATCATCGCCTCCTGCTGGGTTGCGGAGATTGTCGAGATGAAAAGCCCTATCCCCAGGGCGGGGAGGAGGAAGAAGGCGGTCGCCCCGAAGAGGAAGGTCACGCTCCCCTCGAAGGGGACCCGAAACCAGAAGACGGCGACGAGCATGATCAGAACCACGTCGATGTAGCCTATGATCGTAAAGGGGAGGAGCTTTCCGATGATCAGCTCGTACGACTTTATCGGGGTCACGATTATCTGCTCCAGCGTCCCCACCTCCCTCTCCTTGACGATTGCCATCGAGGTCAGCATGACGCCGATGAGAACCAGAAGGAGCCCGAAGATGCCGGGGATGTAGAAATTCCTGCTCTTGAGGTCTTCGTTGTACCATGTCCTCTCGTCGAGGTTTATGGTGGAGAACATGACAGGGGCGCCGTCATCTGTGGTCATCCCCCTCAACTTGGCGCTCTTTTCCCTCAGCATATCATCAAGATAAGACGCCACTATTCGGTTGACGTAATTCAAAACCACGGAAGCGGTGCTGGAGTCGGTCCCATCCACGATGATGAGGGCACTGGCAGTCTTTCCCGCCCTCATGTTCTCCGCGAATCCCTTCTTTATATATATGAATGCGCTCACCTCACCCCGATCTATCAGGGGATCGGCCTCCTTCGGCGAGGAGAGATAGTGGGTGACGTCGAAGTATATACCGGAGTCGAACTCCTTTATGAACTGACGGCTGATGTTTGTCCTGTCGGCGTCGAGGACGGCGGTCGATATATGTCTAACGTCGGTCGATGCGGCGTAGCCGAAGACGATAAGCTGTATTATAGGAGGCAAAAAGATGATGGCCCGCATCCGCCTGTCCCTGAATATCTGGGTAAGCTCCTTTTTCAGGATATATTTTATCCTCTCCGCAAACGCCCCGTTTAACACCTTAAACAAATCAAAGCTCCTTTTTGAATTTTTTCATCGCCAGGGCGAGAACCACGCTGCTGAAGATTATCAACAGCACCCCCTGGATCCAGAGGATTGAAAGCCCGATCCCCTTTAAAAATATCCCCTTCAAGATTGTCACGAAATACCGGGCGGAGACGCCGTAGGTGATCGCCCTCAAGACCACCGGCATGTTCGGGATCGGGAACACAAATCCGGAGAGGAGAAAGGAGGGTAGAAACGTTGCCAGAATCGCCATCTGGCTTGCCAGCACCTGCTTTTTCGCCACGATCGATATCAGCATCCCGAGAGACATCGCCCCGACCAAAAATATCAGCGTCAGGAGAAAGAGGAGAAGGATGTTCCCCTTCAACGGCACCCTGAAGACAAGCGTGCCGACGACCAATATAAGGAGAAAGTCGATGATACCGAGCTCCACGTAGGGGATAAGCTTTCCGAAAACGAGCTCCGGGACTTTTATTGGGGTGGAGACCAGCTGTTCCATAGTCCCCCGCTCCCACTCCCGGGCGAAGGTAAGCGACGTCAACAGACCAGCGATAACCATCATTATCACCGCTATGAAGCCGGGGATGATGAAGTTTTTGCTCTCTAGCTCCGGGTTGAACCAGACCCGAACCGACACGTCCAGAAAGGGCTTCGTGATGCTGAGGCCCGCCTTGGACAGCCCCTCAAGCACGTATTCCTGGGAGTATCTGCTCGTTATGGCGGATACGTAGCCCGCCAGGACCTGGGCCGTCAGGGGGTCGGTGCCGTCGGCGATGAGCTGAACGTCACTCCCCCTCCCCGCCTTGATGTCTTTTGCAAATCCCTTGGGGATAACTATCGCCGCCTTGATCTTTCCCAGGTCCATCAGCCGAACCACGTCGTCGTAGTCGTAGACGTAGTCAACGATGTCGAAATAGCGGATGTGCGAGAACTTCGAGATGAAATCGCGGCTTATGACGCTCCTGTCCTGATCGTAGACGACGGTCCTGACATCGGTGACGTCAAGCTTCAACGCCCAGCCGAACAGGACGATCATAAGCATGGGAATCCCCAGCGCCAGAAAGAGGCTCCTCCTGTCCCTCAATATCTGGAGCCACTCCTTTTTCACCACCGCCCGTATGCGTCTTATCCTTATCATCGCTCCGAAATCTCGAAAAAAACGTCTTCCAGTGAAGGCACAATCCTTCTTACCGATATCCTCCCGATTCCCCCCTCCGTAAGGACTTTCACGATGGCCCTCTCGGCCCCCGCCCTTTCACTGACCGATGCGTGAATCTTGTCGCCGAAGAAGACCACGTCCTTTATCCCCGCCATCCTCTTAACCTCCGCGCTTTCCAATATGTCCCGCGCCTCCCTCCCGTCGTCGCACCTAACCTCGATTATGTCAAGGCTTATCCGGTTTCTGATCTCCGAGGGGGTATCGCATATGAGGAGCCTTCCCCCCTCCATAATTCCCACCCTGTGGCAGCGGTCCGCCTCGTCCATGTAGGGCGTGGAGATGAATATGGTGATCCCCTCCTTCAGAAGCTCGTAGAGGATCTTCCAGAACTCACGCCGGGAGACCGGGTCCACGCCGTTTGTCGGCTCGTCCAACAAAAGCAGGTCGGGGGTATGGATGAGGGCGCAGGCGAGCCCCAGCTTCTGCTTCATCCCGCCGGAGAGCTTTCCCGCCAGGCGGTTTAAAAACGGGGAGAGCCGGGAGAACTCCATCAACCGCTCAAACCTCTCCTCCTTCTCCGCCTTCGAGACGAGGTAGAGGTCGGCGTAGAAGTCGATGTTCTCCCTGACGGTCAAGTCCTCGTAGAGGCCGAAGCGCTGGGACATGTAGCCGATCTTCTCCTTGACCGATTCGGGATCTTTGGCGACATCGGACCCGAGGACCTCAGCCTCACCGGAGTCGGGCCTTAAGATACCCGCCAGGATCCGCATTGCCGTGGTCTTCCCGGCGCCGTCCGGCCCGATGAGACCGAAGACCTCCCCCCTATTCACCTTAAGGTCGAGGCCGGACACCGCCCTGACATCCCCGAAGCTTTTCACGAGTCGGCTGCTGTTGATGGCATATGAATATGACGCCATAAAACCTCCAGCCGTATCTTACTTTTTGCCCGACAACAAAATCTCCGCGTCGGCGGGCATCCCGGGCTTTAAAGCGAGATCCTCGTTTTCCATCTCGATCTTGACGGCGAAGACGAGCTTTGTCCTCTCCTCCTGGGTCTGGACGTTCTTCGGGGTGAACTCCGGCTCCTGCGATATGAAGGTTACCTTTCCCAAAAACGTCCTGCCGGGATAGGAGTCCACGGTGATCCTCGCCTCGTCCCCGAGGTTTATCAGCCCCATCACCGGCTCCGCCACATAGATTTTCATCCATACCAGCTTGAGATCCGCAAGCGTGAGGACCGCCACCCCCGGAAAGGCGGTCTCGCCGACCTCGAGGTTTTTGCTCGTCACCACCCCGGAGATCGGGGCATGGAGCTTGGTATCGACGAGGAACGCATCGATATACTCAAGGGAGGACTTAGCCTGCAGGTAGGCGGATTCGGCCCTGTCGAGATCCATCCTTGAAATACCGCCGGCGCGATAGAGGCTTTTCGCCCGCCTGAGATTTATTCCCGCCTCGTTGAAGAGGGCCGCAGCCCCAATCCTTTTCGCCTGAAGCTCCGTGGCCTTCACCACGGCGAGAAGGTCCCCCTCGGTAACCTTGTCTCCCTCGCCTACCTTGATCTCGAGGACCCTCCCCGAGAGCTTGAGGCTTACGTCCACTTCCGTGGCCTCTATGGTGCCGGTGCCGGAGACGATATTATCGTCGCCGTTATTTCTAAAGACGAAAAAGAGGGCCGTTCCTATAATAACAACTAAAAGGACTACCGGAATTATAATCTTTCTCTTGTCTGCCATAACTCTCTCCCCTGCTAAATTTTTAAACCAATCGGACGATATCGGAAATTACCTACTTTATATCTTCCACCTTAATATCTTCCGCCTTTATGGCCCGAATTACGAACTCGGTTACCTCGCGCTTTCGCGCCTCTACATTCTCGGCGCTCATGGCGTCGTCGTTCCACACAGCTGAGATGACCCTGTTCGCCGCGAAGTAGAAGACCACCATCGCAATGATACTGATGAAGGCGTGCCGGGGGTCCATGGGTCTTAGTTTCCCCGCCTTCACAGCCTCGTTGAATCCGCTGACCAGAATGGGGAACTTTGTGCTCATCTCCTTCCTTATCACCCCCCGTATGATATCGGCCCCCCGGGCGAGCTCCCACACGAGGACTCTCACTATTTTATAATTGGTATAGATGAAATCGATATACTTCTCGATGAAGGAGGAGATTCCCTCGTAAAGGGTGTCGGGATTCATATCGGCGAGGTTGTCCATAATTATCTCCGCAACCTTTTTGAAGATCATCTCGATTATTCCGGTGTACAGTTTTTCCTTCGAGCCGAAATAATAATAGAGCATTCCCTTGTTTGCGCCGGAGGCCTCGGCGATTTCATCTATGCGGGCGCCGTCGAAGCCCTTCTCTCCAAATACGGAGACCGCCGCCTCCAGTATACGCCTCTCGGTCTCGCCGAATTTCTCAAACTCTTCCTCGAGGTTGTGGCTTTTCTCTTTTTTTTCGCCCAAAGTCATAACCCAATCAAAATCTCAGGTCCGTTTATCAAGACCGCTCCCCGTTGTAATCTCTCCCATCGCCGTTCCAAGTTCCTTAATTGTTTACACGCCCAAATTCCCTGTACTCCCCGTTCAGATAATAGATCAGGGGAAGGCCTGCCAGTATAAGCCCTATCCCGGTAAAGCCCCCGGCGGCAAAACCAAAATACCTGCCGGTGACAATTGTTACGATGTTGTGTCCTATCCCGTTTAAGGTCATAACGGCCCCCCATATAATATGGCATCCCCAAAATATGCGCTGTGCGCCTCTTTTCCAGGATTAAGTAGAAAACGACAAGCGGTAAAGAAAACAGAAACCAGTTGACTACGAAAAACCATCCCAAACCGATAATCCCGACGATGCGAAAACCGCCCCACGCCTCCTCGAAAACGTGATCCACGTGGAAGAGGAGCAACAAGAGGTAGAAGAGATTGACCCTGTTGAGCTTCACGGCCTTCCCCCTAAATTCGTTAGGGTTATCGAGCTGTTAATCCCATTTTTTTTCCCAACCTTGCTGATCTCTCTCACTCCCCCTCGACATCGACAACCGTCTCCAGCCCCACGACCTTTCTCA
>CAZIWT010000066.1:0-17250 GCA_964542895.1 uncultured Thermodesulfobacteriota bacterium
TTATTTAAAAAACTGTATCCACTTTTGGATTAGGCCGGATATCTCTAAATTGTCGCTCCCCCCTGATTTCCGGATTTGATAGGTGAAAAGATTTTCCCGTGCGCAACCTTTTGATAATCATGCACCGGAGGTGAATGTAAATGATAGCCATCGAGACGAAAGTGGAGGTGGCGGGCCTGTCCGGAAGGGAAGTCACAGATTTTATGCTGAATCCCAGCGACGAGAACTACAGGAAGTGGTGGAGCGGGACGCATCTCGAGTTTCACTTATTGAAATCGTATCCGGGGCACATCGGCGATGTCGTATATATGGACGAGTTCATAGGAAGGCACAGGGTGAAGATGAAGGGGGTGGTCGTTGACGCAATCCCGGGGGAGCTGGTTGTCTGGCAGTTCAAGAAAATCATAAGACTGCCCGCACGGCTCTCCCTGATGCTGAAGGACGGCAAAGAGGGAGTAAAAATTACCCACACGATAACGATCGGCTTCGGCGGCATCGGCAAAATCCTCGATCCGGTCTTCAGGCTCTTTTTACCGAAAGATTTTGAAAAAGCTATGGACGAGCACGCCAGGATCGAGTTCAACAAGTTGAGGGAGGTGCTCCATTGACTTGGTAAAGTATCATTATCAACGACGGGGCGCCGCGAGGCGTCGAAGTCGAGGGAGGGAACCGTCGCGGACTGTTTTATATCCCCCGTTTTAGAAGGAAAAACGGCGGCCTCGATCCCTCTAAAAAGGCTTGACTTTCGCGGAATTTTTGACATAGTAGATATTAGCAGATTAACGGTGGAAGTCTTTTTACTATACAAGGGAGGAACAAGAAATGAAGAGAACAATTAAGTGGGCGATCGTCCCGGTATTCGTGTCTCTTCTGGCAATTCAGGTTTTCTTCACGGCCGGCTCGGCCCAGGAGACGACGGTATATTTCGACAACGCCTGGAGCTTCTCGGACGGGCTTGCCAGGGTGGCGGTGGGAAAGAGCATCGGATACATCGATAAGAGCGGGAACTTCGCAATCAGGCCCAGCTTCTATCAGGTATCGATCTTCTTCTATCCCGCCTACGACTTCTACGAGGGGCGCGCCCAGGTCATAATCGCGGATAAGCACGGCTTTATCGACAAGACGGGGGGTGTGGTTATCGATCCCAAGTTCGACGACGTGTGGAGGTTTTCGGAGGGGCTGGCCCAGTTCGAGATGGACGACAAGATCGGATATATCGATATTACCGGAAATATCGCCATCGAGGCGAAGTTCGACGACGGCGATATGTTCTCCGGGGGGCTCGCGCCGGTCGAGCTGGACGGGAAGTGGGGATACATCGACAAGACCGGAAACCTGGTAATCGACGCCGTGTACAAGGAGGCGGAGGTATTTCACGAGGGTCTCGCCGCCGTGAAGGTCAAGGATTGGGGGTTCGTTGACAAGACCGGGGCTCTGGTTATCGAGGCGAAATACGACGATGTCTGGGAGTTCTCCGAGGGCCTCTGCGCCGTGGAGACGGGGGTAAGATAGGATTCATCGACGCCTCGGGGAATATGGTTATCGCCCCCGCATACGAGGACGTCGAGTCGTTTACCGAGGGGCTCGCTTCGGCCGAGATCGACAACAAGGACGGCTATATCGACAAGACCGGGACGGTGGTCATCCCCGCAACTTTCGACGACTCAAATCCCTTTTCGGAGGGGCTGGCGGCGGTCGAGGTTAAAGGCAGGTGGGGTTTTATCGACAAGGGCGGCAATTTCGTGATCGAGCCGAGGTTCGACCGGGCAAACGGTTTCTCCGGGGGATTCGCCTCGGTGGAGATCGGCGGGAGGTGGTTCTTTGTCGACAAGACGGGGAAGTTCCTCGGAAGCAAATAGTCGATGGGATTTGAATCGCCTTGAGAGGTATAAGCTTGGGGGTTTTTGTCTTGACTTGTGACTCGGAAGCGTGATAATTATTCCTATTATACTATAACTATCTTAACTATTACGGCGATTCAAATAGACAGCGGGGGTAAAGAGGAAGATTTTTAGCAGACTCTTGGATATAGGTTGTTGGGATCCAGTTAGCGCGATTTGTGGATTTGTGATATCGGGATTTCGGACGGAATATCAGATATTGGATTATGGGAACCCGTTGAGTAATTAGAAAAACCAATGGGGCACCCGCGGAAAATGTACAGGGAAGAAATGGAAAAAGACAAAGAGAAGATAAGCAAGGCGACAAAAGAGCTGGCCGAAAAGCTCCTCTACCGGCCAAAGTCGGTATGGGACAGCGTGGACGACGCGGAGCGTAAAAAGATATTCACGCTGGGGGATGATTACAAGTCCTTTTTAGATGCCGCCAAGACGGAGAGGCTGGCGGTAACAGAGATTGTTAAGAGGGCAAAGGCTGCCGGCTTTACAGACGAAGGGGGGAAGGGGGTGAAAGGGCCCCTGAAGAAGTGCTACAAGACGGATAAAAAGAAGACCGCCGCCCTGGTGGTTCCGGGAAAGGGAGATCCCACGGGGGGGCTCAACGTCATCGTCTCCCACATAGACTCCCCGAGGCTCGACCTGAAACAGCGCCCCCTCTACGAGGAGGTGGAGCTGGCCCTTCTCAAGACACACTACTACGGCGGGATCAAGAAGTACAGCTGGGTGTCGAGGCCCCTGGCGATTTACGGGGTCATAGTCAAGGGGGACGGGACGGAGGTGGAGGTCGCCATCGGAGACGACCCGAACGACCCGGTGTTTACCGTCTCCGATCTTCTGATCCACCTCGCCGGGAAGGCGCAGATGGACAAGAAGGTGGGGGAGGCGGTTCCGGGGGAGAAGCTGAACCTCCTCTTCGGCAGCATTCCCTTCGAGGACAGGGAGGCAAACGAGAGGGTCAAGCTCTTTGCGCTGAAGCTGTTGAACGAAAAGTACAACATCGTGGAGGAAGACCTGATAAGCGCGGAGCTGGAGGTTGTGCCGGTGGGACAATCGAGGGATATCGGCCTCGACAGGTCCCTCGTGGGGGGATACGGCCAGGACGACAGGGCGAGCGCCTTTACGAGCCTGAGGGCCGTTCTCGATGCGGGTGAAGTAGAAAGGACCGCCGTGGTCTACTTCCTGGACAAGGAGGAGATAGGCTCAGAGGGGGTGACGGGGGCCAGGGGGAGGTTCATCGAGGAGGTGGTGCATGATATTCTCGCCGCCGTCAAGGGAGAGGTCAGGGCGGACGACCTGATGAGGACCCTTTCCAATTCCCGGTGTCTCTCGGCCGACGTCAACGGCGCGTTGGACCCGGATTGGCAGGAGGTCCACGAGAAGCGAAACGCCGCCCGCCTCGGCTACGGCGTGTGCATAACGAAGTTCACCGGCTCCAGGGGGAAGTTCGGCGCCTCCGACGCCCAGGCGGAGCTCGTGGGGAGCATCAGAAAGCTCTTTAACGACAACGGTGTGGTCTGGCAGTTCGGGGAGCTGGGAAAGGTTGACGAGGGGGGCGGCGGCACCATCGCAAAGGATATGGCCGCCAGGGGAATGAACGTCTTGGACTGCGGGCCGGTGCTGTTGGATATGCACTCCCCCTTCGAGATATCGAGCAAGGCGGACGTATACATGGCGTACAAGGGATACAGGATCTTTCTCGAATCGTAATATTTTTAGGTTTTAAGCGGGTTCGACGGTTTTTTTAATAGAAGGTTTGTCAGGCGGGGACTGTTTAAAATGTATTTCGCGGGAGGCGGAATGAAAAGGCAAGGAGGGGCCAAAAGCATTTCCACGATTAAAACGGGAGGGGTAAACCTCCTCGTAGTTGCGGCTTTCACCCTCCTCCTCTCCGCTACGGTCCCACGGCTTTGCGCCGGGGAGGTAGTCGAGGGGGTTGTGAAGGAGGGGGTGGTTATTGTCGGGATAGGAGGTGAGGCGCCCCTCTTCTCTCACCCGACGGGCGGCGAGGAGATCGATAAAGACAAGCCGGCCGGTTTGACCGGCTTCGATGTGGAGATCGTCGGGGCCGTACTTGAACAGATCGCCGAGCTTGAAAATATCAATATTACACCCCGATTTATCATGGTGGATCCGGTCGAGCTTATCCCCCTCGTCGCCGAGGGGGAGATCCAGATGGCCCCCGGCCTGGCCCACAAGATCGGGTGGGAGCGGGCGATCGACTTCTCCGTGACATATTTTAACGGGGGAACCGGAATAGTCGTAAAGAGGAGCTCCTCGATAAAGAAATTGAGGCACCTGAGGGGAAAAAAGATAGCCCTGCCCCCGGGGGTGACCGCCGATAAAATATCGATGGCCGTTTCGGGAGCCGAGCTTGTCCCCGTGGAGGATCTATCCTCGGGATTCAAGCTCCTGAAGGGAGGAAAGGTCGTGGGGGTGGCCGGGGATGTTCGGGTGCTGTTGGGGATAATATCCCTCCAGGAGAAACCGGAGAAGTTCACGCTTTTGGATGAGCTCGTCTCGAAGGTCCCCTACGGTATAGGCATCCCCCCGGAAGATCCCCGCTGGAGGGAGATGATCGACTTTTCGATGATGAAGATATTCGAGTCGGGATTATACCGGGAGATATACGAGAGGTGGTTCGGGAGGGATTCCCGGACGAGATATCCGATCGGATTCACGATGGAGATCTGGCCGAAGTAAAATGGAAAATATAAAGAAGATAATTGCGGCCGTGGACGGCTCGGAAGTATCCATGAAGGCCTTCGAGTGGGCGGCCGGACTGGCATCGATATTCGATGCGGAGCTTATCGTGGTCTCCGTATCGGACAAGCGTGACATTAAGGACGAGGCCCTTTTCCCCGCTTTTCTGACCGACAAGAAACTCAACGAGATAGTCGAGGAGTTTTCTCTGAAGAAAGAGGGGATATTTAAATCTATCCAAACCAAGTGCAGTGACATGAAGGTCAAGGTATCCGCGGTGGTTCTCCACGGCCTGCCCTCGGACGAGATCGTCAACCTCGCTGGCAACGAGGACGCGGACTTAATCGTCATGGGGGCGCACGGGAAAAAGGAGGAGTTTTACCGCGAGTTCAGCTCCACCTCGGAGAGGGTCTTGAAGAAGGCGCCGTGTCCGGTTTTGATGATAGTACCTCAGAGGCCCTTTACAAAGGACGATGGTAAAAGGCCCCGCCAAAAACCTTACCGTCCGATACTGCACAGCACATGAGGTGACAGCATCTTGGATCGATATTTTTGGAGTTTTATAGGTTGACAATTATGTCAATTTATGCAAGTTTATTATATTGTGCTGGAGGGAGGGGGATTATAAAGGAAAAGAGCGGATATAAATGATAACCTTTAAAGATGTAGATAAATATTACGGCAACTTTCACGCCCTGAAGAACATCAATCTTCACGTGAAGCCGGGGGAGGTGGTGGTTGTCTGCGGTCCATCCGGCTCCGGCAAATCGACGTTGATTCGGTGCATTAACGAGCTTGAGCTTATAAACGGCGGAGAGCTGATTGTCGACGGCTTTAACCTCGCCGATCCGAGGACGAATATCAACGACCTCAGGGCGGAGATCGGCATGGTGTTCCAGCAGTTCAATCTGTATCCCCACATGACGGTAATAAAAAACATCACGCTGGCGCCGATCAAGGTCAAAAATATGAAGAAGGACGACGCCGAGTCTTTGGCCATGGAGCTCCTTGAAAAGGTTCGGATCAAGGAGCAGGCCTATAAATACCCGGCGGAGCTTTCCGGTGGACAGCAGCAAAGGGTCGCAATCGCCAGGGGCCTTGCCATGCGGCCGAAGATCATGCTGTTTGACGAGCCGACGTCCGCCCTCGATCCGGAGATGATAAGCGAGGTCTTGAATGTCATGAAGGACCTGGCCCGGGAGGGAATGACGATGGTGGTTGTCACCCACGAGATGGGTTTTGCCAGGGAGGTGGCCGACCGCGTCATTTTTATGGATCTGGGGCTGATAATAGAGGAGGGAACGCCGGAGCATTTCTTCAAGAGCCCTGAAGACGAGAGAACAAAGGCGTTTCTCAACGAGATACTGTAAATATGGCTTTATTAAAAAGGAGGAATCCATGAAGAAGCTTTTTGTTATTGTTTTGGCCCTTTTGATGATAGGGGCCGTATGCGCCTGCGAAAAGGCGCCGGCGCCGGCGCCCACCGGAGATATGGGAGAAACCGCCGCTCCGGCCATGTCTACCATAGACAAGATCAAGGACGCCGGGAAATTGGTAGCCGGTGTGAAGGACTCCGTCGTTCCATTCGGATTTGTCGATGAGAAAAAGCGGGAGCTCGTCGGATTTGACGTGGACGTCTGCCGCTACATCGCAAAGAAATTGAAGGTGAAGATAGAGTTCAAGGCCGTTACCTCGGCAAATCGTATTCAGATGTTGACCGACGGCGAAGTGGACATCCTGGCGGCCACCATGACCCACAAGATGGAGAGGGATGAGGTTATCGACTTCTCGATCACCTATTTCATGGACGGTCAGAAGCTCCTTGTGGCGAAGGACAGCACGATCGAGAGCGTCGCCGACCTAGCCGGAAAGAAGGTCGGATCGGTAAAGGGCTCCACCAGCGAGAAGAACGTCAAGGAAGCCCAGCCCAAATGCGAGGTTATCTCTTTCGAGGGTTACCCGGAGGCGTTTTTGGCCTTGAAGCAGGGTAAGGTCGAGGCGGTTACCACAGACTCCGTTATCCTCGTTGGCCTCAAGGGAAGCGACGAGAACCCGGACGACTGGAAGATCGTGGGGGAATTTTTCTCCAGCGAGCCGTACGGACTGGGAGTGCCCGAGAACGATTCCGAGTGGCGCGATTTCGTCAACTTCACCCTCATGGAAATGTGGGTAGAGGGCGATTGGCAGAAGATTTACAACAAGTGGCTGGGACCGGACACCAATTACTACATGCCTTTGAGCTGGCAGATAGAACTCTGGCCGTAAGATTAAACGCAAAATTGAAGGGGGAGAGCAATCTCCCCCTTATTTTTTTGAGATGAAAAGAAAAATCCACGATCTAAAAGTCGAAGCTTCGATCTTTATCGAACGGCACCGGTTTATCGTCTTTCCACTCGTCCTTATCTTAATCGGCCTCTTTTGTTATTTCGTACTTTATGAACTGCTGATAGTCAAGGTGTTCAATATTGAGATCAAATACGAGCTCAACTACGCCGTATACAACACCTATTATATCAAGGCCACCAAGCTTACATATATTCAATTGTATTTATCGGGTGTATACACCACAATAAAGATATCCTTAATTTCTATTGTCATAGCGATGAGCCTGGGGACGCTGCTTGCGGTTTTCAGGCTGAGCAGGGTAAAGATCCTCGACATCTTCGCCAAGGCCTACATCGAGTTCATGAGGAACACCCCCCTGCTTATCCAGATATTCTTCTGGTATTACGGCACCGACCTCCTGATCCCCGATTTTTTCAAGAAATGGCTGTACGGTCAAACGAGCACGGAGTTCGCCTACGGGGTTATAGCGCTCTCCATCTATACGTCCGCCTTTATCGCCGAGGAGATAAGGGCCGGGATTCAATCTATCCCGAAAGAGCAGATGGAGGCCTCCCGGGCCCAGGGGCTCTCGTTCCTTCAGGCGATGAGGCTTGTCATCCTGCCCCAGGCCTTCAGGATCGTGATCCCGCCCCTTATAAGCCAGTCGCTGAACCTGACCAAGAACTCCTCTCTGGTCATGGCGATAGGGGTCGTGGAGTTGATGGCCGCATCGAGGTTCCTCTACGAGGGCACCTACAGGGTCTTCGAGGCGTTGACCGTCACAACGGTAATATATCTGTCGTTATCCCTGCTGATCTCATTTTCCATAAACCAGTATAACAGGTACTTTTTGAAATATATTAGGTACTGATATGTCCCACGCCCGCACAAAGAGACTGACGAATATTATCCTCAAGACGATTACCTTTGTAATCCTGGTCTTGTTGTTCCTGTCGGAGATATTCTTCTCAAGCATAACTCATTTTTTTGGCAATTTTATGGTAGTTGTCAAGAGCTATCCGTACAGGATCATAGCGAACAATATGATGTTCTTTCTCTTCGGCCTGCGGGGAAAGATCGGCGGGATTACCCTGACGATCCTGGTGGCCGCCGTAAGTCTCTCCTTGGCTTTTATTACCGGTATCGTATTCGGCCTTATGCGATACAGCAGGAGGTGGTGGCTCAGCTACCCGGCCATCGGCTACATAGAGCTCATCAGGGCCGTCCCGCTGATACTCGTGATCTTCTGGTTCTGTTTTTTACCCCCGGGGCTTTCAAAGCAACTGAAGGACGTAAGCCGGGTCTACTACGCCATAATGGCCTTTGTCTGCTTTACCGGGGCGTACGTGGCGGAAATCGTAAGGGCCGGTATAATGTCGGTGGGCAAGGGCCAGATGGAGGCCGCCCGCTCCACCGGCCTGACCCACACCCAGGCCATGACATACATCATTCTCCCCCAGGCCCTCAAAAACATGATCCCGTCTTTTGTAAACCAGTTCGTTAGCCTGATCAAGGATACGTCCCTGCTCTGG
This sequence comes from uncultured Thermodesulfobacteriota bacterium, assembly GCA_964542895.1. Taxonomy (GTDB): domain Bacteria; phylum Desulfobacterota; class Zymogenia; order Zymogenales; family Zymogenaceae; genus Zymogenus. Next base: position 8,456 of record CAZIWT010000066.1, read on the forward strand.
TTCGTGGGGGTGATGGAGTTCACCCAGACGATCTTCGCCACGAGCAACAGGGAAGTCAACACCGACGTAACCATGGGGCTCTATTTCTTTGCCGCGGTGGTCTACTTCTTTATCTGCTACCCCCTAACCGCCTCGAGCCGCTGGCTTGAGAGGAGGCTGGGCGTGGGGGAGAGGTAGGTTAGATGAGTGTGGGATTGGGGAGTGTTCTCAAATAATTGGATGGGCGGATTAAAAAAGGGGTGGAGGGTTGGGAAGAAAAGTCGGGAGGGGGCATGTAAATAATACCGGGAAAGTGAAGGGGGAGTAAGAGGGCTGGCAGGGCGGCAAGGCTGAAGGATGTATTTGGCAAGATAGGGAGCGCGGGACGGAAGCAACTATACAACAAAGATAAATATCAATATGGATTCCCGCTTTCGCGGGAATGACATATAAAACTCCAATATTAAACTCCAATTGAAAAAAAATCGAAATCCCCGGGGACGGCCCGGGGATCTTTCATTTACGGCAGGCAATCTCAAACGCCACGAAAAAAGGCTCGTTTAGACGGGGGGGCCTGTTAAAAAACGTTCCCCGATCCTTCGGTGTTCTTTATCATCCCATCAACATTGAATCGCCGCACAATTTCATAAAGAATTGCGCCGCCACGGACTATTTCTTAATCCTGACCCTGTAAACAACCGTCTTTTTGATGCTCTCCTCCCCCTCCCAGGGACGCAGGTAGTTGAAGGTCAGCTTTGCTTTTCCCTCTAATTTGGGGCTGAACTTCCAGACGGCTATTTTCGGGGCACCCATCAGCTTTTTATCGCCCTTTTGAAAGCTCCGCTTTTCCACCTCAACCAGTGCCTCCTCCGGATCGACGGTTATCTCCCATTTGTATCCCGTCGACGGGTTTTCCTCCAGGACCACGGCCGCTGTATCTTCCAATTTTAAGCAAACAGTTTTTTTCTCATTTAAAAGAACGGTCCCGGAGAGAAACTCGTCCATGGTCTGGACGTCCTCCTCCTGGCCCATGGATGCGATGAGCGCCCCCAGGGACAGAACGAGAACCGTCATTAAAACAACAATATATTTAACCTTCATATTGGTTTACCCCCTCTTCTACCGCCAATTTTTCCAACAAAGATTTCACTTCTTCGACCGCCTTATCTTTTTCTACGACGACAACCTCACCGCTTCTCCTGACCTTTATCTCCACCTCCCCCTTCTCCACCAGCTTCTTGCTCACCACCACCCTCAACGGGAAGCCCAACAATTCACTGTCCGCAAACTTAACGCCGGCGGTCTCCTCCCGGTCGTCCAGGATTACCTCGAAGCTTTCGCCCAAATCCTTAGTGACCTTAAGAGCGGTGCCTCTGACGTCATCATTCGCCCCGAGGGGCAGGACAACGAGGTCAAACGGAGCGACGCTCACGGGCCAGATTATTCCCTTGTCGTCGTGGTTGGCCTCGACGATGCTCGCCATCGCCCGCTCCACTCCGATCCCGTAGCACCCCATTACCGCCGGCTCTTCCTTCCCCTCTTCGCTCAGATATTTGAGCCCCATGACATCAGAGTATCGCCTGCCCAGCTGAAAGGTGTGGCCGAGCTCGATACCCCTCTTGAGGGTGATCTTCCCGATCTTCTTACCGCCCGCCTCCACGCAGCTCGGGCAGGGATCCCCCTCCCTTATCGTGGCTATGTCTATGGCCGTATCGACCGTGAAATCCCTTCCGGGAACGAAGTTCTTGATGTGGTAGTCAACCTCGTCCCCGCCGACGATATATATTGATTGCGACGGGACCGTCTTGTCGAATATAGCCCTGACGCCCCTCTTCTCCACGACCATCGGAGAGATGAAACCGGGAACGACCCCCAGCTCCTGCAGCGCCTTCGGATCGGCGACATCGAGCTCGATTGCACCGAGGTGGTTTGTCAGCTTCGTCTCGTTGACGTCGTAGGCGCCGTTGATAAAGGCAATAACAATTTTGTCGTCTGGGCCTTCGCCGTCGTTAAATCTATAGGCCACCGCCTTCAGGAACCGGTCGTTTTCGATCCCGAAAAACGACCTCAGGTCGTCGATCGTCGTCATGTTCGGGGTGTGGACCTTCTCCGGATCCGGGTGGTTCGCGGCGGCGTCCGCCTCTGCAGTCTTTCCGGTGATCACCTCGGCCCGCTCGACGTTGGCGCTCATGCCGCATACGTCACAGCTGGCGAAGGTGTCCTCCCCCCACTCGGTGGGGAGGATGAACTCGTGGGAGGTGCTCCCCCCCATCGCCCCGCTGTCCGCCTCCACCGGCACGGACGGCAGCGCCATCCTGGTAAATATCCTGCTGTACGCCTCGTAGACATCCACGTAATACTCGGAGAGGTCTTTTGCGTCCCTGTGGAAGCTGTACGCGTCCTTCATCAGGAACTCCCGAACCCGGACAAGGCCGCCCCTCGGTCTCGCCTCGTCTCTTATCTTCGTATGTATATGGTAGAGCATGAAGGGGAGGTCCCTATACGACGAGACGAACCCCCTGGCCAGGTCCGTTACCGTCTCCTCGTTGGTCATGGCGAGACACATGTCGGTCCCGCGGCGGTCCTTGAACCTGATCAGCTCGGGCCCCATGCTGTTGTACCGCCCCGACTCCTTCCAGAGGGAGGCGGGATTGAAGACCGGCATCAGCACCTCCTGGCCGCCGATCCCGTCCATCTCCTCCCTGATTATCCCCATTATCCTGGTCATGACCTTAAACGCCAGCGGCGTGAAGTCGAAGACCCCGGCGGTCACCTGCCTTATGAACCCCCCCCTGAGGAGCAGCCTGTGGGAGGGAATCTCCGCGTCCCCGGGGTCCTCTTTCCTGGTCTTGATGAAGGAGCCGGAATATCTCGTGAAGCTTCGTTCCATTTAAACCTGACCTTTCGTCTGCGCCGTCTTCCGTAATTACAGTTCAGATATTGACCTTATTTAGTACAGTAAGAGAGGGTAAAAGTCAAGGATTTAAGGTGCGCGGAAAAAATGTTTTTCAATGACCCGCTGGCTACTCTTTTTCGGCCGTTAGGCGGCGATGATGAGGGTTCGATCAGAAAAATTCCCGTTTTAATAGAGCATTGATAGAATATTGATAGAGTATTGACATATCAGAAAATAAATCATAATATAAATACTGAGACGGGGGGCCGTCTCAAAATGAATTGTGGAAAATCGTTAAACAGTTAAACAGTTAATATCAAGTCGAGATGGCAAACGGGCAACAGGAAAAGATAGCAGTTTACATTAACTCGATGGGTGATACCCCCGAGCAGGTGGAGGCCTTTGCCAGGAGACTGTCGGGTCGCTTCAATCTCCCCCTGGAGAAGATCCTCGGATTCAGCAAAAAGCTCCCGGCGAGGGTGGGGAGCTACGATCTCGAGAGGGCCAAGAAGATAGGGATCGAGATCAGGAAAATGGGCGGCGAGGTCACGTTAAAGAGGGTCAAGGTGGTTGGGAACAAAGGGGGTCCGGGTGGAACCCCACCTAGGGCGGCACCCACAGGTCCCCCGCGTCGGCCTGTGCCAAAGGTGGGGGGGACCGACTCACCCTGGATCGAGAGGGATTCCGCCCTGACCGAAAAGGAGAGGGCGGGGATAGAAGTCGCACCGCCCGAGAATAGCGTTTCCTCGTGGATATCCCGCCACGACGACGCCGATTCGCCGGCAAACGATTCGCCGTCACCACCCCCGGCGGGAGAGGAGACCTCCTGGCTCTCCCACGGTGCCTCGGAATCACAGAGCGACCTCGAAGACTTCTCGCACACCGAATCCAGGGGGAAAGAGGATTACCAGTCCCAGTACGACTACAGGCCTGAAGACGTGGGGACAATGCCGGACGACATAGGCAGGAAGAGAAAGATCGGAAACATGGAGTCCAAGACCACATATACCGTCGACGGGTCGTCGAGGATGGAAAAGGAGGCCTTTGTAAAGGCGAGTCAGCTCTACGCCGGCAGAAAGGCGAAAAGCGGAATGTTTTCCGGTCCCATCGCGAAGTTTATCTACATCGCCGTCGTTGTTGCCCTCGCCTATTACGGATATCTCAACAGACAATATATCCTCGATTACTTCATCGCCCCGGAGAAGTGGGCCCTCGAGGACGCATATATAATAGAGGTGAAGCCCGGCGTTGTCATCCCGACCGACCTTACCGGAACCTACGGAGGTACCACAAAATACAAGGGGGAATCGGGCAATACGCACGTGGTTGAGATTGAGCTTAATGTCGAGAGGATGTCAGTCAAAGACCTGACCCTCGATATATCTTCTACAGAGGATGCTTTCGAGCAGTACAGGACCTTTCTCTATTACACCCCCGGAACAATCACCTATCTGCGGGAGGCCGATTACGACATCAAGTATCATATAGATAACCGGGCCTTCAAATCCGATCGGAACAACATCGCCAAGATCGGCGAAAAGGGCCGGTTCAAGTTCGCCGTCGTCCCAATGGATATAGGAATCGACCCCACAGGAATCCCCGACAGCGAGAAGGACTCCCTCGGAAGCGTGACATTTCTGACTATAGAGGGCGTTTACGGTGACACGAACACATTCTACGGGGGATTGAGGAGCAGCACTCTCGAGCTGGTGGGCTGGGAGGCGAAAAAGAGATAGCCCGGCCTTCCCGCTCTACGCTCCGCCGGTTTTTTTGTCATTGCAATATCATGTATTATGAGCCTGTCCTCTGAGGCGCTGAACCCGCTTTATCTCGAAGGCGCTTTTCCCATTTTGAGGCGTCCTCAAGTCTTGCCGGCTGAGTTTTCTCCACGTCAATTTGTACAAGGGAAAAGGAAAAACGTCAGGTTGAAAAATCAACTTTCTCCCATTTTTTGTTGCAATATAATTGCAAATGCACTATAATTACACTTGCAAGCTGGTGGCAACAATTTGTGGGGGTCGGTCGGGTAGTTGATAGGTTGGGGTGGTGATGGATTGGGGCGATTATGGGTTAGGCAATGACGAGACGGGGCGATGACGGTGTGGGGTTATGAAGGGTCGGGGCGGTGATTGGTCAGGGGCGCAAAGTCGGGGAAGTAGTGGTTTGGGCCAATAATAAGCAGGGGCAAAGTGAGTTTGGGTAAAAAATGAGTCAAACGGATATCAGGCGTGGATAATCGATCTCGGGAGTTGTTTGAATTGTGACGGCGGATAATGATTGCAGTGCACTAAAATTAAAGGGGAATTTCAAGTTATGAAGAATATCGGAAAAGAAATTGCCACAAAAGATCCCGCGGCTATATTGAGAAAAAGCGGATTGAAGAGGACTCTGGGGAGGATCAAGATTATCGAGGTCTTGATAAAATCGGGGCGTCCCCTGACAGGGAGGGAGCTTTTAGACAAGCTGGGAGATAACGCCGTGGACCCGGCGTCCGTCTACCGCACCCTCAACGCATTGTTCAAGAAAGGAGTTGTCCACAAGATCGAGGGATCGGATAACACCTACCACTTCGCCATAAACAGGGGAGAAAAGGCGCATCCGCATTTCACGTGTCGCACCTGCGGCAGGATGGAGTGCCTGAAGATGACATCCTTTCCCCATATCGATATGAATCTCATTAAAGAGGGCTACCTCGTGGAGAGGGAAGACTTCTTCATCGTGGGGCTTTGCCCCGAGTGCAGTATGAAAGAACAATACAAATAAATTGGAGGATTTTTATGTATGCCAAAGGAAAAGGATCGAAGAGCAGGGTCCTTGTTATCGGGCTGTCCACGCTGATTCTCGCTTTTTCCTCGATGCCGTTTCTCTCCTCATGCGGGGAGGGGGAGGAGTCATTGAGCGTCCCGGAAGATACTGAAGGAAAACTCAAGGTCGTGGCGAGCATCTTTCCCCTCTACGAGTTCTCCAAGGAGATAGGGGGCGATCAGGCCGAGGTCACCCTCCTCCTGCCCGCAGGGCTCTCCCCCCATTCCTATGAGCCAACCCCCAAAGACATTCAGACGATAGAGAACGCCGACATTTTCGTCTTTAACGGCGCCGGAATGGAGCCCTGGCTGGAAAACATCCTCTCCGGGATCGACAACAGAGACCTGAAGGTCGTCGATGCCGGCATCGGGGTGAAGCCGTTGACGGTGTCGGATGGCCACGGCGGCCACGATAACCATAGCAAGCATGAAGGGGAGCATCACGAGCATCCGGGGGGGACAGATCCGCACTTCTGGCTCGATTTCGCCAACGCCGGGATACAGGTGGATAACATCCTAAAGGCCTATGTCGAGGCCGATCCTAACAACTCCGCCCTCTACGAAGAGAGGGCGAAAAACTACAGAAATAAGCTTGCGGAGCTGGACAGCCTTTACAGAGAGACGCTCACCGACTGCAGTGTGGAAGATATCGTCTCCTCGGGGCACTTCGCCTTCGGATATATGGCGAGGCGCTACGGATTGAGCCACCATTCAGTCTTCGACATATCCCACGATGCGGAGCCCTCACCGAAGGAGCTCTCCGAGATGATTCAGATCATAAAGAAAAAACAGATAAAGTATATATTTGCGGAGGAGCTCTTGGACCCGAGGATGGCAAAGACCATCAAGGAGGAGACGGGGGTTACGATACTCACCGTCAATCCGGCGGGGAACGTACCTCTAAAAGTGTTTGAGTCGGGGACTTCGTTTATAGATATTATGAAGGACAATCTCATAAATTTCAAAAAGGGGCTTGAGTGCAAATGATGGAAAAAAAGACCAATACCGAAAAGGTCCTCGAAGTATCGGACCTCTCCTACAGCTACAACCACCAGACGGTCTTCGAGGGGATCGACTTCTCCCTTAATGGGGGGGACTATCTCTGGATGATCGGCCCCAACGGCTCCGGGAAGACGACGCTGATGAAGACGATACTCGGGATTCTCACCGCCGGGACAGGCATAATCAGGCTCTTCGGAGAGGATATTGACAAATTCGAGGACTGGGAGAGGATCGCCTACGTCCCCCAGAGGCTCCTCTTCTTCGACCCCTACTTCCCCGCAACGGCGTTGGAGGTGGCGTCGATGAGGCTCATGGTGCTGGGAGGTCGTGGAAAGAATCGGGGGAATTTCGGGCGCTCGAAAGACGAGAGGATCGGCGATGCATTCGAGAAGCTGGGAATCTCCCATCTGATGAACAGGAGGATCGGGGAGCTCTCCGGCGGCCAGCTCCAGAGGGTGATCCTCGCCCGGGCCCTGATCGCAAACTCCGACATCATCTTCCTGGACGAGCCCACGTCCGCCGTCGAGCCGAGGGTAAGGGAGGACTTCTTCAAGATAATCGACGATCTGAACGAGAGGGGGTCGACGATCATCCTTATCAACCACGACATCTCCGGGATGGGGATAAACAACAACAAGATCCTCTTTATCAACAGGGAACAGCTCTTCTTCGGCGAGGGGAGTGAGTTCTGCATGTCGGAAGAGATGAGCGGCTACTTCGGGAGCTCCCAGCATATTATATGCCACCAGCATCTCGATGAGGGCAATGATTAAGATTATACGGAATTGATCTAATATTTTTCGGAGATATTTGATGTTAGGTTCTTTGTTTGCTTCTGTGCTTAATATTGTGACTGTTAAAGAAGCGCTCTCCCTCTTCGATTTTTTAAAGTACGGCTTTGTCCTGAGGGCGCTCTTCACCGGCGTCTTCGTAGGCACGGCCTGCGCCGTCCTGGGGGTGTTTCTCGTACTTAGACGCTACGCCTTGATCGGCCACGGCCTGACCCACGTGGCCTTCGGCGGCGTGGCGGTGGGGCTGCTTCTCGGCGGGCAGCCGTTCTGGTCGGCCCTGATAATAACGATCCTCTCGTCGATCGGCATCCTAAAGCTTCAGGAGCGGGTGAGGATCCACGCCGACGTCGCCATAGGGGTGGTCTCGGCCGTGGGAATGGCGACGGGTATATTGATAGCCAGCGCGGCCAGGGGATTCAACATCGACCTGATGAGCTATCTCTTCGGGAGCATACTGACCATCGGCAGAGAGGAGTTCTGGGCCTCCCTCATGATATCGGTGGTAATCGTGGTCTTCATAATCCTCTTTTACCACAAGCTCTTCGCCATGACCTTCGACGGGGAGACGGCAATGGTGATGGGGATAAACGTGGGACGCTTCAACTACTTCTTTGCCGTCGTCACGGCGCTTCTGGTCGTTGTGGGGATGAGGCTCGTGGGCCTGCTGCTCGTCTCGGCGCTGATAATCCTCCCGGCGGTGACGAGCCTCCAGGTATCGAAGAGCTTCAAGTGGTCCCTTATTGTAGCCGCCTTTACCGCGGCAGTCTCCGTCTTCCTCGGGATTTTCTCCTCCTACCACCTCGACCTCCCCACGGGGGGGACGATCGTGATGATAAACTTCCTCCTGTTTATCGGGGCGTATCTGGTAAGGAGAATTGTGTTGGAAAGGAACAAGGAGGGGAGCAGAAAGAGGAGTCAAGTTGTAGCCTCGGATTATTAAGCCCAAGACCGACAAGTCTTTTTAGTAATTACCTAAATACCTAATTTCACTAATAGAAAATCTACCTAAAAAGCCCAGTTTATTCTACATTTTTCCATTTCCTTTTAAGGCATTTCATTTTTAAAGAAGACTTTCTGAGAAGAAGTAAATATGAAAGAATTGTAAAAATCCTATTTTTTTAGTTCTTCATTCAAAAGTTTATTGAGTTCATCTACAGTTAAAGTTTTTGCATGTACTACTATGAAAGAACCAATTTCATTAGATTTGTAAATGAGATTATATTTGTCTTTTTCTCCAGTAGGTTGAATTTCACTCGGTATGGTTACCCATTTTGAATTGGTTGTATTCCAATACGACACACTTGGATTAGATTTAATCTCATT
>CAZIWT010000067.1:0-17247 GCA_964542895.1 uncultured Thermodesulfobacteriota bacterium
TATACTTAAATACTTCCGAGGAGCATTCAGTTTTTAAACGAAATGGTCGAATTTGTATATTTTTACATTTTTTTTTAAGGGAAACAGCGTATGTTTCCGAAAAGTTTTGAAATGTAATCAATGGCAGGATGTTGAAATTCATTAAAAGGAGAAGATGAACATGGTTGGAATAACTTCATACGGAGGCTATATTCCGAGGTACAGGTTAAACCGCGGTACCGTTTTCGGGGCGATGGGATGGTTTAATCCCGTAACCATCGCCGTCGCCCAGGGTGAGAAGTCCGTGGCCAACTACGACGAGGACAGTATCACCATGGCCGTGGCGGCGGGCCTGGACGCCCTGAACGGTATAGGGAGGGAAAAAATCGACGGGGTTTACTTCGCTTCCACAACGTTGCCGTACAAGGAGCGCTCCTGCGCCGGAATAGCGGCGTCGGCTCTGGATCTCAGAGACGACATAAGATTTGCGGATTTCGCCGAGGCGGTGAAGTCGGGCACCACTGCATCGATCGCGGCCCTTGACGCCGTCAAGGCCAAGGAAGCGAATAATATCATGGTCCTCGCGTCCGACTACCGCATGGGAAGGATGGGGAGCATGGTCGAGCAGTTCTACGGAGACGGTTCGGGCTGTCTCGTTATGGGAGACAAAGACGTCATCGCGGAGTTCAAGGGCTCCTACTCCGTATCTTACGATTTCGTGGATCACTTCAGATCGGACGACGCCCCCTTTGACCGCACCTGGGAGGAGCGCTGGATAAGGGACATGGGTTACGCCAAGATAATCCCCGAGGCGCTTCAGGGTCTCCTTGAAAAGACCAAGGTAAAGGCGGAAGATGTGGCAAAGGTGGTCTACCCGTGTTACTTCGGACGCGATCACGCCAAGCTCGGCACGAAACTGGGCTTCAAGCCGGAGGCGATCCACGGCAACATGCACGCGGAGACGGGAGACACGGGAGCTGCGCATCCCCTGGTGATGATGGTAAGCGCCCTTGCCGACGCCAAGCCCGGAGACAAGATCATCATGGCGAGCTTCGGCAGCGGGTCGGACGCCCTCCTCTTCGAGGTCACCGACAACATCAAGAAGCTCAAGGGAATCGAAGGAGTAAAGGGATCCCTCGCCCACAAGGCGGACCTCGCCCCTTACGAGAAATACGCCGTCTTCAGAAACCTCATCCCGATGGAGCTGGGAATCCGCGGCGAGGACGAGGCCTTCACCGCGTTCAGCACGCTTTGGAGAAACAGAAGGGCCGTCATGGGGCTCGTGGGAACCAAGTGTAAAGACTGCGATACACCCCAGTACCCGCCCCAAAGGGTCTGCGTCAACCCGGACTGCGGCTCCATCGACCAGATGGAAGAATACCGCTTCTCCGATAAGGAGGGGACCATTTTCTCCTACACCGGCGATATGCTCTCCTTCTCGTTCGATCCGCCGCAGGTCTACGGCATCATCAGGTTCAAGGGCGGAGGCAGGCTCTGGACAGACTTCACCGACTGCAAGCTCGAAGACGTAAAGGTAGGTCAGAAGGTAAAGCTCTCTTTCAGGAGAAAATACTACGACGACAAGCGGGGAATACACGGCTACTTCTGGAAGGCTGTACCGATAACCGAAAGCTAAATAACAAGGATGGAGGAAATATAAAATGGCAAGTGGAATAAAGGATAAAGTGGCCATCCTCGGGATGGGCTGCACCAAGTTCGGCGAGCGCTGGGATGTGCAGGCAGAAGATCTAATGGTGGAGGCCTATAACGAGTGCATGGAGGACGCCGGTATAGAGAAAAAGGACATCGACGCCTCCTGGTTCGGCTCATGCTTCGACGAGGTTAACGTGGGAAAGAGCGCCATCTCCCTTCCCATGACCTTAAAACTCCCCTATATCGGGGCCACCCGCGTGGAGAACTTCTGCGCCAGCGGAACCGAGTCCTTCAGGGGCGCTACATACGCCGTTGCCTCGGGGGCTGCGGACATCGCCCTGGCCATGGGCGCCGAGAAGCTCAAGGACACAGGCTACGGAGGTCTCCCGGACTTCGGAACGGCCATGGGGACATTCAACAGGCTGATAATGCCCAACGCCACGGCGCCGGGCTCCTTTGCGCTGATGGCTACCGGCTACTGCGCAAAATACAACGTCTCACCCGAGGACCTCAAGACGGCGCTGGCGAAGATCTCCGCAAAGAGCCACGCAAACGGGGCGAAGAACCCGAAGGCGCACCTTAGGAAAAATGTCACCGTCGACCAGATTTTGTCGGCACCGATCATCGCATGGCCCCTGGGGCTCTTCGACTGCTGCGGCGTATCGGACGGGGCGGCCTGCGCCATCGTCACCACGCCCGAGATCGCAAAGAAGCTCAAGCCGAACGAGGAACCGATCCTCGTAAAGGCGCTGCAGATCGCCATTACGTCTGGTGAGGAAATGTGGTACGACAACTGGGACGGCGCCCACGTGGAGACAACCACCCGCGCCGCCGCCAAGGCCTACGCAGAGGCGGGAGTCAAGACTCCGAGGGAGGAGATAAGCATGATGGAGGTTCACGACTGCTTCTCCATCACCGAGCTCGCCACATACGAGGACTTACAGATATCCCCCAGGGGGAAGGCGATCGACGACATCAACGACGGCTTCTACAACCTCGATGGAAAGCTCCCGTGCCAGCCGGACGGCGGCCTCAAGTGCTTCGGACATCCCATCGGCGCCTCGGGTTTAAGGATGCTCTACGAGATGTACAACCAGCTCAACGGCAGGTCGGGCGACCGCCAGATCAAGGACCCGAAACTGGGCCTTACCCACAACCTGGGCGGCTTTCCCGCAATGAGCGTCTGCTCCGTCGCTATAATCGGGAAGTAGGGGTCTGGTCGATTAAACCATTGGTAAAAGACCAATGGATTGACTGGTAAACTCACAACTATAACTAAAAAGGGGGGCGATAATCGCTCCCCTTTTTTTCATCTCCAAAGGCCGTTCCTCAAAAAACCAAACGTATTGACATCCCCCCCTCAAACAAGTATAGTTATTTAATAACCAATAAAATAATGACGAGGATAAGATGTCAAAAAGAAAGAGGTCAAGAAGATATCTTAAACAGATTTTAATCCTTGCCGCTCTCGGCACGGCCTGGGCCCTCCTCTTCTCCGGGGCGGAGAAGATCAACTCTACATACACTATGTTCAGAAACCGCCCGGACAGGACCGGCGTCTTTCACACCAAGGCCCTCTACTCCCTCAGCCGGATCAAGTGGACCTTTAGAAGCGAAGACGCAATTCATTCGACTCCAATGGTATCGAGAGGGATAGTCTACTTCGGCAGCAGCGATAAATCCTTTTACGCCGTGGACGCGAGGTCCGGCTTTCTGAAGTGGAGATTCGTGGCCGAGGATGACATATTGAGCTCGCCTGCCGTGGCGGGAAACGTCGTCTACTTCGGGAGCGACGACGAGAGGCTCTACGCCCTCGATAAAAAAACGGGGGTCGTAAGGTGGACGTTCAAGACCGAGGGCAATATCAGGTCGTCGCCGGTGGTTTCCGAGGGGGTCGTCTACTTCGGGAGCGACGACGGCCTCCTCTACGCGGTCGACTCCCAGACCGGCGTGTTGAGATGGAGCTTTAACGCCGAGGACAATATCAAATCGTCCCCCGCGGTCGTGGGGAGCGCGATTTTCTTCGGATGTGACAACGGGGTGCTCTACAGGCTCGACAAGTGGACCGGGGCGATGATGTGGGGATTCAAGGCGGAAAGTAACATCGAGTCCTCCCCGGCCGTATCAAACGGTGTCGCCTATTTCGGGAGCGACGACGACCACTTCTACGCTGTAGATACAAACCTGGGTCAGCTGATATGGCGCTTCAAAACCGAGGACGACGTAAAGTCCTCTCCGGCCGTTTTGGGGAGTACGGTCTTCTTCGGAGGCGACGACGGGCGCTTCTACGCCCTCGATGTAAGAACGGGGATGCCTAAGTGGCAATATTTCACCGATGACAAGATCAGGACGTCTCCCGCCGTCTGCGCCGGCGCTGTATATTTCGGCGGTGACGACGGCAGGCTCTACGCTCTGAGGACGGACAACGGTGGGATGAGGTGGCAGTACAGGGTGGAAAAGCCGATCCGCTCGTCGCCGATAGTACAGGACAAGGTGGTCTACTTCGGCGACGATTCCGGATTCCTCTATGCCCTGAGATAAGGAGAAACCTCCTTGTTAAAATCGACCGCCCCGACGAGACAGCGGCCCAAAATTATAGGCTTGAACGCCCCCCTTTAAAATTAAAAATAGAATCAAAAAATCCCCGGCCGCGCCCGCCGCGACCGGGGTATCTATTTTTGTGTTGTTAGAATCTACCTCATCCTTATCTAAAAACGAGTCCTTCTCCCCTCCCCTGACCGCACAGACTGCGGGCACGCTCCCGTAATTTTCAGATCCTATTGATGAACCACCTAACCTTTCGTCACGGCGTGACCGTCAGGAAGTTCTTCGGCTGATTCGCATGTTTACGCTTCCCCTTGAACTCGATCTCAGGGTGACCACTCTTTGCCCCCGGCGGAACGATAACGGTGAAGTAGGTCTGGCTCTTCACCGAGTGCTTCGGCAGGTGCTGGCCGTTTAAGAAAACCTCCACGAAGGGCTCCGCTTGTAAATCCAGTTTTATCCAGAGCTCGCCGCCCGCCTTGATCGGATTCGGGCCGAAGCTGAAGTTCGGCGCCTTGGCCGGGGGCTTCGGTGTCCCAGGTGGCGATCCGCCGGTTCCTATCTTCAAGAAGTTCTTCGGCTGATGAGACCTTACACGCTTTCCCATATACTCGATCTCCGGGTGGCCGCTCTTTGCCCCCGGCGGCACGATCACTGTAAAGTAGGTCTGGCTCTTCACCGAGTGCTTCGGGATGTGCTGCCCGTTAAGGAAGAGCTCTACGTTGTTTACCTCATTTGAAGTGAGCTCTATCCAGAGCTCGTCGCCGGGATTCGCCGGATTAGGCCCGAAGCTGAAGTTTGGCCCGCTCCAGCCGGGCGGTGTGGGGCTTGTCCCCGATATCGTCAGGAAGTTTTTCGGCTGGTTGGAGCGTATCCGCCTTCCCCCATACTCGATCTCCGGGTGGCCGCTTTTGGCATTCGCCGGAAGGATGACGGTAAAATAGCTTTGCCCCTTAACCGAGTGCTTCGGCAGGTGCTGGCCGTTGAGGAAGAGCTCGGTCTTCCCCGCGACGTTGGAGTTAAGGTTTATCCAGAGCTCGCCGCCCGCCTTCGCGGGATTCGGCCCGAAGCTGAAGTTCGGATCGCCCGATCCCGGAGACGGCCCGCCGCCCCCCGGCCCCCGATGGAAAGACACCCCGTTGTTCCAGATTATACCGGTGGCCCAACCCGAGGGGTTTTTGGTTATCTTTCCTTCCGCGTATCCGAAGGGCCAGGCGGCGGAGATCTTGTCGCCGTCTATGTCTCCGACGCCTATCTCACCGGTCTTCGGCACCTGCCACTGGAACTTGTCCCCAGCCTGGATGATGACGTACTCGTTTCCGGTGTTGCTGTGCCACGTGCCGGAAATGTCCGGCTCCCCGGCGGAGTGGGCGTAGCCGCCAAAAAAAACAAAGGAAATAGCCGAAACCATAATGACAAAGGTAACCAGCTCTTTCCTCTTATCTCTTGCCTTCAACATTTTTTACCCCCGATTTAAAAACATTTAAAAGCCGCAAGCAAACGGATTACGGCAATCTCCACGTATCTATTGTACCACATATATCAGGGGATTTTCGGTTTCGATGTGAGAACTCTCACTTTTAGAGATTATTTGTGGAAAAAAGGATATAGTGTGACGAAAGTCACGATCTGGATGGATATTTTTATTGAAATCGATGATCGAGCTGTTTTAAGGGATTCGGGGATGCCGGTCTCAAAATCGTTTCAACCTCACCGTTTTCGACATTGATCCGTTCCCGCCTCAAACTTGGCTCCCATCCCGAAGCGACCTCCCGCATCGATCCTGGCCTACGGCGTAAACATTATACCCTCCCCCTCGGAAACCTCCCCCACCACCCAGAGGTCTTCACCGGCCTCCTGAAACTTCGACTTCAATGCGTCGAGGTCTTCCGGCTTCACCGCCGCCAGGAGCCCCCCGGAGGTCTCCGGGGTAAACAGTAACTGTCTCATCTCCTCAGGGATCGTTTCATCGAACTGGACGCTCTCCTTGAATGACCGCTCGTTGTTGCAGGTTCCCGCGGGGAAGAGCCACATATCGGCGTATCTCTCCGCCCCTGACATGAACGGCAGGTTCTTGACGGAAAATTTCAGCCGCACTTTACTGCTTTTCGCCATCTCCAGCGAGTGGCCGGAGAGGGCAAACCCGGTGACATCGGTCACGGCGTCCGCCCCCACCTCCCTCAGCAGCCTGGAGGCGGCCCTGTTGAGCTTCTTCATCCACATTGTTGCGCTATCCACGTCCTCCTTAGCCGCCTCCCCCGCCTTCAGGACGGTGGTCACGATCCCTACGCCCAAGGGCTTGGTGAGGACGAGGGCGTCTCCGGGGACGGCGCCCTTGTTCGTGTGGATTCGCTCCGGGTGGGCCGTTCCCATCGCCACAAGACCGTACTTCGGCTCCCTGTCGTCTATGGTGTGGCCCCCCGCCAGGACTCCCCCCGCCTCCCTGACCTTGTCCGCCCCTCCCTCCAAAATCTTCCCGATGATCTCCCTCGGCAGGTCTTCGGGGAAGCCGCATATGTTGAGGGCGACGACGAGGTCCGCCCCCATTGCATAAATATCGGACAGGGCGTTGGCGGCCGCAACGGCGCCGAAGTCGAAAGGGTCGTCCACCACTGGGGTGAAGAAGTCCAGCGTCAGGACGATGGCGGTCTCATCGTTGATCCTGTAGACCGCGGCGTCGTCCCAATCATCAAGACCCACCATCAGGTTGGGAAAACCGTCCCTCGGGAAATAATCCTGTAATCGGCGCATGACCTGCGCCAGGGCGTCGGGGGCCGTCTTTGCGGCTCACCCCGCGGCCCTGACCATAGAGGTCAATTTGATCTCTTCCATCTCCTCCTCGCTTCTGTAATTATATGCTTACTATCTCGTTAAAGGGTACCCTCCTCTCCTTCAAGATGCCCTCGGATATCTCGATATCATCTGCGGGTATCCTAACCGTAACGCCGCAGTCGCTGCTCAGGTGGCGGGGAACGGGGATGAGCTTTGCCGTTATCCCAGCATCCTTCAAGACCCTCTCCCCTTTTATGGCGTAGCTCGTGCTGTCCATCAATACCACGGCGTATTCCATTATCTATTGGTCCCTTTTTGCTCGGTTTATGTCGACTTTACAAAACATGAAATGTAGACCCCTCCCCCACCCCTTGCATTATATGAGCGGGATATGGACGAATCGGCCTTTTTCCAACACAGCCTACCTGCCGTTCACCACCGCCCCCACGGCCTTCAATGCATTATCGACATCCTCGATCGTGGTAAACGGCCCCATCCCGAAGCGTACCGTCCCCTTCGGAAACGTCCCCAGCGTCATGTGCGCCCTGGGGGCGCAGTGGAGCCCCACCCTGCACATGACCTCGAAGTCGTCGCAGAGACCTACCGCAATATCGGAGACATCCATGCCGTCAACGACGAAAGAAACGGTGGCCGTTTGAAGCCGGGCGTCTCCGGCGCCGATTACCTTGACGCGGTCGATCTCGGAGAGCCTCCTGATCATCCTGCCAGTAATCTCCACCTCATGGGCGCGTATCTCGTCCACCCCCTTGTCCAATATCCATCTGACCCCCTCGCACAGCCCCGCTATTCCCGCGATGTTAACCGTACCGCTCTCGTACTTGTCCGGGAGAAAATCGGGCTGATACTCCATTTCCGACCTGCTGCCGGTGCCGCCGAAGATTGCCGGGGGGAGCCTCCCGCAGTCAAAGCCGTCGCCGAAGACAATCCCCCCCGTCCCTGTCGGCCCCAAAAGCCCCTTGTGCCCCGTAAAGGCAAGGATGTCGATCATGCTCTCCTTGATGTCTATCGGCACACATCCCGCCGTCTGCGCCGCATCCACAAGCAAAGGCACGCCCTGTTTTCTGGCCAGCCTCCCCACATCTGCGATGTCGACGATTGTCCCGGACACGTTCGAGGCGTGGTTCACCACCGCCAGGTCCGCTTCTCCCTCAAGGGCCCTTTCCATGGCGTCGATGTCGAGCGTTCCGTCCACTCTCACGGGGACCAGGACGATCTCGATCCCGACCGTGTCCTCCAGGTTCCTTAAAGGGCGCATGACAGCGTTGTGCTCCATCGACGTGGTCACCACCCGGCCGCCCTTCGATGCCAACCCCCCGATTACGAAGTTGATTGCCTCGGTGACGTTGGGCGTGAAAATCACCCTGAAGGGATCGCCCCCCCCGAAGAGCCCGGCTACCAGCTCCCTCGTTTCGAGGCGTATCCTCTCCGCCTCCATCGAGAGCCTGTGCCCGCTCCTGCCCGGATTTGCGCCCACGTTCGTCATGAAGTCGGACACCGCATCGACGACGGACTTTGGTTTTGGCCACGACGTAGCGGCGTTGTCGAGATATATCATTTCATTACACCTTAAGATCCTGCATCCAACAGGGTCGATACCGGTTAACGGCGTAAACCCGGGGCGCCCGATTAAAGACGGGACACCCCCTTAAGCCCTTCCCAGAAACCAATCCTCAAATCCCAGTATCAGTGAGACGGTCGACTTTGTCAACTACTTCTTCAGAGATATCTGAAACTCGATCCCCACCTCTTCGTACTCCGCTCCCCATCCGAGCTTCTCCGCCGACCGGGAGACGTTGTAAACCTGGGTCATGGTATCGACGAGGACGCTTACCTTGCCGCCCTCCATATCCTTGATGGCGTTTCTCGTCATGATCACCGGCTGGGGACAGGAGAGCCCCCGGGCGTCTACTGTATTCTCCTTTTTTTCAGCCATTTATTTTTCCCTCTCTATAGATAGAAAGCCTATTAGTATAACGGTGACCAGGCCTATCCCTACAATCCAGGGGGCGTTTCTCTGGGTCGCCACCATAAGGAAGTTGTGGGCGACACCGGCCCCCACCATCATTCCTATGACAAAGACCGCGGCATCCGAGTCCCCCTCGCCCGACAGGAATATCTGGCGCCCAGGACACCCCCCAGCGAGGGCAAACGACATCCCCGCCAGTACCATCCCGCCGAAGTTGAGGAGCTGGTTCGTGTGCGCCGCCGGCTGACCGATTACCTCCCCGGCATCGTTAATCCCCAGCGTGAAACCTGGGTGGAACTGGCCGTAGATCAGGTTCATCACGACAGCAGCCACCACAAGGGCTACCACACCGCTCAGGAGGTGGAAGTCCCTCATCAGAATCACGTCCCTTATCGCCCCCATGGTGCAGAACCGTGTCCTCTGGGCGAGAAAGCCGACGACCAGCCCCGCCCCTATCGATACGGCCAGCGGAGCCGCAAAAAATCCTGGCCCCTTTGTGCTCCTGAAGAGCGCCGCCCCCTCGCCGTAGCTGGGGTAAACTATCGCCAGGACCAAGAGGACCGCCATGATGAACGGGAATACCCAGGCGAACTTGGTTTCGCCCTGATAGGCCCGCCCCAGGTTGAAGCCCTTCTTGAGAAAGAGGACGCCGACGGTGATCCCGACGATCAGGCCGATTATGCCGGCAATCGCGTTCCAGTCGCCGCCGGAGAGGCGAAGGAGCGCCCGCCACGGACAGCCGAGAAACACCAGGGCCCCCATCATGGCGGTCATGCCTAGGAAGAACCTTGTCATGGGCGACGATCCGGAGCGGTACTTGAACTCCTTGAAGGAAAGCGCGGCGATAAGGGATCCAAAGACAAACGCCGGTATCTCCGGGCGCAGGTACTGGACGACGTCCGCCCTGTGGAGGCCCAAGGCGCCCATGATATCCCGCTCGAAGCAGGCCATGCATATCCCCATGTTCCCGGGATTGCCGAACTTCTGGAGCGATGCGGCAATGACACCAATTACGGCGCCGACGGCTATGATGCCCCATCTGCTCGCAAAAAAACTCTTGACCCTTGTCATTACAAATCTCCTTTGAAAATTGAACCTATAATTCTATTGGCTCCCGGTATGCAGATACGCGGGACTATAAGCTTGTGCGCTATAAAATTTGGGAAATATAAAGGGAATGGATATAAGATCCGGCGTGGAAACAGGGCGTAAAAATCAAATGAAATCGCAAATGAAATCGCCGATGAAATCGCCAATAAAATTGACATACGATCTCTCATCGGCTCTCTTCTCTTTAAACGAAGTCTTGCCAAGGTACCTCCCTTAAGCCCCGCCCTTACCGGCGTGCCGAGGGAGACCCCCGGCTACGGCGGGAAGGGTGAGGCGAGCCTAACAGTGCCTCGGGACCGCCCGGGCCCCGAACTACGGCCTCATATAGAAAGGAAAATTGTTGTGTTGATCTTTCTCATGGGTAATTTATATTTCTAATTCGGCCCTTTGTCAAGGGATTTTTTCCCTTTTTCGTTGTCTAATCTATTGAGTAAACTATAATGACTGAGGAGGTAATCATGCCGTTTTTCAAGATCCGCCTGTCGGATGAGATTTACGAGAAGGTTTCACCCCTTTTCACCCGCGAGGTCAGGGAGGCTATGGTGGAAATCCTCAAGATCGATCCGGCCCACGGCCACGTAGCCCTCTAAACGACGCCGAGGGAAAAGCGGTCCGTCCACGAGAGCCGAAGCGTGGATTTCGTCTTCGTCGAGCTTCTGATGTTTTCCGGGCGCACCGACGAGATGAAGGAGGCGCTCTACAAGAGACTGAGCGGGGTAATCGAGAGACACACCGATGTGGACAACAAGGACATCATCTTCAACATCATCGAGAGCGAGGGGAAAAACTGGGCGGGAAGGGGCGGAGTCCCCATGTCGAAGATCGACCTGCAATACTGACAGGGACTGAAACTTTGCGGTCTATTCCGGTATCGGATACCGTAGGCCGCCAAAAACAGTTAGACTTTTTGAAGCTTTGTGGTATAATCCAAGGCCAAATATACTTTTTAGGAGTGAATCATGGACCTTCAGGAAATTCTGACGAATATCGCCGTACCTAGGCCGGCCCACAGGGAGTCCCTCGACAAGACCGCCGCCTACATCAAGGAGCTCCTCACGTCGTGGGACGTTCCCTTCATCGTGCAGGAGTTCGCCCTGAGACCCTACATGCAGTTTCTGATAGGGTTGACGCTGTTGATACTGGCGGTCATCCTCTTTATATTGATCCTCAAGAGAAAGCCCCTCCTTGCCCTGATCGTATCTATAGTCATCTTTCCGCTCCTCTTTCTGGAGTTCGAGATGTTCGTGCCGATAGTGAGCGGCCTGATAAAGAAGACCGGTGAGAACATCATCGTAAGCTTTCAGGCCCCGGACGCCGTAAGGGAGCTGATCTTCATGGCCCACTACGACTCAAAAACCGACTTCTGGGATCACATCCAGAGGGCCAAGATATACAAGTGGATACCCCACGCATTCGCCCTGGGCGTCCTCCTCTCGATATGGCTCTTCTTCGTGAAGAAGTTCGACGCCCTGAAGAACAAGCTCGTAACCGCGATAAACCTTACCGTTGCGGGCGTCCTTGTAGTCTACTGGGGTCTCGTCTTTCTCGGCTTCGGGGGATTCGTGTTTATGTCGAATGAGCGAGACAGCCTGGGCGCCATAGACAACGGGACCGCCGTGGTGACGCTTCTCGCCATATCGAAGGACATAAGGGACGGCAAAGTGGATATAGGCGACTCCAACGTCACGATCATCCTGACCTCGGGTGAGGAGACGACGCTCCAGGGGGCCAACTTCTACGTTAAGGAGAGGTGGGGTAAGAAGGCGGAGCCTGAGATCCCCACGACGCTCGTCAATCTGGAGCTTGTGGCCCAGAACGGCAACATGGTCTACTGGAAGAAGGTCGGGGTCTTCCTGAAGTTTTACGAGGGTGATCCCGAGCTTATAGACCGCCTCAACTCCACCTGGGAGGAGATCTCCGGAAAGCGGATGGACCTGGCGGGAGAGGGCTACATCACCGACGACTCCCATCGCTTCGCTACGGTCGGGATCCCCTTCGTCACCGTGGGTAACTCGGGACTGCCGGGAATGGGGATGGGCGGATTTCACGCCACCACCGACAACCTGGAGAGGGTGAACTATGAAAACCTCCAGCTTATGATAACGACCCTTGAAAAATATATCGAGAGCTACAACAAGAAGTAGCGCCACAGATAATTTGTGACAGAAAAAAAGGGGGGGTTAGTCTCCCCTTTTTCATGCATTTTAGATCTTTGGCCCCACAACGTCTTTTCAGTCTGTGATATAATCGTTCGACAAGAGGGCGGATCGGGTTTGACATCCAAACATTAATTCGGAAGGATTGGTATGGAGATTGGCATGGAATATACGATCGACGATCACAGGGAGTGTATCGGCTGCGGGAAGGACGGCTTCATCCTCAGGGGTTACGAAAAGAACCGGGACGGCTCGCTCACCGCAAAAATCGAGATGGACAAGAGGACCGAGGGATGGGTGGGATTGCCCCACGGGGGATTCGGGATGGGCGCCATCATGGAGCTGGCATCGGGTCTTTCCAACTACCCGGATGATCCAAAATCGATCTTCCCGCTGAGGGCCGACTTCAGGATGGGGGGGACCGCGGTCGCGCTGGGGGACGTGGTAACCGTAAGCGCGGAAAGAAAAGAGGGGGGGGCTGTCGGGTTAATAAAAAAGGAGGGCGTCGATCTCCCTTACATCTCCGGCGACATCTCCTTTGTGACGGAAGACGCAAAAGAGAGGGAGGCCTTCGAGGCATACCTGCCGTCCAATTTTTCGAGCCTCGAAAACAGGCTGATCCCCTTACCGTACTACACCGACTGCTTCGTTTGCGGAGCGGAGAGGAGGGAGCCTGGCCTCAAGAGGAAGTTTCACCTCTTTGACGACCAAAAAGAGAGCGACGGAAAGACCGTCGTCTCCCTTGTGGGATTCGAGGAGGAGGACAGTGAGACCTTTTTCCACTTCAGGAAGGGCGAATTCGTCCATCCCATCGCGCTTTTGGCCCTGGGGGACGAGACGACCGGCTGGGGGGGATTCTTCATAGCGAAGAACGGCGGTGTGTCGGTGAGACTCAGCTACAACTTCTACCGGGATATAAGGCTCGGCGAGAAGGTCGTCTTCTTCGGAAGGGGCGTCAGGATGAAGGGCGATATCTCGAAGAGGCTCCTCTTCTGGGCCGCCGGCGGGGCCGCCGCCGTCGATGAAAACGGTGCTTTCGAGACGGTGCTCACCACCTCCGGCCAGTGGTTCGGCCTCTCCGCCCTGACCGACCAGATGCATATACACCTGATCCCGGAAGAGTACAAGACAAGGGCCTTCGAGATGGCGAATTCTTGACGGAATAGACAAGCAAAAATAGATTTCCTGGGGACGCGGCCGCGTCCCCATTTTTTTTGCGCAAGATCGGATTTTTTGAAAAATTTATAAAATAATGCATAAAATTTATATAATTTTAGCTTTATAATGTGCATTTATCATATTTTTGCTTGACAAATTGTCTAAAATATTATAAATTATCAACACTATTCTAAATTATTTTTTTTATTGCAATATTTTATTAAATTTTAGTTAACTTTATGGGACGGTTCCAAAGACCTAATCTTCAGGGAAAAGGGTCGGCGTATCGCTCCCCCAAGAGGGGGTGGTGTCTTCTTTGTCTTGTCAATGAGAGAGCGCCTTTTCCCAATAGGTTGTTTTTTTCTGAAATCTTAAAAAGAATTTAAGCTTTACGCGGTCTTTAAGTTCTTTTTAAAAAGGGAGACGAAAAATGAAGAAGCTTATACTGTTTTGCATCTCCTTCACTCTGTCTCTCGTGTTGGTGGTTTCCTCGTACGCCATCAAGTGGGAGGATAAAAACCTCGAAACGGGAGGAGAGACACCCACGGCAACTTCGAACAGCGCGGTCAGTAACTACAACGAAAGCTTCAAGAAGAAGATACTGGAGGATCCAAAACTAAACACAACGCCGAAGCTGTTACTGAAGTTAAACTCGTCAGTCTGGGATCGCAACTTCCGAACCAATCCCGCCCTTCTCGAGCCGAAGTCGGAATACGAATTTTACTACGATATCTACTACCTCGGGGGCCTGACAAGAATCTCCAGCGATATCTACAACGAAATTATGTTCAATGCGCTCCAGGGGGATATAAGGGGCGCTTTCGACGAGGCCTACGTCTCCAACAATTATGGGACCGACGTTGGATTTTTAATGAAGCTGAACGAAATCTCGAACTTCGGGGCGATCTTCAGCTACAAATACAACACCCTGAAGGGAGACGGATCATTCAAGTATGAGTGGAGCTACCCCGCAGCATTCTCCGGTGATGTGGAATCCTCCTTCAGGAGCGAGACAGATTCCAGCGCCTACGGCCTTTCCATCCTTTACAGCATAGATGTAAGCGACTACGTATCACTGGGGGCCGGATTCAAATACGCCTACATGTTCGAGAAATCTACAAGAGATGCGACCGGATATGGAGTGGCCACCGGACCGGGCGGCGTCGAGATCCCGGAGAACGTCTCGACAAATAGGGAGCTGACTTTCAAATATCATCTCTTCTCCCCGACCTTCGGCGTTTCGGTAAATCCGATTGATACCCTGATAATAAACTCGTCCGTAACGGCGAATATCTACACGGGAAGAGTCGATAAAAAGGCCACCCTCTTTGCCGATCACTGGTCAAACGTGGCCCCGGGGAATTTCCCTTCAAATACTTATAATGAGAATCTCGATTCCGGGTGGATTTACGGCTACGAGATATCGGCCAACCTGGAGCCGGAGTACAAAATCAACGATACTGTTTCAATCATCGCCGTAGTCGATTACTTCCAGGGGAACATTGAATGGGTGGTCAGGGGAACGGGCGAAGGTTATTTCGCGCCGTTCAACTATCCCGAAATCTTTCACGGTGACGGAACGGTAGGATACCAGGGAAAACAGAGGCAGTGGGAGATAGAATCCGGGGCGGGAGTGAAGCTGAATCTCGACGGTTTCGATCTTCGGAGCAGCGCCATTTACACCCATTACGATCTTTACTCGGCCTTCTATCGTGAAAACGAAGTGGTCGGTGCCGTTGCATTCGGTTCGGGCTTCAATTCTTTCACCCGGCGCCTGGAGGAGGAGATGGATATAATGTCGCTGACATTTAGCGTTGGGAAAGAATTCATGCCCGAGTTAATCGCGGATCTAAGCATCAGGTATGACCTCGGGTGGGGAGAGATGAACCTTTACGAGGCGAACCACTCGCCCTATATCAGCGGCGATCCAAATACAATCACTTACGTAAGGGTAAGCGACAGAGATTCATATCAGGACCTTACACTCGCGACATCGATGACGATAAAGCCTATCAACAGATTGTCCCTGATGTTAGGGGGTATGGTTACCATGCCCCTAAGTCCTCTAAACTACAACCTCAAGGGCTACAGCACGGGTGGAGCTGACTTCGGCGGAAATGGATTCCCGTACTCTTACGAGGGCAATGCCGCGCGCGGCTACAACAGCAGGGGTTGGAATTACGGGGGGACGCTGAGGATCAAGTTTGAATTTTAGCCGAAGATAGAAGCGGATTAAATGGGGGGCGGCTTATGTCGCCCCCTTTTTTTGAGCAAAGCTGCAAACCTTACGCCTTATTGCCGGTGTCGTTGATAACTCCCGCCTCCTCCACTAAAAAATCCCTCATGTCGAGGGATTTGTTATAGTTATCTTTCAATAAAAAGCGCCACCTTCTTACCCTTTGTCCTTCCCCTTCCCTCATTATCTTCTCCCCCCCTTTTCTCCCCAGCCCCCAAAGCGAAACCCCCCGACCCGAAAAGCCGACTACAGGTTAGGATTGAGCGACTTCGCCTTTTTGCGGTCCGCCTCCGCCCCGGCCCGGTTTCCCAGCCCCTCCCTCGCCTTTGACCTCAACATATAGGCCTCTGCGAAGTCAGGATTGATTGCGATCGCCTTGTTAAGCTCCCGCTCGGCGCCGGTGTAGTCTTTCGTCTCTATATAGACCCATCCGATATTCTTCAGGGCCTCGGCGTTTTCCTTATCGATGTAAAGGGCACTGTTGAAATCCCCCAGGGCTAGATTGTATCTCTTCTCCTTCAGGTAGAGCTCCCCCCTCAGATTGTAGACATGGGGATTGTCCGCCACAAGCAAAATGTATTTGGACAGCTGTTCCAGGGCCTCCTCGTTCCTCCCCATCTCTACCAGGAGCTCCCCTTTATTAAAATGTGCCGCAGGAAACATCGACTTGGCCTCGATCGCCTTGGTGTAATCTCTCAAGGCCCCCTCGTAATCGCCCAGCTTCTTCTTTATAACCCCCCTGTTGAGGAGGACCTCAGGAAAGGTCTTGTCGAGCTCCAGGGCGCTGTCGTAATCCTCCAGGGCTTTATCGGCAAGTCCCAGCTTGAAGTAGGCATCGCCCCTGTTGGCGTAGATCACGGCGTAGTTACTCTCAAGCTGTTGCTCCGCTGGAAAGTCCTCCTTCAACGCCTGGGTTAGGACGTTTATCGCCTCCGAGTATTTTCCCTGAACGATTAGATCGGCACCTTTCTCGAGCAGCGTCAGGGCGTTTTCTTCGGCCATTGTATTTGCGGTAAAGGTAAACAGGATAACGACCGTAATGAAGACAACGGTCGCTATATCGTACGTTCTTTTTAAGGTTAGTTTTTTCATAGTGCTGCAAATTTTACGTTATCTTTTTCGATAAGTCAAGAATAAGGTGAAAAGAATTTAAGAAAAAATGCGAATTTTTTCTATCTTTTTCTTGACAATGCGAATTTTATGTAATATAATTTCTGATGCTGGTGAGGTTGTTGTCATTTCGTTATCATCGGCATCGGGGGGAATGGAAAAGGGGATGGAGATGGGATAGGTAGGCTCCTGTTGAGATTATTTTCGATTTCCCGATTTTTTCCTTGACAAGCAATACTATTTTGAATAGAATATCAAGCTTTGTGGGCCTGATGTGGCCCCTTTTTGGGTCTTTGAGAACTGAACGGTGATAATGAAACTTGTGGAGTATTGAGAAATACTCGTTTTAAACGGGTCTCGAAAAGTCCGGAGATTCTATTTCCGGCAAAAACGCCACGATGGTGTCTTCAGATTTATTCTGAATACGCCATCGATAGTTCTGAAATCATGGGGGAATGCCTTTATTTTTAAGGCGGTCTCCTTGATACAAATTTAATTGGAGAGTTTGATCTTGCCTTACACCACACTCTGGCATCGGTCTT
>CAZIWT010000068.1:0-17245 GCA_964542895.1 uncultured Thermodesulfobacteriota bacterium
TCCTCGTTGCGGGGATAGCAGTTGAAAGATTCTTTAGAATCAACAGATGGACGATCTATACAGGAGAGATACCCGAAGTCGTTAAGGACGAGGAGTTCGGCGGCGTATACGTGAAGACGGAGGGAGAGCCGACCGAGTACTGCCGGGTGATCGACGTCGACGGGAAGGCGAAGTTTCTGCAGGTCAGGGCGGACGACCAGTATATGATAGGCTACCTCAAGGCGCAATGCATCGGAGATGAGATGATGGCCTACCTTAAGACCGTCGACAAGGAGGTGACGGACTACGCAGGCTCCATCATGATGCGCTGGATCAAGCTTAAAAGCCGTTACTACACCAGGGCGATCGACGGGAAATACAAGGACGAGATCTTCGGAGTATATTACGGCCTTGAAGATCAGGGCTACGACGTGGACGTATACGACGTCCTCTTTGCCTACACGTGGCGGGAACTTGTTTACGTCACCACGGCGGTCAGGATCGGCCCGATCTACTACAAGCTCTTCTACAAGGATAAGGACAAAGAGACGGGGGGGTGCTCCTCCTTCGGTATCTTGAATCCTGACGGCTCGGTCATAATAGCCCAGACGATAGACAGCCCGCCCCAGTCGAAGGGATTCGGCGACTACTACTTCGAGGAGCAGAGGATAAACGGCGAGGATGTGGTAACCACAATGACCTCCTACGCGGGCCTTTTCGGATGGGACATGGGGTGGAACTCGAAAGGGGTCGCCGTCGTCATAAACAACATGTTCACAAAGGAGTACGCGAAGGAGCCGAGGCTCCCCTATACCTTCAGGGGGAGGGAGGCGTTGAGGGTTGCAAGCGACGCCTACGAGTACGTCGACCACTGGACAGAGACGGGGAGTCCCAACGCCCAGAACTTCATAGTGACCGATCTTAAAGGCAACCTCCTTCGCCTCGAGAGGTCCAGGGAAATGTTCGTGATCACCGACGTGAAGAAGGACAGCCTTGAGGGCACCTACTGGGAGGATATAGGGATGCTCACCTCCTCAAACACGTTCGTCACAGACGAGATGAAGCACCTGATCCTCTTTCCGGACGTATGCAGCGGCAGACAGCCCACCGCCGACATGATAGCCAAGAAATACGCCGCGGACGGGAGGCTGACCTTGGGTGAGATGGAGGAGATACTGGCCTATCAGCCGGAGGAGAACGTCGGCGACGAGAACGCCATCTGCTACAGGTCGCAGTATCTGATCGAGAAGAAGAATGCATCCGTGACGGTATACCAGCTTATTTTTGTGGTTGAGAATGGGGTAAGGAAGATCTACCTGAAGGAGAACTTCGACTGCGGGGACAGGGACTACGTGTCACCTGTGGCTCCCCTTTCGAGATAGGGGCCGACGGCTGTAAGACATTTGAATATCAACCAGCGCGGGGGCGGGGTTTAAACCCGTCCCCGTCTTTTGTACTAAGCGGTTTTAGATATACAACACCACCATATTACATCGTCCCGATGACACCGAAATGCCGTGGCGGGTAACAATAAAACTTTCCCACAGGTCTAACCCTGCCCGTTTCATAAAAGCCCAAAATAGAAGCCGAAGAAGATAAAGGCGCCGAGCTGCAGGGCGATGCTTATTATGACGGCTAACAGGTCGTTTCCCTTCCCCGTTCGCTTCGGGACAATCGGCTTAAAATCGATCTTTTCCATCTCGATTCACCTCGTCAAAAGAGCGCCAGAAACTCAACTACCAACCTTGAAGCGGCTTTCACCCGCTCCGGATTTACCAGCTGCAGGCTTCACAGGGAATATCACACGGTTTTCGTATTATCATGAGACAAATCTGTTATGTTTTTTATCTCCCCCTGTAAAATTTCAGGTCGGGATATTCCCGCTTAAAGAGCGTATATGCAACGCCGGTTGCGGCGATTCCCACATCGTGTGCCAAATTAATGAGGCGGTTAATAATAGGTATGTCCCTAGTCGCGTGTCCGAGCCCCCATGAGAGGGGATTTAATAATATCTTTGTCATTTAAGGTGATCCCTTTTTTTACAGGCGGATTAAAACTATTCCATTTTTGAATCCGCCGCTTTCAAATTCGATACAAATTTAGCCATCTATTGTATAAATAGAATAAATAATTTGTAAAATTTGTGTATAGTTTTCGATCGGCATTGCCGCCCTTAAACCACATACAAATAATCTGTTTTTCACTTGACAATTGGGCGAACTTCAAATAAAAGAAATTCATATATATACAAGGAGGTTTTTATGCGTGATTTAACCAACGATGAGGCCAATGCCATAAGGCTCCAGATGCTCTACAGCATCGGGAACGGCTGGTCATGGTACGCCTACAAGAGGCTCGGCCCGGAGAAGATAATCGAGCTGGAGCTTGAGATGTGGGACGAATTAATCCCTCCCGCCGTGGAGATCCTTTACATGATGATTCAGCCGGAGGGTAGCCCGGCAGATAAGATGAAGCACTTCTTAAACCAGATTACTAAGGTCAACGGTTATGTCCCGAAGTTCCTGGAGGAGGACGAAAACTCCCTCAAGTGGGAATACACCTCCTGTCCGAACTGGGACAACCTCGTCATGGTCAACTTCGACGACTACCTGACCCAGGAGGGGAAGCCCGCAAAGGTCTCGTGTATCCACGGGTGCACGAGGATTCACGAGATATACTTCAGGAAGATCAACCCGAACATAAAGATCGAGAGCTTCGACTTGAGGCCGAACGCAAAGGAGACGTGTGTCTTCAGGGCGTCCGTGAAATAATCGGGCAGAAAGATCAAGGGCGAGAGCGTAGATATGTACACTTTTTGCCGGTTCAATTCCGTTGAATGAATCGGCAGACAACTCACGGCTGATCGGACGATCCCCACTGTTAACTCCTCACTTTAAAAAGTGGTGGTGTGTTGGAAAACAGGTTTTCCGTTCTCCCACCTCCCCGCAGGACTTAACGATCCACGACCGACAAGGAGGAGAATGAGGGAAGGCGTTATTCTCCCTTGCCCTTTGGACTTGAAACTTGATACGGATTTGCTTGAAAAAGACCCGGTGCCGATAATATCGGCTTCGTGTCGCCGGTGGACTTCCCCTTATGACGACCGATAATTCGGCTATTTCTTTTCGGCCAAATCGAGAGGATCGGGTAAACCGTGTTTTAAAAAGGTCCGGATGACGATTCCGGGCCTTTTTAACTTGATAAATCCCGTCTTTTACAGTAATATTTTCTGGGCCCAAAATGGTAAGATCAGGTTGGGCGGCTACAAATATGTTTTTTTAGGAGATGAAGAAGGATGCAAGATCAAGATAGAAAGCCTCTGAGGATGAAGCTCGGCTACGGCGCTGGGGATCTCTCCAGCAGCATCTTTTTCACGGTCGGGACTTTTTTATTGTTAAACTTTTTGACGGACCAGGTGGGGCTGAACGCGGCCCTGGCGGGAGTGGCCCTTATGCTAGGTAAGATCTGGGATGCGGTGACCGACCCCGCCGTGGGCTATCTCTCCGACCGCACAAGGACCAGGTGGGGGCGCAGGAGACCCTGGATCCTCTTCTCGGCGATACCCTTCGGCCTCTGTTTCCTCTGGATGTTCACCGATCCTCAGATCAGCGTGGAGAACCAGACCGGGATACTTATCTGGGCCACTCTCTCCTTTATGCTGCTCTGCACATTTTACACCTTCGCCAACGTCCCCTATAACTCCCTCCTCCCGGAGATAACAAAGGACTTCAACGAGAGAACGGAGTTTATGGGATACAGGACGGTCTTCGCCGTTATGGGGACCTTCATAGGGGCCGGGGCCTCCGTCCCGATAATCAGCGCCTTCGAGATGAGCTACGACAGGAGGATAGGGTTTATCGCACTGGGGGCGATCTTCGGAATGGTCATCGCCGTATCGGCGATCACCCCGTTCTTCGCCGTAAAGGAACCCCCCCTCCCCAAGGTCGTGGAGAAAAAGAGCATCTTCAAGTCAAACATGGACGCCTTCAAAAACAAGCCCTTCATGTTGATCCTGATCCCCTGGTTTACAAATTCGGCGGGGGTGGCGGTCATTCTCTCCATGATGATATACTATTTCAAATACATTTACCAGAGGGAGGATCTGGTGACCTTCGCCATGATCGTCCTTCTGGCTACCTCGGTCCTCTTCGTGCCGATAACCCTTATGGTCTCAAAGAAGCTCGGCAAGCGAAACACTTACCTCACGGGGATGTCCATAGTTATCGTATCTGTCCTGGTCTTTTCGGCGGTGGCCCATAAATACGGGATTGTCTCGGCGTATATCATCATGTTCTTTGCGGGAATTGGCTTTTCGACCCACTACATCATGCCCTGGTCGATAGCCCCGGATACCGTCGATTACGACTACGCAAAGACGGGGATAAAGAGGGAGGGGATATACTACGGCCTCTGGAGCTTCGTCATCAAGGTGGGCGCCGCCCTGGCGGGCCTCTTCTGCGGGGTGGTCTTAAACTACTCCGGATATATCGAGCCGGTAAACGGGGTCGCGGAGTTCGCCCAGCCGGAATCCGCCCTTCAGGGGATCAGACTTCTCGTCGGGCCGGGAAGTGCGGCCTTCTTCCTCATAGGAAATATCGTCCACGCCTTTTACCCCATTGACAAGAAGGCGTACGAGGAGATTCAGAAGAAGATAGCAAAGATCGAGGCCAAAAAGAAGTAGCACCGGAAAAGAACGGATTTGCCCGGGAGGAGATATCGTGAGCTGCCACCTCATAGCCGTCCCCTTCGCCCTCGTTGGGATATTCCTGTATTTCATCGCAAGGAAGAGAAACGACCTGAAGAGGGTCGAGTTCATCCAGCCGATAACGACGCTGTTCATCATCGCCGTAGCCGCCCTCGGATTTGCCTCTGAGGGCGCCAACGATCTATACACGATCTTCATCCTCGTGGGCCTGACATTCTCGCTCGTCGGCGACTGCTGGAACGTAGACATGACCGACATGGAGACGGTGATCTACGGGCTCATTGTCTTCGTCTTCGCCTATCTCACATATCCGCTGGCCTTCACCGTAATGGACGGATTCCACAAAGAAGACGTCATCGTCGGCCTGATATGTTTGGCCCTCTACATCGCCCTCATCTCCTACTGCTGGCGGGGGCTGGGCGATATGAAGATCCCCGGGATGATATACGGGCTGGTGCTGTTCATCCTCGTAAGCCGGGCCATATCCACATTCTTCGGCGATACGTTCTCGATGACCCAGTCGATCCTGATAACGGCGGGGACGGGTATGATATTTTTGGGGGACGTGCAGTTTGCGATCGAGACCTTCAGGAAGCCGCCGCCCCCGAAGCTCGTGATCGACCTCAAGGTAATAGGGCCGATACTCTACGCCGGGGGACAGCTTTTGATCGCGCTTTCGACGTCATATTTCCCCGGGCCGTAGACGTAATGATAAATCTTGTCATTCCCTTGGTAAGCGGGAATCCAGTTAAACTATTTGTCATTCCCGCGCAAGCGGGAATCCAGAGGGAAGGTTTCTGTGCGCCGGGCGTTAATGGGAATTTACGTCGATATCTTTCTGGATTCCCAATCGAGTTGGGAATGACAGCATATTTTGTCATTCCCGTGAAAACGGGAATCCAGTTGGTGTTCTTTGCGTTGGGTGGCACTGACAAGCTCTTGCTTGTCAGTGGGAAGTTCCAATAGAGTGAGAATGACAGTATAGATTCCACTTTCTTTTTTAAAATGATAATATTAAACAGACCTTTATCACAGGAGGAGGAAAAATGTATTACCACTTGATCCCGATCCCGTTCATCTTCATCGGCATGATGATCACGTGGATAGCCAGAAACAAAGAGAACTACAAAAAGGTCGCGATCTTCCAGCCGATCACTACGGTCCTGACCGTTATCGTGGCCCTTTTGGGGCTTTTGACCCCCGGCGCCGTCTTCGGATACACGATGTGGATATTGGCGGGGCTTTTGCTTTCGCTGGCCGGCGACATCTTCAACATCAACATGACAAAGGACAATATCCTCTTTGCCGCCCTGATAGTCTTTCTCTTCGCTTATCTCGTCTACCCGATAGGGATTACGATTTACAACGGCTTTCATTTCGAGGATATATATGTGGCCGTAGGGCTGTTTGTGGTTCTAATCGGTCTCCTCTCCTACATCTGGAAGGGCCTCGGAAAGGAGTGGAAGATACCCGTCGTAATATACGCGATGGTCATGCTATTTATGGTGCACCGGGCAGTCTCTACCTTTTTCGGCGATATCTTCAGCGTAACCCAGGCCGTCCTCCTGACGATCGGGACGTCGATCCTCTTCATAGCCGATTCCGAGTATTCGATACACCGCTTCATAAAGCCGTTCAAGTTCATCATAGGTCCCTTCCTCTACCCGACCGGCCAGCTTTTGATCGCGCTTTCCACCTCCTATTTCCCTGCGAATTAGAGAGGAAGGAGTATCTGGATGAAGATCATCTTCAGCGCCCCGGAAAACGCCTGGGCCGGCTTTCTGGGGAAGATAAGGGCCGAGATGCCGGAGCATGAGTTCGTCGCCACGGGCAAGTTCGGCGTCGAGAGCCTTAATGGGTACGACGTCCTCATCCCCACGATGACGAAGATCACCGCCGAGATATTGGAGACGGGAGACAGGCTGAAGCTCGTCCAGCAGTGCGGCGCCGGCCTCGAGGGGGTCGACATCGAGGCGGCGAACCGGCTCGGTATAGCCGTCGCCAACGTCCCCACCGACATCTCGAAAAACGCCGACTCGGTGGCGGAGCTCGGGATATACATGATGGTGGGGCTGTCGAGGAACTTCGGGGGTTTTGAAAAGAGCTTCAAAGAGGGAAAGATGGGGGAGCCTCACGGGAGGGCCCTGACCGGAAGGACCGTCGGTCTCGTGGGTCTGGGGGGGATAGGCCGCGCCCTCGCAAAGAGGCTCAAACCCTTCGACGTAAAGGTCATTGGGATAAAGAGAAGCGATCCCGAAGCGGCCAAAAAGGAGCTCGGCCTCGTCTGGGCGGGAGGGCCGGGAGACCTCCCCAAGCTTCTCAACCTGTCCGACTACGTCGTGCTCTGCCTCCCGCTGACGGACGACAGCAGGGGCCTTATAGACGAAAAGGCGATGTCGGAGATGAAAGATGACTCGTTTCTGATCAACCTGTCGAGGGGGTCGATAATAGACTACGACGCCCTGAGGAACGGACTTAAAGATAGGAAGATCGCCGGGGCGGGCCTCGACGTCTACTGGAACGAGCCTCCCGACCCGGACGACCCGATCTTCAGATACAACGTCCTCGCCACCCCCCACATCGCCGGCTCCACCGACGTCTCCATGCGGGGGATCGTTGAGGGCGTCGCCGAGAATATCAGGAGGGTGGAGAGGGGAGAGAAGCCCCTTTACACAAAGGACGGGGGTAAGTAGGGCGAGGCTTCTTGGAAACAATCGGGCGAATCGACCTCCGCCCCAAAGGATCAAGGCCTATATCTATATGAAAAGCGAGGTGCGGTAATGTCGAAACTGAGGGAAAAGGCGATAGATGGGTTTAAGGAAGGTGACTCCTTTTCCATCACAAGGACATTCACGGAAGAAGACACGATCGCCTTTGCCGAAATCACGAGGGACTACAACCCGGTGCACTTCGACGACAGGTTCGCCAGGGCAAAGGGGCTTAAGGGACGCGTCTGTCACGGACTCCTGATTGGTAGCATGATAACGGAATTCGGCGGGCAGGTCGGCTTTCTTGCCTACGACTTCAAATTTACCTTCAAAAGACCGGTTTACTTCGGAGACACGATAACCTGTACGATGACCATGTCAAAGATAGACGAAAACGGCTGGGCAAAGGCAAGAGGCGTTTTCGTGAATCAGGATGACAAGGTTGTCCTGGAATTTGAGGGAAACGGGATTCCCCCGGGAGCCGAGGAGAGGAAAATCCTTGCGGAGATGGTCGCCGAGGGGGACCCGACAAACAAGTTGAGGAACGATTGAGATTCTTAAAATTACGATGAGACGAACAGACCGCATCCTCCTGTCGATCACGGCAATCCTCATAGCCCTTGTGGCGGGGTGCGCCGGCTACGCGATAAGGCCGGAGTACGAGTTCGCCTGGCCCTTCTTCGACGGGCTGGGCAAGGTTCAGGTCGACGGCAAGTGGGGATTTATCGACAAGGAGGGGAACTTCGTCATCGAGCCTGAGCTTGAGAGGGCAGGCTGGTTTTCCGAAGGGCTTGCCCAGGTGAAGATCGAGGAGAAGTGGGGCTTCATCGACAAGACCGGAGAGGTGGCAATCGAGCCCCGCTTCGACTGGGCATGGGCCTTCCGGGAGGGATACGCTCTGGTGCGCATCGGGGAGAAGTGGGGCTTCATCGATAAGGATGGAGAGTTCATCACAGATCCGGCATTCGACCTCGCCAGGGGCTTCTCGGACGGCCTGGCCCTCGTGGGATTCGACGACGACGAGGATATGAAAAACGTGCTTGATGCATCACGCATCGACCGATGGGGATACATCGACGGATCGGGGGAAATGAAAATCAGGCCGAGATTCAAATACGCCGGTGACTTCTCGGACGGACTCTCCCCGGTCGTTATCGACGGCCTTCAGGGATACATAAATAAATCGGGAAAATTTGTTATCAAGTACCAGCCGACATTTAAGACCTTGGGCAATTTCTCCGAGGGATTTGCCCCCGTACAGAAAAACGGCCTGTGGGGATTTATCGACAGAAGCGGAAAGGTCGTTTTGGAGCCGAAATATGACAAGCTCAACGCATTTCACGAGGGGCTGGCGCTGGTAAGGACAATTGAAGCATCGGGAGAAAGCTGGCACTTCATCGACGGGACGGGAAAGGTCAGGATCACCCTCGAGGGGAGGTCGGGCAATTTTCACGAGGGGCTCGCCCACGCAGACCGGGTAACACCGCTGGGAGACAAAAAGTGGGGCTTTATCGACAAGACGGGGAAGTTCATCGTCCCCCCCCGCTACGACTGGACCGGGTGGTTCTCCGAGGGGATGGCGGTGGTGAGGGTCAACGGGAGGTACGGGTATATAAGGCACCCGGGTCTTAATGAAAAAAAGTAGGGGCTTACATCAACTGCAAGCCCCTTGTTAATTAACTCGACTATAGAATTATTTTACTTTTTAAGCCAATCCTTCGCCTTCTGCACGTTATCGAAGACCTCTATCTCTATCGTCTCGCCCGCATCGGATTTGTAATTATCTATTGCGACCTTCCCGAAGTGACTCGAAGGAACGACAAACGCCTCCTTTCTCAGCCCCGAGGATGCAAAGGCCGGAAGAATGGCCTCGGCCACCCAGGCCGTATCCTCTTCGGAAATGAAGCCTATATCCCTCGCGTCAACGAACCATTGAAGCCTATGGTGCTTCTCTTTGTATTACTTAAATAACTTGAGGCTCTCCTCTTCGGAGGTTCTGAATTCCTGAGAGGCCATAAACTTCTTTCCTATCCATTCCAGGCATGGGACGGATTCATCAATCGAGATCCTGTAGCTTTCGTTCTCAACCAGTACCATTTTTAACTCCTTTTAAATAGCGGTTATAAGAGACAAATGCCAACATGTTTCTAGACTTTTCAGCCTACCTTAAAAATTATCATACTTCCTTTCAGTGTCAATATCATGAGCAGATAAAAAAGTAATACGGCAAAAAATATCTTGATTTTTCCGGGCGGGCGCGCGGTGCGGAAATTGAGTCAGGAAGGAATTATCCGATCATACAAATGAGCAACATTAGTACACATTACTGTAAAATAGACTCTTAATTTTATCGTAAAAAAAGGGGCTTACCTGTACAGTAAGCCCCGTCTGACCTAAATTTTAGCAGTCTTAATCAAATACGAAGCAAATCAGAGGCCGTTTTCCGCCTTCAGCCCATCCAGCATCGCCTTGAGCTCCGGATACAGCTTGTCACCCTCCTCCGTTCCGATCAGGTTTACCTTCTCCTTTGGGTCGTTTACGAGGTCGTAAAGCTCCTTTCCCCTCCTCCCCTCGAACTCGATATACTTGTGGGTGTTTGTCCTAACGGCGAAGTTCGGCGGGACCCGATAGGGGTAGTCGCTGAAATACTCGTAGAGCCACGCCTCCCTCCCCTCGGCTCTCCCGCTTCTCAGGATCGGCACGAAGCTCTCCCCCTCCACGTTGTCCGGAATCTTTATGCCAGCCATCGCGAGTATCGTGGGCATGAGGTCTACGTTAAGCACCATCTGCTCGGCCCGCCTCCCCGGATCTTTGATCATCCCCGGGGCGCGGACGATAAACGGTATGTGCATCGACTCCTCGTAGGGGAAGCGCTTGTCCACCAGGTTGTGCTCTCCCCAGAAATAGCCGTTGTCCCCGGCGTAGAGGATAATCGTGTCGTCGGCGATTCCCATCTCGTCCAGCTTGTCGAGAATCCTCCCTATCTCCCGGTCAAGGGCGACGAGGGCGCGGCAGTAGTTGAGATACTTCTGCTGCATTATGCCGAGCATCCCGTAGTAGAGGTTTCCGCCGGTCAGCGTCACCCACGGGTCGAAGTCCTTCGGGAGGTCGAGCTCCACATCGCTGTAGAGGTCCTTTAGGTCCTCCGGCGGGAGGAACTGGTGGTGAACCGCCTTGTGGGAGAGGTAGAGGCAGAACGGGTTCTCCCGCTCTTTCTCTATGAACTCGAGCCCCCAGTCTGTCAGCTCCTCGGTTATATATCTCTTCCTCGAGGGTGTCTCTAC
Organism: uncultured Thermodesulfobacteriota bacterium; assembly: GCA_964542895.1. Classification (GTDB taxonomy): domain Bacteria; phylum Desulfobacterota; class Zymogenia; order Zymogenales; family Zymogenaceae; genus Zymogenus. Next base: position 10,677 of record CAZIWT010000068.1, read on the forward strand.
ACCGTTAACGATTAAGGGACAGTCGAAGTAGCGTCCCTGGCCCCCCTGGATCGTGAAGGTCACGAACTGATCCACACCCCGAAGCTCCGGGAGCTTGCCCGGCATGTGCCACTTGCCGATAAATGACGTGTCGTAGCCCGCCTCCTTCAAAAGCTCCATGAACGTGACGTTTTCGTTGTTCCAGGTGGTGATGTTGTTCTTGACGCCGTGGGTGTGGGCGTAGGTGCCGGTCAGGAAACTCGCCCGGCTGGGACTGCACAGCGAGGTGGTCACAAACGCGTTGTCGAAGTGCACCCCCTCACCGGCGAGCCTGTCCAGGTTGGGGGTTTCAATGAAGGGATGGCCCACGTAGCTCAGGTGATCCCACCTGTGGTCATCGCTCAGGATGAAGATGATGTTGGGGTGCTTCTCGGCCCTCGATACGTTCGGGATCGAGAGCCCGGAAAGCCCCACAAGTCCCGCCGCGGATACCGCCCCCATCGTCTTCAGGGCGTCCCGCCTGTTTATCTCTCTGTCTAAAAAGGCTTTATCTTTTTTATCCGACATATCAAACCTCATTAAATATAAATTGCGTATTTTCGACAGCAGCCTGTCCCTACATCATCCCCGAGTAGAAGAGAGCCCTGTAGCCGTTCATGAAGATGTAGAAGTGGTTGACCCCCACATCCCAGAGGAGGATGAAGAGGAAGTTCCCGATTCCGAGAACCATCGCCAGAATCGCGACGGCCGGCCCCCTCTTGGGCTGGACCCCCCGCTTTCTGGCACCCCTCCTGCAGATAAGCTCCGAAAGCCCCATCTCCGCTATTATGACGGAGACGAGCCACAGATCGATCACGCTGAGGTAGAAGTATAAAGCCTCCGGCACGCTGTATACCCCGGCCAGGATTATCGACTCCTTGGTGGCCCAGAGGAATGCGGGGATGAAACATGCGACGATCCTCTCGAAAAGGGACGCCCCGCGATAATACGCCACGATATAGATGTAGAACGTCCCGAACCAGAGGGCCAGCATGATCAATATCCCGGAAGCGGCGGACAAAATTTGGAACAGCGTGTGGTTTTTGAGCATGTGGGAGTAGTGATATACAAGAAACGAGACGGCCATTATTATGATGACGGTCAGTTGAGGGGAAACGAACCTTTTAAAAAAACTCTCTTTTTCCATAAGATCCTCCAGAATTTTATCGGTTAGACAAAGTATAAATCCAAACTCCCCCTTTTACAAGAGGTTTTTGTCAAAATTGGTCAAGAAGTCCCCCGAGGTTGGGATGAGGAAAATGTGCCGAGAGCCGAAGCGTAAATCAAAGGGGGGGGATTTCAAATTCCCCCCCTTTAAAGAACTTAAAGAACCAATCCCACCCCCCCATCAAAGCCTCTTTCCCGCTTTAAGCTCCTCGAGCATCGCTTTCAGCTGCGGGTAGAGCTTATCCCCCTCCTCGGTCCCGATGAGGTTATTCTTTTCCTTCGGGTCTTGGTCGATCTTGTAGAGGAGCGGCTTTCTTCTCCCCTCGTACTCGATCAGCTTGTACCTGTCCGTCCTCACCCCGTAGGTAGTGGGGATGTTGTATGGGTAGTCCTTGAAGTACTCGTAGAGCCAGGCCTTCCGCCCCGCCGTATCCCTGTTTCTCAAAACCGGAAGAAAACTCTCTCCCTCCATCTCACCGGGGATCGGCACACCCGCGATGTCGAGAAGGGTCGGGGCGAGGTCGATGTTCAAGACCATCTGCTCCCGACTGCCGCCGGAGTCGGAAGACATCCCGGGGGCGCGCACGATAAAGGGTATCCTGATCGACTCCTCGTAGGGCCAGTTCTTGTCTATCGTCCTGTGCTCTCCCCAGAGAAAGCCGTTGTCGGAGGAGTAGATAACCACCGTGTTCTCGGAGAGGCCGAGGTCGTCGATCCTGTCAAGGAGCCTTACTATCTCCCGGTCAAGCCCGATGATGGTCTCGCAGTAGTTCCGGTAGTGGGCCGAGAGGAGCCCCATGGTCCCGGAGTAGAGGTGGCCGTTGGTCATGGAGAGCCAGATGTCGTTCTCCTCCGGCATATCTACATCGACGTCGTCAAAGGTGCCGGCGAGGTCTTTTGGGGGCATAAAGGCGTGGTGGACCGCCTTGTGGGAGAGGTAGAGACAGAAGGGGTTCTCCCTCTCCTTTTCCATATACTCGATGGCGTAGTCGGTGAGCTCCTCCGTGATGTACTCCTTCCTCGACTTCGTGGGAACCCCGTCAACGATCATCGGGCAGTCGAAGTAGCGGCCCTGGCCCTCCTGTATGGTAAACGAGACGAACCTGTCCAGAAACGGGAGGTCGGGAAGCCCCTTGCCCGGCATGTGCCACTTACCGATGAATCCCACGTCGTAGCCGGCGTTGGAGAGGTGCTCCAGTATCGTGGTGCTCTCCCCAGTCCAGGGGGTCAGGTTGTTCTTGACGCCGTGGGTGTGGGCGTAGGTGCCGGTCAGGAAGCTCGCCCGGCTGGGGCTGCACAGAGAGGTGGTCACAAAGGAGTTTTTGAACGAAACCCCCTCCCCCGCCAGCCGATCGAGCCCCGGCGTCTTCAGGAAGGGGTGGCCCATAAAGCCCATGTGATCCCAGCGGTGGTCGTCGCTCAATATAAATACGATGTTGGGTCTATCTTTTGAGGGCGAAGCCAAGAGGGATGCCGGAATCGCCGAGGAGACGACTCCCGCGGCCGAGATCGCGCCTACCCCCTTCAACATCTCCCTTCTGCTTATGTCTCTGTCGAAAAGCCCCTTTATCTTTTTATCAGACATCTTATTACCTCATAATTTCGAGTATTTAAAAAACCTGAAACAGCGGCACTCCCCGCTCATATCCCCACGCCCGGGCCGAAGAGGGCGCGAAAGCCCACCAGGAACATGTAGAAGTAGTGTTCCCCCAGCCCCCAGAAGAAGATAGTCGCCGTAACACCCAGCCCGATCACGATCGAAGCCACCGTCCCGGGGGAAAACACCCTGACCTTCTCTCCGCCCTTTTTGAGCCTTCCTCTCATTACCGCCTCGCAGATCCCCATCTGGAATATGGCGAAGAAGGTTATCCCCACAGCCAGGGGGCTCAAGAAATAGTAGAGGGACTCGAGGATGGTGTAGGTCGAGGTTATCCTCACGATCTCCTTTACGATAAATATGAACGGGATCGATAGGGACGCCACGACCCGCTCCATAAGCGACGCCCCCCGCCTGAAGGATATGGGATAGATGTAAAGCGTCCCGAACCAGTGGGAGAGAAAGAGCGTCACGCCGGAGATCAGGGCCAGGGGCTTATGGATCCACGGTATTCCCGTCCGCCAGACGAGATTATAGACGACAAACGAGACAGCCATGACGATAAAGACCGTCATCGCCGGAGCTATAGACCTCTTGTATCTGCTCATCTTTTCCATGTCAAACTCCCTCTTTAATTATTGGATATTTTTTATATCAGGGCCTTAACAAGGCCCGAATGTTGTCCTTAAGCGGATTTTACCTTTTCAATATCGACGATATCGATAATATTGATAACTGATCCGCGAGAGAGCCGATGAAATCAACTCGAAAAACCACCACAGACAAAACCGGGAGGGCGCCCCCTCAAAATTGCAGATCGCACACCCTACCTGTAAACCAAAAACCCCCACTATCACAATTCACATGGCCAATCTTCCTCACCGATCCACTGCGATAATCAACGGGTCGTCAACATGTCGGCCACCCCCCCTTCAGACCACCCACCGCCTTACAATACGGATTTTGCCCACCCCCCCAATCTTAGTACTTAAACCACCCACCGAAAAAACACATTTTGCCCGACCCCCCGCTATATATACCCGAGGTCCTCCAGCCGCTTTTTGATCTTCTCCTCGTCTTCCGTGCCGACGGCTGCTTTCAGCTTCTCGATGTCTACATACCCGAGCTCTATCATCTTGTCCAGTACCTTTTTAGCACTTTCCTCCGGGGTCTCCGAGTCGGTATTGATTGTCACCTCCGGGTTCTCCGGCTCCTCGTAGGGGTCCGAGACCCCGGTGAAATTCTCTATCTCGCCCGCCAGCGCCTTCTTGTAGAGACCCTTTACGTCCCGGTCGATCAATACCTCGAGGGGGCACTTGCAAAATATCTCGATGAAATCGCCGATCTCCCTCCTGTTGTAGTCCCTTACCTCCCTGTAGGGGGATATAGCGGCGGCGATGGCTATCACTCCGTTTCTCGTCAACAGATTGCAGACAAATCCTATACGCTTGATATTGAGATCCCTGTCTTCCTTGGAGAATCCGAGCCCCTTGCTCAAATTCGTCCTCACGATGTCCCCGTCCAGGACCTCAACCTTGTAGCCGGCGTCCCTCAAGAAGACCTCGACGATCTCACTGACCGTGCTCTTTCCGCTGCCGGACATCCCGGTAAACCAGAGGGTTACCCCCCTTTCATCCTTTTTTCCCACTTAAACCTCCATCTATCCTTTAATTCCCTAAACAGTATAGAGATAACTCTCCACAACATTACAAAAGCCTACTTAATTACCTTCCCCTCTATATCGTCCGGGAGGTCGATCCCGAAGAGGGACAACACCGTGGGGGCCACATCGATTATGGAAATATCGTCCCGCACCCCCCTCGCCTCCGCTCCGGACATGGCGAAAAACCCGTAGAAGGAGTGATTTGCGTCGTCCGGCCCCGTGTCGTTGTCGAAGGTGATGTGTCCGCCGACCCCCAAGGAACCCACCGAGCGGTATCTGAGATTGCCGAAGTAGACAAAGATGTCGGGCGGTATCCCGTTGACCTCTCTGTAGAGATCGCCTGGCCTGAAGCAGACGTTGCCGATGAGATCTCCCGACCCGTCCACCATGCTCGAGATCTCCTCTATGATCTCGTCTACGAAGGCGTCGTACTCTTCCGGATCGATAACGCCCTTAGGCTCCCTCCCCTTGACGTTGACGAACACCCTGCAGTAGTATCCACCCTCGCCCCAGGCCTTCGTCTTCTCCCAGTCTATCTCTATCTTCCTTATCGGGGTAAGCTCCTTCGGGTAATTCTTGACCGTCATGTAGCCCTTATCGATGAGCCACTCGTTTATCGCAACTCCCCCAATCATCGGCTGCCCCCCGTGGTCGCTCACCACGATGACCACGCTGTCATCGGGAACGTTCGCCAAAAATCTCCCCACCCTCTCGTCCAGAAAAACGTAATACTCCTTCATGCTGCCTGTGAGCTCGTTTCCGACAACGTGCTTGGGATGGGTCTCGTCGAAGTACTTCCAGAATCCGTGGTGGAATCTGTCGGGGCCCATCTCCACCATCATGAAGAAATCCCAGTTCTTCTTGGTGACCAGATACTCCGCCATATCGAAATGCTGGTTTGAGAGGGCGTAGATGTCCCTCAAGAGCCGCTCCTTGTCATCGGTCCTGAACTCATCGACGTCGATGAGATATTCCCCGAAGACATCGGTGAGCTCTCCCTTAAGCGAGCTGGGGTAGGTATACTGGGCGCTCGTATCGGGCGTGAGCCACCCGCTTACCATCTGGCCGTTGACCCTGTTGGGCGGGTATGTCTGGGGGACCCCGAGGAGAACCACCTTCTTTCCAGAGTCGGAGAGTATGTCCCAGACCCTCTTTTTCTTGACGGTGCGGGAGGTGGCCAGCTGCAGGGCGTCGTACGAGTAATCCACCCTGTTTCTGAACCCGTAAAATCCCAAAGAGCCGGGAGAGTAGCCTGACATCATCGACGACCAGGCGGGAATCGTTATGGGCGGGTCGGTGCTCCTGATCCTGCCGTGAATCCCCCCCTCCATAAGACGCTTAAAGTTCGGCAGGTCATCGATCCACCTTTCAACGAGGGTCGGCTCAAGACAATCAAGCCCGATTATGACCACCTTTTTATCTTCCACCCTTGAGCCCCCTGTAGTATTCGATCAGTATCTTTGAAACCTCCGGCCTGATAAACCTCTCGTCCGGGACATCCCCCCTTCCAAGCATTCCCCTAAGCTCCGTCCCCGATATGGTTACGGGTTTCAGCCCCCTCTCGCTTTCTTCGGATACGAGGCTCACTCTTCCCAGCTCCTCGTAGTAGGCGGCAAATCCGATGTTCAGGTTGTTTATCAGAAGCTCCCCGTTGAGGTTCTTGAACTTCTCCTGGGCGTCGAAATCACCCCAGATGGGCGTTTTGTCATCGAAGGGGGCGTCCGCGTGCTTCCTGCCAATGATGATGTCGGAAAAGCCGTAGTTTTGCCTGTATATGGCGTGCATCACCGCCTCCTTCGGCCCGGCGTAAAACATCTTTATCTCAAGCCCAAGGAGCTCGAACTGGTCGTTCAGGTCGTAGCCCACCTTTTCCCATAGCGACTCGTCCTTGTCCCCCCTGCCCAGGAGCCTCTCGTCGTGGAGGACGCGGTAACACTCCATCCTGACCGCCGCGGGGACGTCGTCCGACTTGAGCTCCCCAAGGAGCGGGTTCAGGACGACGCCGGCGAAATGCCCTTTCCGGGTAAGCCTCTCGACAGCTATTACCATCGCGTACTCGTGGGCCCTGTGGAGGGGATTTCTCGTCTGAAAGGCGATTATCCTCTCCCACTTTTTCTCCCTGAA
>CAZIWT010000069.1:0-17189 GCA_964542895.1 uncultured Thermodesulfobacteriota bacterium
AGTACTATAAAATATCTTTAGTGCTAAACCTTAATAGCACAATAACAAAAAGGAACCTTGCCGTATTATATTATAATGAAAAAAACTATAAAGAAGCATTAAGATTGTACAATGAAGTATTGGAAGTTGAACCAGATAATCTCAGGGTAAAAATACTTAGAGATAGTTGTATACGTCATCTTAATGAATAAAGTGCCCTAGTCAATATTTGAATTAGTTGGAGTCATTTGTTTCTTTTTTGACAACTAATTGCCCTAACATTTTCTTTTAGATTTTCCTTGAAATAATTACAACTTCTTTAATATTTCCTTAAACAATTGAATATGGCTCAAAAAGGCAGTTTTAAAAACCTCTTGATTTATCATTTTCTACCAATCAACCCCCCTCCCCCTCGATCTTATCCACGCTGACCCGGCTCACCTCGGCGAGGCTCATCTTGTCAAGCCACAGAAATATCAGCCCCATGATAATCGCCGGAAATACGTTGAGCGCGTGCATGACCAAAACCACGCCCGCCGCCTCCGACTTCGCAAGCCCGTAGATCATAAGCGCCGATATTCCCCCCACCTCGAACGTCCCCACGTAGCCGGGCGGTGCGGGAATGGCGGTAGCAAAGGCGAGAAATACGACCACCGCAACCGCCGCACTGAAGGCGAACTCCACATCGACCGGAAAGGAGAGAATAATCGTGTAATAGAAAAACGTGATCGTCAGCCAGGTCAAAATCGTATGGAACACGACCATCAGGAGCGCCCCACCACGATACAGGACGTCGATCCCGGCTGCAAAAGAGGTGACAAATCCCTCTACCTTTTCCTGCAGTTTCTTGGTGAACGGCCTAAAAAAAAGCCCCACAAGCCTCCTGGCCCTCTCCGTCTGTTTATCTAGGAGGACCAAAAACCCGACCATGAATACCAGAAAAGCGAGGCTCGAATAGCCCGCTGTCCTGAGCACCTCCCTGTTCTCGGCGAACCGCTCCGAGGGATCAGCGCCGAGAAGTATCACGGCAAGAAAGGCGATGACCGCCATCCCGTCAAAGACCCGCTCGATCACAACCGTCGCAAGAACCGATCCGGCCTTAACGTTCTCGATTTTGCCCAGCGCGTAGGCCCTGATCAGCTCCCCGAGACGCATCGGGAACATGTTGTTTGCGCCGAACCCTATGGCGATGGCGGAAAAGAGGTTGCGAAATCCCATCTCCTTTATCGGCAGCGTGAGATAGCGCCACCGCAAGACCCTCGATACGTAAGTTAGATAGTACAAGACAACAGACAGAAGTATGAGAAGCCAGTTGACCCTCTTCAGCTGATCGTAGAACTCGACGAAGTCGAACCCCTTAAGCGAGAAAAAAAGGAAGGTGAAACCGATAACGAGCCCCAGGTAAAACTTCCAGTCTAACTTCATGATCAGTCCAAAATTCCCCTTGCAAATTCAATGTCTTTCTCTATCCTTGCCACCAGCTCCGAGACCTCTTTAAATTTCACCTCGTCCCTTATCCTCGTCACAAAAGAGACCTCGATCCCCTCGCCGTAGATGTCTCCCTGAAAATCCAGGATGTGCACCTCGAAGGCGAACTTGCCGTCCCCGAAGGTGGGGTTTTCACCCAGGTTGCACACCCCCCCGTACCTCTTCCCCGAAACGACCGCGTGAACGACGTAAACGCCGTTCGGCGGGACCAGGTTTCCCTCGAAGACGACATTCGCCGTGGGAAATCCCAGTCCCTTTCCCCGGCTGGCCCCGGTAGAGACCTTTCCCCCAATCCCAAACTCCCTACCCAGCAAAATCGACGCCCTGTAGACATCTCCCCTAACGATGAGATCCCTGATCACAGTGCTCTTCACAAGCACCCCGCCGATCTTTACTTCCTCCTTAACATCGACGCCGAAGCCGAGCTGGTCTCCCATCTTCCGCAAAAGGTCGATCCCCCCCTCCCTCCCCCTGCCCAGGGTGAAGTCGTTCCCAACCACAATGTGCGCCACCGAAAGGCCTTCAACTAAAACACCCTCGATAAACTCCTCGGCGCTCATCTCGTAAAAATCCCTCGTCTTCCCGGAAACGAACACCACCTCGATCCCGAAGGGCTCGATAAGCCTCAGCTTCTGATCGAACCGGGTGATTATGGGCGGCTCCACACCGCGAAAGATCTTCTGCGGATGCGGATCGAACGTCATTGCCGCCGGGGTTCCGGAAATGTCCTCCGCCCTCTGAGCGACGTCCCTGAATATCGCCTGGTGGCCGAGGTGGACACCGTCGAAGTTCCCGATCGTAAGAACGGTCTTTTTAAACGGGGATTTGTATCCCTCATGCCAATCTACAACTATCAATTTACCCAATCCGTTTTTTCTTGACATTAAAAACGAAACAGTATAGTCTCAAAAATCATGATTTTTTTCAAGCAAAAAGGGTGACTGGTCAATATCTGTGGGGGGATCGGGCAATACTTGGGGGCGGGCAATATCTGGGGGGGCCGGCCAATATTGTAATTAAGTTACAAGACTACTTAATAGATAACCAATAGATCAATAAGCCGAAGTGGCGGAACTGGTAGACGCGCTAGGTTCAGGACTTAGTGGGTGTATGCCTGTGCGGGTTCGACTCCCGCCTTCGGCACCATCTCGGGGGGGCTGACAATATTTTGGGGGCCGGTCAATTTCGGGAGGGGTCGGCGATATTGGAAAAGCAATAAATTGAGGGGGCGATAACTTTGGGGGGGCGGTGAGTTATTTAAATTCACCAGTTATTCTCAGATTGATGTTCAGGGTCGGCCAGTCATAAAGGGGCCGGCCGTTTGTTTTTTGGAGATATGTTTGTTTTTGGGGACGCCCGCCCGATCGAAAGGTGCGGCTTTAATACATCGTCTTATGTCGTGACTCTTGGGACTATTGCCGGCCTCGGCTTCCCCGCCCATTCAACAAATATCCCTGACACCTCCTATTGATAGCCGACCGTCTTTGCTTTAACTAAAGGGGTTCTCCTACTTTCTGTCTTTCGCTAAGTCCTTTCATTGAAGAAGTCGTGTATCGCGCCGTAGCACTCTTCGCTTTTGTCGATCATGACCCAGTGGCCCGCCCCCTTGACCTCCCAGTTGTTGATATTGTTCTCAAGGATGAAATCCCTCGTCATCTCTGGCGTGTTCTCGTCCCCCCAGATATAGAGGGTATCGACATCGAGCGCGGCGTATTCCTCCCCCGACTTAGTCTCCCCCGTGGCCGCAACGCAGCTCTTCCCCCAGCTTAAGAGCACCCCGGGGTCCGCCAGCGTCAGGCTCGCCAGAAACCTCCTGAAGACCGGGCCCTCTCCCAGCCGGGAGACGACAACGCCGGAGAAAAACTCGAAAAAGGCATTAGGGTCGTCGTAGTTTTGGGTCAGCGATGTGGCGAACGTGTCAGCCACGGTCAGGTTCCCCTCGATATTCGCAAAGGCCACCACCCTTCCCGTCAGCCTCTCCGACCCGGCAACCCACGTCCCGATGATCCCGCCCAGGGAGTGACCCACGAGGTATACCTCGGCGTCCTTTGAGATACCCTCGATCAAATCCAAAAGGACTTTCGTGGAGTCCGCCACCGTATTTACATCGGGCCGGCGAGGGCTTACGCCAAAGCCGGGGAGATCGGGGACGTAGAGGTTGAAGCCCTCGGCAAGAGGGGAGTCGAACGCCTCGGCAAACGACAGGCCCGACTCCCCGAAGCCGTGGATAAACCAGACGTCCCCCCTTGCACTCCCTTTGCCCGCCGCCTTCGCATATCTAAAAAAGACGTTGTCATAAACTATTATCTCCATCATCTTCGCCCCTTTTTTACCTCATCCTCCAATATCTTCTCCAACAGCGCCCCCACCCGCCCTATCGAATACTTTTCGGCCACATCAAGGCCCCTCGCCACGATTGACTCCCTCAAGCTTTCGTCCTCGGCAAGCCCGATCACCCCCTTCGCTATCTCGTCCGGCCGGTGGACCTCGACGAAATAGGAGTAATCGTGGGGCGTATCAAAGGCCAGAAATGGGGACACTCTTGTCAGTACCGTCGGCGTTCCGGAGCTCATCGCCTCCACCGGCGGAAGCCCGAACCCCTCTATATCAGTCGAGGCGGAGATGAGAACGTGGCTCTCCCGATAGAGGCGGGACATCTCAGTCTCGTTTATCTGGACGAGAAACCTGTCGGCGATGCCGAGGTGCCTCTCCTCCTCCGGTATCTCCGCAACGGAGACCCGGGTGAAGTGGACGGGAACCCCGTCCCCTTTGAGTATCCTCACCGCCTCGTTTACGTCCGGGATCGCCTTGTACTCGATGGCGTACGTCCCCACCGAGACGACGTTCAGCGTATCCGAGTAGTTAAGCCTCTCCGTCTTGGGATGGAAGACCCCCCTGTCGATCCAGTTGGGGAGGAAGCGGCAGTTAACACCGTAGCGCCCCTTAACATCCTCAACGATGTGGGGGGAGATCGCCATCTTCACGGTCGGGAGGCGATAGAGCCTGTCCAGCCTATAGAGGCTCCTCTTCCACCTGAGCACCCTCGTCTTGTACCTGAGCCTGCTTGCAATCCCCTTCGACCTGTACTTCTCCGGGACGACCAGTCCCTCGATCCGCTTGATCACGTGGGCCGGCTCGAACCCCTGAAGGAAGTGAAAAAGGGGAACCCCCCTCTTTTCGGCCACCGGCCAGAGCGCCTCCACGTCCCTCGGCGTGGTCACGACGATAGCGTCCGTATCCGGAAAATCGTTATCCGAAAAGGAGGGCAGTATCTCCGGCCTGATACCTGACTCCCACTCTTCCTCCACTATCGTGCTGACGAGACGAGCGTCGTGGCCCAGGCTCCTCAAGAGCTCCACGTGCCTAACCATCACCTTGACCCCGCCTGTCATCCCCCAGTACGTTATGGCGTAGACGATTCTCATAGGCGATCCATTAGGATTTTTACGATCCTCTCGGCGGCCCTGCCGTCCCCGAAGGGATTGTCGATATTCTGAAACTTCTTGTACTCCGCCTCGTCCCCCGTCAGCCTCACTACTGAATTGATTATCTTTTCCGGGTCAGTCCCCACGAGGAGCGCGGTCCCCGCCTCCAGCGCCTCGGGGCGCTCCGTCACCTCCCTGATTAAAAGAACCGGCTTTCCCAGAGAAGGCGCCTCCTCGCAGACTCCCCCCGAATCGCTGATGATAATTTTGGAGAACCTCATCAGGTTCACGAAATCGAGATACGGCAGGGGATCGACGAGGCGTATCCCCTCGACCCCCTTTAGGATCGCCTCAGCCATACTCCTGACGCTCGGGTTCGGGTGAACGGGAAAGACGACCCTAATGTGCCGGCTCCCCCCGACCAGCTCCCTTAGGGCGGAAAAGACCCTCTCCATCGGCGCGCCGAAGCTCTCCCTCCTGTGCATCGTTAGAAGGATGATGTCGTCCGCCTCGGGATCGAAGCCGCCGAGGATACCCGGATCGAGCTCCCTCGGGATTTTTAGAGCTTCGTTAATAGCGTCGACCACCGTGTTTCCTGTTACAAAGATCGTCTTTTGGTCGACGTTCTCTTTGAGAAGGTTCTCCCCCGCCCCCTCCGTCGGACAGAAGTTGAAGTCGGAAAACCTCGATATGAGGGAGCGGTTCAACTCCTCCGGGTACGGATTGAGACTGTCCCAGGACCTCAGCCCCGCCTCCACGTGGGCGACCTTGACCCCCTTGTAGTAGGCCGCAAGGGCGGCGGCGAAGGTCGTCGTCGTGTCCCCCTGGACGACTACGGCATCCGGCCCCTCCTTATCTATGATCGGCTCCATTCCGCTCAGGACTCCGGCGCAGACGGCCGATATGGACTGGCCTTCCGTCATCAGGTTAAGGTCGTAGTCGGGCGCGATGCCGAAGACGGCAAGGGTGTGATCCAAGATCTCCCTGTGCTGCGCGGTCACGAGGACCTTGGCCTTAATCGATCCCGCCGCCAGCTCTCTTGCCTTTCCGATCACGGGAGCGAGCTTTATGACCTCCGGCCTCGTCCCCATAACGATCAAGAGCCTCTTGATTTTAACCCCTCCCTCAAAAGATTACCGAAACGACCGATCCAATCCGTCACTGCCGTCTCTTATAACAGATATCTACTTCATATTCAAGTCAAAGGGATAAATGTCGAATTTACTTTTTCAGAGCAATTATTCCCTTTGACGAAATGTATCGATATGATAATATCGAGACTTATCGCTCCTGCAATCATTATGTAGAAAGAAAATGTCTGAAGCTTCGGCAAAATATCGGTTGAGATCGGATTTGAGGAATCTCTTCATCCTCGGGGATCTCTCCCTGCCGGCGTATCTCGTGGTCGGCGCCGAGAAGACTGCGCTGATAGACGCCGGCATGACATATATGGCCCCGAGATACGTCGAGGACATGGAAAACATCCTCGGCGGGGGTAAAGGCCCGGACTACCTCCTCTACACCCACTCCCACTTCGACCACGTAGGCGGGACTCCCCATTTATTGAACAGATTTCCGGAGATGGAGCTCTGCGGGCACGACTATCTCTTCAAGGTCCTCGGGCGGGAGAAGGCGAGGGCGTCGATCGAAGAACTCAGCAGGAAGATGGCAGTGAGGTTCGCTCCCGAAAACGACCTTACCGAGAGCGATTTCGACTTCAGTGTAATCAAGCCCGGTAGGGCGCTGAACGACGGCGATGCCGTAGACCTCGGCGGGGGGATTACGATCGAGGTAATCCACACCCCCGGCCACACGAACGACAGCGTGAGCTATTTCATCGACCACCTGAAGGCGGTCGCCACGGGGGAGGCGCTCGGGATCCCCCACGGCGGCGACCTATACGTCGCCCCGGAATTTCTATCGAGCTTTAACGAATATATCGAATCGATAGAGAAGGTGCGCAAAAAAAGGCCGGAGATCATCCTCCTCGGGCACCAGATGATCGTTCAGAATAAAGACGTCGACAGGTTTTTCAAAAACGGACTGAAGCACTCCTTCGAGCTGAGGGATAAGATAAAGCGCTACATTAAGGAAAGCGGACTTAACGTGGAATCGGTGGTCGAGACGATCAAGGAGGAGGAGTATGTCTCCCTGAGGGAGGGAAAACAGCCGGAGGAGGCCTACCTCTTGAACCTGCGGGCCCAGGTAAGGCTGATAGCGAGAGAGCTATCGGGGGACTGACGATCCACCGGAGATTTCGTCAACCTACGCCCGCCCCAATTGTAAACAAAAAGAGCGCCGTTCACCGCGCCCCTTAAAAAACCCACTTATTTCAAAAACAGCTCCGTCGCCGCCCGTCGTTATCGAAAGCCGGGCCTTTATAATTCCCGCTTTTGCCCGACCCCGCGCCTCGCGTTACAATCCCCCTGCAAAGAGCCAAACCGTCAAAATATCATCCCTCCCACCATAAAACATCACCCACCCCACAAAAAAGCCGGCTCCCCCACAATAAGAAGCCAGCCTTCAAAATTAACCATTCCCCAAAATCAGCCATTCCCTCTAAATTAGCCATCCCCCAAAATTACCCGTCCCCCCTCAAAAATTTGCCGATCCCCTCACGCTATCCGACGTTTTCGGCCCCCACAATTTTCACATCGAAGTCGCTGGATGTCTCCGGCATGTCGAAGATTACGAGTATGAAGTCAATCGAGGTTTTGGGCTCCACCCGGGCGTTTGCGGGATTAACCTCTTTGTTAAGGTCTTTAGTTATCTGATTCTTGGAGAGGTTCATAAGCTCGCTCAGGTTCAGGATGTTGCCGCAGTACGCCTGAGAGTTCTTGATAACTTTTCCCTCCTTATCATAGAGGTTCAGCATCACCTTGATCTGCCCCTTGGGAATCTCCGAGTTGTTCAATACCACACCTTTAACAACCAGGATTTTTCCGGCCTGATTATTTTCCGTGTAATAGTGACTCACCTTCGTCTCGTCTATTATCAGGCCTTCAAGGGGGTCTTTGCTGCCGGCGAACATCTTCGTCAGGGATTCAATGTCGAGCTTCCCACCGCCCATTGCCTTGAACGCGAAATATGCCCCCAGGGTTATGATAAGGACTATCAACAGGGCAACCATAAGGGGGCTGCGTCTCGATTGCTTCGTCTTTGCCGAAGAGATTTCTTCGGTCGGCTCCATCCCCACGTCTCCGAGGGTGTCACCTCCCATATCCAGATCGAGGCCGCCCCCCATCTCGGCGCCGCCCCCCATTCCTGATTCCGGCTCGAACTCGAAGGCGGTATCGCCGCCTCCCCCCAGCGGGGCCGAGAAATCGAGGCCCGAAGGGTCTTCGTCTATCGTCGTATCACTGTCGCCATCAAGGGAAGAGATGTCGAACTCGTCACCTCCGTTTAGAGAGAGGTCATCGGATGAGTCGTCAAAATCAAGATCGCCCCCCGCCGAATCGTCATCGAAGGACAATCCGTCGTCCGGCGGCAATCCCTCCTCCCCGCCCCCTTTATCCATATCGAGGGATTCTTTAAAGTCCAGATCATCTCCGCCGGCCGCCCCGCCTGAATCCGGGGAATCGAGGTCAAAGCTCAAATCGTCAAGCCCCTCCCCTTCCGGGCCCGAATCGTCCAATCCCCCCTCGATGTCACCCTCGATATTCAGATCGGGTGAGTCGCCCATTCCCAGCTCGAAATCTCCCTCATCCCCTCCGCCAAGGTCGGCATCACCGCCGGTGTCCGCGGGGAAATCGTCACCGCCTTCAAATCCCGAGAGATCGTCACCGAAGTCATCAGAAAGGGGCTCTTCGGTGCCGGCGGTCTCGGGCCCCGGGACTTCAAATATCTCCTTGCATCGCGTACACCGAATCTTAACCCCTCCCGGCTTCAGTTTTTCATCCGGCAGGTTAAACTTTGTGTTACAGTGATTACATTGTACTATCATGAGGTCCCTTCAATCGAATCGAAACAAAACCTCTTGGCTTAATGTAGATTATACCACTATTTAAAAAAACTTTTCAAGTAAAAACTTTAAATAAGGATACAAACACGGTTAAATCCGCCTTATATCCTTGAATTTCCCGTAAATTGACTGTATAATTAATTGATAATTACAAGAAGAATATCAATTGGGCGGGGTCTCTCTTCCTTACTCCAATATTATGAAAGATCGTCAAAACCGTAACAGCGTCCATACCCGACAGGACGAACTGTTAACCATTAATGAAATCGGAAGGGCACTGACATCAAGCCTCGATGTTAAAGAGATTCTTTCCATCATCATGCATCAGATCAGCGTCTTGATGCAGCCTGAAAACTGGTCCCTCCTTTTAATCGATGAAGAGACCAACGAGCTCTATTTCGAGATCATCGTCGGGGAGAACACGGATAAAATCAAGGACTTGAGGCTCAAGATCGGTGAGGGAATAGCCGGATGGGTGGCAAAGCACGGGGAACCCCTTCTGGTTCCCGATGTGAGCGAAGATCCCCGCTTCTCTTCAAAGGCGGACAAGAAGTCGGATTTCACTACGAAATCGATCATTTGCGTCCCCGTAGAGAGCAAGGGGAGGATCCTCGGCGTTATCGAGCTGATCAACTACTACGACGACAGGGTCTTCAAGGAGGAAGACCTCAAGATATTGTCGATCCTGGCGGACTACACGGCGATAGCCTTGGAAAACGCCCGATACTACGACATGGCGAAAAAGCTCATCATGACCGATGAGCTGACCGGCCTGTACAACTCGAGATTTTTACACCAGCTTTTGGACGGAAGGGGGGAACAGCTCAAAGACCTGAGTCAGGTCTCCATGATCTTCATAGACCTGGACTACTTCAAGAGCATAAACGACAAATACGGCCACCTGATGGGTAGCAAGGCACTGCAGGAATTCGGGGAGCTCCTCCACAGGTCTCTGAGGGAGGAGGACATCGCTATAAGATACGGCGGTGACGAGTTTGTCATCCTGGTTCCGAACGTCGAAAAATCTGAGGCCTACGAACTGGCGAAGAAGATCAGGAGCAAGCTCAAAAAGGAGCGATTCCTGAAGGGCGAGGGAGTCAATCTCAAGGTCACGGCGAGCTTCGGCATCGCCGCCATCCCCGAGGACGCGTCCAACTATCAGGAACTGATAGGCGAGGCGGACAAGGCGATGTACCGGGTGAAGAATACGTTCAGGGACGGGATCGCCCTGGCGAAAACCACCTGGGTGAGCGACTATTAGCGGTGGCCGGGAAGCCTATTGGTAGAGGGCGGGGAGTGGGGAGAGGGCGAATCGAGGTGGGGCACAATATTTGGGGGGGCGGGCATTTCGCGGGGGCGGGCATTTATAAGGGGGGCAGGTCATCTCTTTGGCAGGACATGGGGAGGCCGGGGAGCTTATTGGTGATGAGTATGGGGAGCGGTGGGGGGGATTTTTATTGAACAATAATCTAAAAATATTGTCTTAAACTCAAGTTCGCCGAATCAAGCTTTACATGTTTCAAAAACCTGGGCAATGAACGACATCGAATTCTATAAAATGAGCGGGGCGGGAAACGACTTCATTATGATAGACAACCGAAAACCCGTTTTTGACTTTCCCGACATCCCCCTCGCCGTATCGAGGCTCTGCAGGAGGGCACAATCGATCGGAGCGGACGGCCTGATATTAATCGAGAATCCGGACGGTGCCGAGGTCGACTTCAGGTGGCGGTTTTACAACTCGGACGGCTCGGAGGCGGAGATGTGCGGAAACGCCGCCCGGTGCGCCGCAAGGCTCAGCTTCCTCCTCGGTATCTCGAAGAGGACGCTTTCCTTTCTCACCGGCGCCGGGGTCATCCACGCAAGGATTCTCGAATCGGGAGGCGTCAGCGTAAAGATGACGGACCCGGGGGGTTTCCGTATCGAGGAGGATATCGCATTGGACACGTACAATGCGGGCTCTAAAACCGTATTCGATTTTGCCTACTCCGGAGTGCCCCACGTCGTTATCGATGTGGGAAGTGAGCAGGCCCTCTCAGAGATTGATATAAAAGAGGTGGGGAGCGAGATAAGGTACCACGAAAATTTCAAGCCGGCTGGGACCAACGTGAATTTTGTATCGTACGCCGATGGGGGCACCATAAGGATGAGGACCTACGAGAGGGGGGTCGAGGGGGAGACCTTGGCGTGCGGAACGGGGGCGGTCGCCGCCGCTGTCATCTCTCATCTCAAGGGGAAGGCCTCTCCCCCCGTGACCGTCGTTCCCACGTCCGGGATACCCCTTACGATCCATTTCGAGGCGGACGGGAAAGATAAAATTGAAGAGGTCGATCTCGAGGGGGACGCCCGCCTTATATACAGGGGCTATTTCAGTCCGGAGGCGCTCGATTGAGGATATTTATTTGAGAAAAGACTATCATAAAACCTTTAAATTTGATGGAGTCTAAATGATGTTTAAAGGCGCATTTACCGCTATAGTAACTCCCTTCAGCAAAGACAAGGTCGACTATGATCGGCTGGGGGAGTTGTTGGAGTTTCAGATCAAAGAGGGTATCTCCGGCATCGTCCCGTGCGGGACCACGGGGGAATCCGCAACCCTCTCCCACGAAGAGCACGAGAGAGTTGTGGAGTTCGTGGTGAGAGAGGTCAGGGGCAGGGTCCCGGTCATAGCCGGGGCGGGTTCAAACAGCACCGTGGAGGCGATAAGCCTTGCATCCCACGCAAAGAAGGTCGGGGCGGACGCGGCGCTGGTCATAACCCCCTACTACAACAAGCCGACCCAGGAGGGACTCTACCTCCACTTCACCGAGGTGGCCAAAAAGGCGGCGATCCCGATTGTCATGTACAACGTCCCGGGCCGAACCGGCGTAAACATGCTTCCCCCCACCGTGGCGAGGCTCTCCAAGATAAAGAACATCGTCGGCCTGAAGGAGGCCACCGGCGATATGAAGCAGGTATCGGAGATACTGGAGTCCTCGGTAGACGGCTTCACGATCCTCTCCGGGGACGACTTTACCACCCTGACCCAGCTCTGCATCGGGGCGACCGGCGCAATCTCGGTCACGTCGAACATAGCCCCGAAGGATATGAACGACATGATCATCTCATACCTAAACGGCGACCACAACCATGCGAGGGAGCTCCACTACAAGCTGATGCCGCTGGCCAGGGCGATGTTTTTCGAGACTAACCCGGTCCCGGCAAAGGCCGCCCTGGGGCTCATGAAGAAGATCAAGCCGGAGGTCAGGCTCCCCCAGGCGCCGATGTCCGCCGAAAACCTCAAGAAGCTGAAGAAGGTGATGAAGGAGTACGGATTGATATAAACAACCTTTCTTGTTTCCAGCCCTGATTGTGGCCGGTTTTTTGAGGCGCTAATCAAAATCGTTCGTATGAATTGTTGGGACCAATTATATCAAATTCAATCAGGAAACGCTTCGATTTACAAGAGAACATAAGATCACTTGATCAAACAAAACACGCCCCGGCGCATTTCGCACCGGGGTTTTTCCATTCCCTTTTCCATATAAATAAAGTATAATGTCTAAATAAAAGAAATTTCAGGAGCACTCACATGGCGGGAGAAGAAAAAGGGAAAACAAAGCCGAGGTTTTCCTTCCTCTACTTTGTTCTGATCGCCCTCATCGTCTATCTGGCCGCAAGCCTCCTCATAAAGCCGAAGGTCGAGGAGGTGGACTACAGCGATTTTCTGGGCTACGTCAAAGAGGGTAAGGTGGAAGACCTCAAGATCGGGAAGGAGACCATTACCGGGAAGCTTACCAAAAAGGTCGACGGGAAGGCCGAGAAGATCGACTTCAAGACGACAAAGGTGGACGACCCGGGGCTCGTTCCCCTCCTTAACGAGAACGGGGTCTCCTACGCCGGCAAGTTAGAGAACACGATCCTCCTCCAGCTTCTCCTCTGGCTTCCCCTCTTCGTGATCCTCGGGCTCTTCTGGTACTTCATGATGAAAAGGATGGGGCGCGGTCCTGACTTCATGTCGGTGGGCCGCTCCAAGGCGAAGATTTACGCCGAGGATCAGGTAAAAGTGAACTTCACCGACGTCGCCGGCGTGGACGAGGCGGAAGAGGAGCTCACCGAGGTGATCGAGTTTCTCAAAAACCCGGAGAAGTTTCAGCGCCTAGGCGGGAAGATCCCCAAGGGGATACTCCTCGTGGGGTCCCCCGGAACCGGAAAGACCCTGCTCGCCAGGGCGGTGGCCGGGGAGGCGGGCGTCCCCTTCTTCTCCATATCCGGGTCGGAGTTCGTCGAGATGTTTGTCGGTGTCGGTGCCGCGAGGGTCAGGGACCTCTTCTCCCAGGCCCAGGACAGGGCGCCGTGCATCATCTTCGTGGATGAGCTTGACGCCCTCGGAAAGGCGAGGGGCATGAACCCCACCGGCGGCCACGACGAGAGAGAACAGACCCTGAACCAGCTCCTCGTGGAGATGGACGGGTTCGATCCGAGGAAGGGGTTGATCCTCATGTCCGCGACCAACCGCCCGGAGATACTGGACCCGGCGCTTTTGAGGCCCGGCCGATTCGACCGTCACGTCCTGGTGGACAAGCCGGACAAGAAGGGGAGGCTCGAGATATTGAAGATCCACTCGAAGGATATCGTGCTCGCGAAAAACGTCGACCTTACAAAGATCGCGGCCAAGACCCCCGGCTTCGTGGGGGCTGACCTCGCCAACATCGCCAACGAGGCGGCGCTTCTGGCGGCGAGGGCCGGAAAGGATGCCGTCGAAGACGAGGACTTCGACGAGGCTATCGAGAGGGCGGTGGCGGGCCTCGAAAAGAAAAACAGGCTGATGAACCAGCAGGAGAAGGAGCGCGTCGCCTACCACGAAGTGGGACACGCCCTCGTGGCGTCGAGCCTTCCCGGCACCGATCCGGTCGAGAAGATATCGATAGTCCCGAGAGGGCTCGCGGCGCTGGGCTACACCCTCCAGCTCCCCACGGAGGACAGGTACCTGATGACGGAGACCGAGCTGAACAACAGGCTCGCCACCCTTCTGGGCGGTAGGGTAGCCGAGGAGATAATCTTCAAGGAGCCGTCCACCGGTGCGCAAAACGACCTGATGAAGGCCACAGACATCGCCCGGAGCATGGTGACCGAATACGGCATGAGCGAAAAGATCGGGCTGGTAACGTTCGAGAGGGAGCGGGGGCCGTCATTTCTGGGCCTCGGCGGATTGGAGGGGCCGAAGGAGCACAGCGACGACACGTCGAGGGAGATAGACAACGAGATCAGGCGCGTGATAGACGCCGCCTACGACACGGCAAAAAAGATCCTCACGAAAGAGGACAGGCGCCTGAGGCGAATGGCGAAGCGCCTTTTGGAGGTGGAGGTACTGGAGGACGAGGAGCTTCGCGAGCTACTCGGCAGGAGGAAGGCGAAAACGGCCAAGGGCGATTAGGGGTCGCTGCGTACTTTTTTGAGAGTGCCTTCGGGTGTTTCGGCTGGATGTGGAGTATACGGGAAACGGTTGCGCAAAATGCAAGTCCAAGGGGGGGTAACAGCCCCCCTTATCTTATGGTCAAGATATTTTTATAATATGGTTGTAATGTGGTAAACAAGGGAACCGCAACGATAGAGTCCCTCGCCTACGGGGGGAGCGGCGTGGCGAGGTACAAGGGGAAGGTTCTGTTCATCCCCTACACCGCCCCCGGCGACGTGGTCTTCTTCGAGCTCACATCCGAGAGGAAGAATTTCTCCTTCGCGAGGGCGCTGGAGATACTGACGCCGTCGGAGGATAGGGTTACCCCGGTGTGCCCCCTCTTCGGTCGGTGCGGCGGGTGCCAGTTGCAGCACGTCGGCTACGAGAGGCAGCTCTCCGAGAAAAGGAGCATCGTTAAGGAGAGCCTCCTCAGGATAGCCGGCGTTAAGGTTTCGGTGGAACCCGTAGTCAGGTCGCCCGGGGAGTACGGCTACAGGGCCAGGGTCGACCTGAATTTCAAGGCCGTCGGCGGAGACAAAAACAGGGCGATTATCGTTGGGCACTACGCCCCGAGGTCGAGAGAGATCGTCCCCTTTGCCGAATGCTCCGTCCTGAGGCCGGAGATAGAAAAAAGGCTTTCGGGGCTCCCTGATGCCCTTGGCCGCCTCGGAATCCGAAGCAGCGGCGAAGTAAAGCTCGTCTCCGGGGAGGGGGGGGAGGTGGCCGCCGTGGTGTACGTTCGGGGGTCCTTCGGCGGAGACAGGTCCGGCGTGGGGAAGTTTGCCGAGAGCCTCGAGCTCAAGGGGGCCGTTGTCATATTAAAGAAGGATGTAAAAAGGGGCGCCCTTGTCTCCGGGAACCCCTCAGTCCACTACTCCGTCCCGGCGGCGGAGATCGACAGGAGGCTCCGGCTATCCGCCGGGGGATTCATACAGGGGAATCCCGCCGTAAACCACCTCATGATATCGAGGCTCACGAAATTCGATTTCACAAACCTTAAGGCGCTGGAGCTCTACTCCGGGGCGGGGAATCTGTCGATCCCGGTGGGTCTGTCGGGAGCTGAGCTTCTCGGGGTGGAGGGAAACCGCTACTCGGTGATGGAGGCTAAAAAAAACGCCGGGCTCTTCGGGCTTGCCGACGTGAAGTTTTTGAGGGGTGACGTGGTGGATTCGTTGAACAATCTCTCAAGGGATGCCAAGGGGAGCGGAAAGTTCGACGCCGTAATCCTGAATCCGCCCCGGGAGGGGGCCAAGGACGCGATCGGGGGGATTGTCGATTTAAGGCCGGCCCACATCTTCTACATATCCTGCGCCCCGCCCACCCTCGCGCGGGACGTCGGGGAGCTTATCAAGGGGGGCTATCGGGTAAGGGAGGCGATCCCCTTTGACATGTTCCCGCAGACCTACCACGTGGAGACGCTCTGTCATCTCTCTCGCTGACCGCGCCGTTCATCTTTGCCGTTTTTAAAAGCACGACGGCGACATCTATTTACGCCGCCGAAGGCTTGTGCCCTCACCCTTTTTCCCTGAGTATCCGCCCGGTGCTGTTCCTGTGCTCGCGTACTATCCTTATGCAGAGCATATCGTAGATCTGATCGAACGTCATCGCCTTTTTCTCTATTTCTTTGATGAGTCTATCAAGTTTCGCCTTGACTTCATTGATATCGAACTGCAGCGAGCGCTTCGAGTCCCTGACCTCGATGCCGAGGTCGTTTGTCTGCTCTGCGAGCTTGGCCTCGTTGCCGGTGAGCTTCGCCTCGATTATATCGAGCTTTTCGCCCGTTGTGGCCCCCCCTTCCCCCTCTCCCACCGGCTGGACAACGGCCTGTAGCTCCGCCTTCAGCTCCTTTAGGGCCGCCGTGATGTCGCCCAGTCCCAGGGCGCCCTCGATTCTCTGGAACATCTCCTTGATCTCGGCCATGTCATCTTCGGCGGGGGCTTTTTTGTCTTTCGCCTGGAGGGATGAGTTCATCTCCGTTATCTGCGCTGCAAGATTATCGAGCCTCGTGATGACAGGGTCCTCTTCGGCGGGGGGTTCTGCCGGGACTTCCAAGCCGGCATTGACCACATTCAATTCGCTTCCATCTTGCTTCTCTGCTTGTTCTCCTGTAGAACCTTTACTTTTGCTTAGGGGAATTCCTTCAACAGAGTTTATAAGTTTTAGAATATAGGAAATGAAATCCTTCAGGCTATAAACATTTCCAATAATCTTTTCGCTTTTCTCTACTGCGAATTTACTAAATTTTCCTTCTTTGCCAAAAATCTTGTTCCAAAATTCCATAAATCTATTTTGTGGTAACTCCTCATCTTCATCACTCCAAGCAATCCCCATTTTTTTAAGAACTGATTTTAGATTATTGAAAATCTTGAAGACCCACTCATAGATTTTTTTAAGGATCTGGTCTGTTATATGTGTCAGAAAATCCCATAAACGAAAACATAGTGGCACCACAATAGTATATATAACACTAACAAGCAAAGCGAGCAAAGTCACCGCTATACCTGCTATTGCGATCCAAAACATTACTGCTGTTGTGATTGTAAACATTTTTCATCTCCTTTTTTACTGTTTTTTGAAAAGGAGTCCTAGAAATTTTTTTCTCTGGATGAATGACTCCAGAAGATTATTCCTTTACCTGATAAACCACTTCCCAGGAAGTTTTTATCTTCCGGTCTAATTATTGCAATTTATGGGGGAAAGTATTAAAGATATGAATTAATAATTATTTTAGGAGAAATTTTATACATTTTTCACTAAACAATCCTATAATTTCTAATCACCTTTTTCATTCTTTTCTCTCTCAATTCTATCTTTAACAATATCTTCTACCACTTCACATCCTCCACTTTTGCCAAGGGCACACGCCTTTCTGAAGTCATATTCCGCCTCATCCAAATGT
>CAZIWT010000070.1:0-17112 GCA_964542895.1 uncultured Thermodesulfobacteriota bacterium
TAGGCGAGCATCGGGTTGGATGGCCTTAACCTCTTGTCTTTCAAGAAGCGCTTTGCGTTCTTTGCCAGGTAGTCGATGTGCATCACCGTTCCGAACACCTCCGCCGTCATCGCCTCGGTCCTCGTCTTCCCGTTGTCCTTGTTGATGACCTCGGAAAGCTCGTCCGCGTTTTCGATGACGTAGTCGCGGATCTTCATCATCGCCTTTTTCCGCTCCTTGAACGATTTTTCGGCCCAAAGCGGCTGGGCCTCCCTGGCCTTTGCCACGGCAAGCTTCACGTCTTCCGGCGTGTTAAGCTCCGATCTCCCTATCTCCTCTCCCGTCGAGGGATCCTTACAGATGGTGAAGCTTTTATCCCTCTTCAATTTCTTTTCCGCCGTCAATGCATCTCTGCTCATACTGCCTCCTTATTTCTAATATTATTTAAAAAAGTTCCATAAGAATTGTATTCTGATTGCACGCTCACCCGTTGCGACGACTTCTCAGCGTTAGGTGAACTCCGAGATTCTATTTTGATCGCCCCAGCAATAATCGTTACTGAGGTAAGAAACCGTCAAGAGAACGTCTTTTTCACTTCAGCAACAATGATGCGGGAAAACAGACACAAACGCGCACCGCAACAAAAAGACCGTCCGCCTCAGTTCCTTATTTGATTTTTTTTGGAAAGGAAAATAGGAAGAGAATGACACAAAAATATAGTGTCATCGATGAGGTTTCACCGACCCTGCTAAAAATTCTCCTTTCCAAACACGGGAGGCCCAGCCGTTTCCAGCTGAACCCTATCGGCCAGCCGCCATAGATATGGACCGTTCAATCTTGCAAGGCCCCACCCACAGGCGGGTAGGCTCGAAGAATTCTCCAATATGATACCAGCAGGACGCTTTTTGTCAATAAAAGTCTTTTTAGATTATCCTTTTGACAAAAATCAAGCGGTCCGCTCATTTGGCGTCTCCCCTTTTTGGGTCTCATCGTCGGATACCCATCGAAACGGGGGTGATTGAAAGAGGTTGGATTATTGAGGTAAGTGGAGTGGGGAAGAGGCCTTCCACGCCTCCTTAGATGGCAACGCCCGCATGATAGCCGTCACGGAGGAGATTAATTAACCTTTCGATTCTCACTCCTTTATCTTAATCTTCCCGTCCGACACCAGCCTGTTGAAGAGCTTCAGCTCCTCGACCAGCGCCCCATCCCGCTTCATGATGTGCTCTTGTTTGGTCTCTTCCGGGTAGTCGTAAAAGCCCCCCTCCCCCTTGTAGCCGAGCCTCCCCTTCTTGAAAAGATCGGAGATTGTCTTGGGGACTTCCGTCGTGTTTGCCAGAAGGGGAAAGACAAAGCCTGCGGCGGAGTTCAGGATATCGATCCCGACCATGTCCATGTGCTCGAAGGGCCCGTGGACCACGCCTCTCAACGCACTGCAGCACTTGAAGGCGGTGTCGATCTCGTCCGGGTCCGCAAGGCCCTCCTCCAGGAGAAACAGAGTCTCCCTGATGACGGCTATCTGCACCCTGTTTACCAGAAAGCCGGGGAGAAACTTGTTCAGCACCACGACGTACTTGCCGATCTTCCTGTAAAAGGCCCTGAGCGCCGAGATCTCCTCCTCCGGAGTGTCTTTTGCCCTCACGATCTCGATAAGGGGCATGATGTGGGGGGGGTTGAAGTAGTGGGTGATGATGAGCCTTCCCGGCCTTATGTCCGGGTACATCTCCGGGACGGGAAGCGTCGACGTGTTGCTCCCGATTATCGCATCCGGCTTCAACAGGCGGTCGAGCTCCCTCAATACGGCCTCCTTCGTCTCCGGGACTTCCGATACCGCCTCGATCGCCAGGTCGGCGCCCATAGCGGCCGCTTCGAGGTCTGTCGTGAATTCGATCCTCTCCATTATCTCGGCGTCCTTCCCCTCAGGTATCATCCCCTGGGATATGAAAAGGTCGATCCCCCTCTCGATAATCTCCCGGCCGGAGTTAAGGGCGCCATCGTCTATGTCCGTTATGGAGACCGGGATCTCCCCCATCGCGAAGCTCAGGGCGATCCCCGGCCCCATCGTCCCGGAGCCGCACACCAACGCCTTTTTATAATTCATTATTTACTCCTCGATAATTCGATCTTATAAGGTTGAAGGGACTAAAGGCCCGCCCACCACAAAATCCGAGATTCTGCCAAACTTAAACTTGCCGAAAGAATTTCTATTCATAACCAAAATAAAAAACAGGCCGGTTAATTCGAGCTTTTAAAGCAAAACACTTTTATCAATTAAGCTCACTAAGCAGATGCCCCCACCTGCCTAAAAGCCGAAGATCAACCCCGCCCCCGCCATCGTCAGTATCCCGGCAGCTATGATGTCGAAGGTCCGCTGGCTCGCCTTGATGTTGGACTTTGAACCGAGAAAAAGCCCCACCGCCATCGCCGGGAGGAGTACCAGGGCGAATATGAGGTTAAACGGATTGAAGAGCCCCCCGAACG
This sequence comes from uncultured Thermodesulfobacteriota bacterium, assembly GCA_964542895.1. Taxonomy (GTDB): domain Bacteria; phylum Desulfobacterota; class Zymogenia; order Zymogenales; family Zymogenaceae; genus Zymogenus. The sequence continues at coordinate 2,461 of CAZIWT010000070.1, forward strand.
TATAGAGGAAAAGCCGAAAGACATTCTCGAAGATGATGAGGAGGACTATCTGGGCGCGAAACATATCCTTTTTGGGGATCCGGTACTTCAGGTAGATCACTATGGGGGGGCCGCTGACGCCGAAAATCCCCCCCAGTACGCCGGACAAGGCGCCGGCTATGAACCCCAAGAAGCCCCGGCGATCTTTTATCGCCGGGGTCTCCTTGACAAGAAAAATATAAAGCGAGAATATCAGTATCAGGACGCCGAGAATGATCTTCAAGATCGGTATGTCGTAGGAGGAGAGGATATAAGTCCCAACCACGTTTCCGGGGATCATCCCCAGCACCACCGGAAGGGCTATCCTCCAGCTGAAGTACTTTTTCGTCTCGATCGTCAGTATGCCGGTGGCGGCGGCGTCCAGGATGAGGTAGGCGGGGACGACAAACCCTATCCCGGCCATCAGGAGTATGAGGGGGACGCCGAAGACCGCCGACCCGAAGCCGGTAAAGCCTCTCAAATAGAAGGCGGTAAAAACGATTATTATCGAAAGGGAGATGGAAATCTCCACCGGAAATCTGAAAAAAGCCTCCATACTGTCCTCAAAGAGAGAGTAAATGACTATACTACGACACAAACCTTTTGACAATCCCTTATATAGTTTTGTTCAAATTTTATCCGGTCGGATCGAGATAGCTTGAGATAAATGACCCGCCACAAATCAACGGGCTGAATCCTTTTGTGCCTTGACTTTTTGTCGGCTCGTAAAATATAATTTGACAAAAGGAGTTTTTATGACCGGGTTTACATCCATCAAGTACTTTAGTGACAACGTGGGAGAGTCCGTTACGATCCGCGGATGGCTGATGCAATCGAGGGGGAGCGGGAAGGTACGCTTTTTGATCGTCAGGGACAGCACCGGCATCACCCAGTGCGTTGCTGAAGAGGATACGGTGGGGACCGAGCTCTTCGACCTCGCAAAAGGGCTCGGGCAGGAGAGCGCCCTTAAGGTCACAGGCACAGTCTCCGAGGAGCCGAGGGCCGAGGGGGGCTTCGAGCTTCACGTTACATCCCTTGAGATAGTCGGCGAATCGGTCGATTTCCCGATAACTCCCAAATCCCACGGGACCGACTTTCTCCTAACCAACCGCCACCTCTGGCTGAGGTCAAGGAGGCAGCTCTCGATTATGCGGATAAGGGACGAGGTTGTAACGGCGATAAGGGAGTTTTTCAGGGAGAACGACTTCGTCCTGATAGATACGCCGATTTTGACCGGCGCCATCGGGGAGAGCGCCGGCACCCTTTTTTCCACGGAGTACTTCGACCTCGGCAACGCCTACCTCGCCCAGACGGGGCAGCTCTATCTCGAGGCGGCCATATACGCCTTCGAGAAGGTCTACTGCTTAGGGCCGACCTTCAGGGCGGAAAAGTCGAAGACGAGGCGGCACCTGACCGAGTTCTGGATGACCGAGGGGGAGATGGCCTTTGTGGACAGCGACGGAAACATGGACCTACAGGAGAGGCTTGTGTCGTTTGTCGTAAAGCGGGTCCTCGAGCTACGGGCGGGCGACCTCGAAGCGCTGAAGAGGGACACGGCCCACCTTAAAAAAGTTGTCCCTCCCTTCGAGAGAATATCCTACGACGAGGCGATAAAGCTCCTGAAAGATCAGGGGAAGGAGGTTGAGTGGGGAAAAGACCTGGGCGGGGAGGACGAGACGATCCTGACCAAGCTCTTTGAGAAGCCGGTCTTCGTCTACGACTATCCGAAGAAGGTGAAGGCCTTCTACATGAAGCAGCACCCGGATAGGGAGGAGCTCGTCAAGTGCAGCGACCTTTTGGCCCCGGAGGGGTACGGCGAGATCATCGGCGGCTCCGAGAGGGAGGACGACTACGACAGGCTCCTTTTTAGAATCAGGGAGGAGGGGCTGCCGGAGGAGGCCTACGGCTGGTACCTGGACCTTCGACGCTACGGCTCGGTTCAGCACTCCGGCTTCGGCCTTGGTATCGAGAGGACGGTGGCGTGGATATGCGGCATCGAGCACCTCAGGGAGGCGATACCGTTTCCGAGGATGATGGGAAGGATATATCCTTAAGCTCGCCTTGAACCCGTCTTAAGCTCTCCTTAAGTTCGGCCTCAAATCCGGCGATGGATTTTTATATCTGTGTCGGTCGTAAGGCGGGCGTGATTCTGAAATATTTAGGTTGGCCGTGGTTTGCGGTTCATATAAAAACGGGCGATGATGGTCTTGAATCGAAAATCTTTGCCGGCCCCACCTACCCCGCTGTGAAGATCGGGACGGTAACCCCGGTGCGGACGAAGTGGACAACCCCCAATATCGATCTTTTCGATCTCCCCTCGGCCTTTTCTTCCATCACCGCGGCGACGGTTTTGACGTATGTCTCAATCTGCGGCCGGTATTTCTCCGCCGCCTCTTTTTCTCCCCCGGCGCTGACTTTGTCCGTCTTGTAGTCGAGGATTACTATCTCATCTCCTTTACCATAGATCAGGTCGATTCTTCCCACCAGCGTCTTTTCTCCCCTCGATGTAATAACCGGCACCTCGCTGCCGATGATCACCGACGAGGCGATCTCTTTCATTGCATCGGAAGATATGAACTTCTTAACAAGCTCCTCCGTCTCGGAGACGACCTTGTCCTTTATATCGTCCCCTATTTGGAGCGAGAGGGACGCCCTTTGAACCAGCTCTTTAACTTCGTTTCCGGTCGGCTGTGCGGCGAAGTCTATTCCCTCGAGGCCGGCGTGAAAGAGGTTTCCCACGAGGATTGGGACGTCCCCGGCAGATGGCGCAGGCCCCGTGCCCCCCGCAAACTTCCTTTCCCGGCCCTCCCCCTCGGAAAGCCCGCCTACGTATGAGTCGACACCCCTGAGGACCTCCGAGATATCCTTGGCCTCCCCCGTCACGGAGCCGTAGAGGGCCGTGTCCAATGCCCTCTCGTACTCATCCCTTCTCACTTCTTCCCTTTCCCTCGCCTCCTCTATCGGCTTTGTGTTCCCCTCGCCAAGGGTGAAGTCGGAAAATCCGGGCTTTTTCTTCTTGTAATTCGCCTTTTTCCCCTCCCCCTCGATTGAGGTAAGGCGGACAAAAGGTCGGTCTCCCTTTTTTCCATCGCCATTGTTTTTGTCCACGAATTCGCGGATATGCTTCATGTGGTTTTCTTCGGAGACGTCTTTTTTCCCCAGGAGTATAAGCCTGTCCCTCGCCCGCGTTGCAGCGACGTAGAAGATCCGCCTCTCCTCCGCCCTATTTCTTTCCTTCTCCCTCTCCTTGAGATACCTGGTGTATCCGAGATCGGACACCAGCCGCCTTTTTTTATTCTTCAGGTTTACGCCGGAGATGGTGCCGTCGGAGGTCTCGTCTATGTAAGTCCCGCCCCTCGGGTCCAGCTTCAATTTACTGCCGAGGTTCGGCAGAAATACGACCGGAAACTCCAGGCCCTTGGCCTTGTGAACCGTCATGATCCTCACGGAGTTTTCCACCTCCTCGGTTATCACCGCCTCCTCCTCGTCCGGCTCTCCCTCGACGTACTCCTTGAGGATGTGGATGAAGGATGTGAGGGTGACGGGGCCGGCCGATTCCAGCTTCCTCGCGATTTTCCCTATTTTCGTCAGGTTTCCCACCCTCTGCGCCCCGCCGGTTCCGAATCCGTTTATCTCCATTATCTCCGTACTGTCGAAAACCTCGTCCAACAGGCCGGATAGGGTTTTGCCCCCCCTGACCCTGTGGAGGCGTCTCAGTACCTCGTAGGCCTTTTCCACCTTATCGTCTCCCGCCGCCGCCCTGTAGTTGAGGCTTCCCCCTTCCGCAAGCCGGTAGACCGTCTCGTCGTCGATGCCGAAGACGGAAGACCTTAAGACGCCCACGAGCGCCCTCTTGTCCGAGGGGTCAAGGACGACCGAAAGGATATTTATCAGGTCGCTTATCTCCTGGCGCTGGAAGTAACCTCGGCCGCCCACTATGATGTAGGGGATGCCCTCCCTCTTCAGCTCCTCCTCGTATGTCGAGACGCTCGTCATGGTTCGCATGAGTAAAGCGATGTCGCCGTATTTGACCGCCCTTGGCTCTTTCGTCTCCCTGTCCCTGACGACCTTTCCCTCCGCCTGGGCCTCAACCATGTTCAGGATGCGACTCGCGATATATTCCGCCTCTTTTTCCCTGACCTCGTCTATCAACAGCTTATCCGTCGAATCGGGTGTGACGATATCGACGGCGGGGGGTGCCCCGTCAATGTCGGGGACGTCCTCGATCCTTGGGGCCAGGGGATCGTACTCGACGGTGAAGCCGTTGTCCTCGTGCCTAATGTAATCCGAAAAGAGGGCGTTGTGAAATGTGACCAGGTGCTCCTGGCTCCGGTAGCTCTCGGCAAGCTCCAGTTTCTCTCCCCCGGCCGCGAGAATCCTATCGGCGACTTTATAAAAAACCCCGATCTCCGCCTCGCGGAACCTGAAGATCGACTGCTTCGGGTCGCCTACGATGAAGAGTTTGTCTTCCTTGATCTTTACGTCCTCGGGACTTTCGGCCCTGGCGCCCTCCTCGGCCAGAAAAAGGATTATATCCCCCTGTATCGGGTCGGTGTCCTGAAACTCGTCCACGAGGATGTAGTCGAACTCCCGCTGGTAGCGCCCCCTGACTTCGAGGTTTTTCTGGAGGAGCACTTTCGCCTCGTAGATCAGGTCAAAGAAGGTGAGCATCCCCCGCCCGATCCTCTCCTCCCTGATGAAGCGGACGAAGCCTGACATGACGCGGACGGCGGTCTCTGCAATTTTATCGTCTTCGATCTGTTTGAGGAAGGTTTTCAGCTCCTTCAGTGTATCGATCACACCTCCCGGCTGATAGAACATCTCTTTTAATGAAATTAGAGTATCCTGCGATGACCATTTCTCTTTTTTACCCCCAACCTTTGTCAAATCCATAGATTTTAAAGGCTCCGCCATCTCTTCAAGGCTGTTTAGGGCGAGCATCTCCACGGTCTTGATACACTTTTGGTATAATTTGTCATCCTCCTTGGCCTTAATATCGATTCCCGATAGTTCATCCCCTATTTTCGCAAGCCGTTTCTGAAACTTCTCCCTCTCCGCCTCCCCGTCGACCCTGTATCTCAGGTAATCGTCGAGCCTGTCGGGGCGCTTTACGAGCTCCATCCCTATCGCCTTTATCCCCTCGGTGCGGAACCTCTTGATGAGCATCACGAGGTCGTCATCAAAGTCGTGCCCGCCCCAGAGATTCTCCCCCGCCCACGCATCCCATATCTCCTCGGTCATGAGGATGTTGATCGTCTCCTCCTCTTCCTTAAAGTCCGGGTCTATCCCCGCCTCGATCGGGTTCTCCCTCAATATCCTCGCGCAAAGCGAGTGGATGGTGCTTATCTGGGCCCGCTCGAGGTCGTTTAGGGCGGTCTTCCACACCTCTCCCGTCTCGGTCGCGGCCCTCCTTTCTATCTCGACTCTCAGGCGCTCCTTCATCTCGGCGGCGGCCGCCTTCGTAAAGGTGATGGCGAGTACCTTCTCGACGGGGATGTACGCCTCGCCTATGAGCGATATAACCTTGTCGACGAGGCAGGTCGTCTTTCCTGTCCCCGCCCCGGCGGTTACCACCATGTTGCCCTTGATTGAGATGTCGTTTCTTCCCATATCTTTTTTCAGGCCGTCCGATATTTATAGTTTAAAATGCGCCCTACCCCCGTCAAATCAGTCACTGCCCTTCGGTCTTCTCCACCCTTTTTTTATTTATCCCCTTTGTAACGTACCGGCAGATGTCTTTGTAGGAGCAGTAGTCGCAGGGGCCGGAGGCGTCCGGGTAAAAAATTCCCCCCTCGATGGAATCGATATGTCGGGATACGAATTTTTTAATTTCACCGAATATGTATTCGAGATCGCCTTCGATCATATCCATCTGATCTTTTTTCTCCTCGTACTCGATGAAGATGAGGCGACCGCCTTCGGGACTAAACCTGTTTCCCAGTATCGACTCCCTGGCCGCCAGGAGGTAGATCGGTATCTGGAAGTGAATGCCTTTTTCGATCTGCTTTGTAAGTTTTTTAATCCCGTTCTTACTCTTCCTCTTCTTCTTGTAATCGATTACCCGAAAGGCCCGCTCCCCCTCGTTTACGTCTATCCTGTCGATCCTGCCGGTAAAGGGGATATCCCTCCCGTCGATCTCGATTACGAGGGGGGGGAAGGGAGGCTCTTTCCCCTCGATACGTCTCTCGCCGAAGTAGACCTCGAAGTATGCGGGGACGAATAGATCCCCCTCCGGTCTCTCTTCAAACTCCCGACGGATAAATCTCCCCAGCGTCTCCTCTAAAAGCTCCCTCCTCGCCCTTACGACGAGCCTCGGAATCCTGCCTGCCAGCTTCTTTTTTACGTAATCCTCGATAATCTCCCCGAGGCTTCTTTTCGCCTCTTTAAACCCCCCGTCGGTCAAGGGAAAGAGCCTTTTCTCCTTTAACATCCCATAGAGGCGGGCGAGCGTCCCGTGGTAGATGGTGCCGATCTCCTTCGCCTCGATGTCCTCCTCCTCCGCCGGTTCCTCGGTAATGTCGACCTTGATCACATATTTCATGAAAAATCGAAAGGGACACTCTGCGTATGTCTCGAGCTTCGCCGCGCTCATGGGGAGGAGCTTTTCGAGAATCGAGTCTGTCTTTCCGATGACGCCGTCGTAGGTCGAAAACCGCTTTTCCATCGACCTGGCGTTTAAGGATATAAGCCCGTCTTTCAGGAAGCTTGATTCCAAGACGACCCCCCTGACCTTCTCTACATCAACAGAGCCGCTTCCGAGCGCGGTCGACACCCGGAGATCTTTTTCGGTATATTTTGAATATTTCCCCTCCGCTTGGAGAAGCCTCGGGTAGTGGACGGCCGAGTCTCCCGGGAGGACTCCCTCATCCCCGTAAACGTCGTGCCATCTCCTGCCCCCGGTCTCCGCCTTTGTGAGGAGCTCCCTCAAGAAAACCGAGTATATCGATTTTCTCCCCGAATCGTCGCTTCGCTGGTATGAAAGAATAAGCTTTTCCTCGGCCGATCTTACGGCCAGAGCGAAGAGGAGCCTCTCCTCCCCGAGGCGTTCCCTTGCCGTGGGGAGGCCAAGCTCACTTCTCGTATGCTCCGATATGAGGGGGTCGACCCTTAAGGTTCTCGGAAACGTCCCCTCGTTCAGTCCCATGATAAACAGCGTCGTAAACGAGAGCCCCCTTATTCCCATGACCGAGGAGACGAAGACGCCGTCAGTGTCCCGGTTGGAGACGACCCTCGCTTCCGTGATCTCTTTTTTCAGAAGAGAGATGAAATCGTTGAGCGCTATTGATATTTTGTTGTTCGAGACGGGGAGGTTTTTTCCGATATCTTCCATCGAGGAGATTATCTCCTCTACCGCCTCGTAGGGGGGGGTGTCGTCCACACGCGGTAAGATATATTTCAGGAGGATCTCCAAAAATCTCCCGGAGTACTCTTCTGGGGTAGAGGAATCGGGGATACCCGCAATGTCGTCGATCAGGCCCGATATCGCCTCTCTCGTGAGAAGCTTGAACCTCTCCATCTCCAAGCGCCTCTCCATCCTGGATTTTCGGGAGGCCTCGTCCTCATCGCTGTAGTCGTCGATTGATATTTGCGATTTCCCCTCCTCCCAGGCCTTTTTCCACTCGTTTGCGCCGGAGACGACCCCGGCGTCCCTGGCGATCGCCTCGGCGAGGTGGGAGTTGTCCCTGACCCACTCCTCTTCCTCCCTGGGAATCCCCGGCCAGGAGAAATAGTCGGAGAAGAGGAGGGTCGATATCTCCTTTCTCTTCAGCTTCGTTGCGCAGACGGAGAGGAGGTTCAAAAAAGTCCCCACCTCCGGATATGTTTCGAGGGGGATCCCGCCGTCGAAACAAGCCGGGATCGAGTACCTCTCGAAGACCGACCTCAAGTTTTCCCTTTGGGTCGTGAGGTCGCGCATGGAGACTCCTATCTCCCTCCATTTGAGTTCGGGAAACTCCTCCCTGATGCGGAGGATCTCGACGGCGACGGCGGTGGCCTCGCCCGATTCCCCGGAGGCGGTGACTACCCTGATCGACCCTTTCGGATCTACCCCGCTCTTTGCCTCGGTCGAAAAGAGGCGGCTTGACAGGGCGAAAAGGGGCCCCCTGTCGTCGGGGTCGGCGTCCGTAATCTCGCCGTCATCCTCTTTTACCTGTGAGCGGAAGAAATCGAGCGTCGTCCGGGCGTATTTTGAGGCGGGCTCTTTTCCTGTTAATGGTGAAAAGATAAAAAGGTCTCCCATGTCATTCAGTTTTCCGGCAATATCTCGCTGGAGGGGATTCAGGTCGTAAAATCCATAGAGGATTACGTTTCTCAAAAGCGGATTGTCTTTGTAGTCGCCGATCTTTTGCGAGGCGAGTCTTATGATCTCCTCCCCCGTGTAAATCGGGCTTCCGCTCGTTTCCCCGCCCTCTTTTGTCTCGTTGTATTTGTTAAAGAGGGAGAGGACGGTGTCTTCGAGACCGCCCCCGACTTTCAATGCCGGGACCTTGTAGGAGGTCAATCGGGAAAAGAGGCCCAGGAGGCGGTCGATGTAGCTGTCGTAGGTAGCCAGGCTTTTAGCGACTTCATCCTCCACGGCCGCATTTACCAGTATCTCTTTTATCAGGCTGCGCAGGGCGCTGCCTGTGGCCGGCCTCGATGGGTCGAATCCCAGTGCCTTAAGGATTTTCTCGGAGAGCGTGTAGAACGTGAAGAAGTGGAGGTTGATCCAGGCCCGCTCTTCGCTGCCGGAGGTTGGTGCGGCAATAAGCGTCGTCAGCCTTTTCAGGAGCGTCCCCGTGGGGGTGATTATCGTTATGGGGACGAACGGGTCTTCCCCCTTTATCTTTGAGATAAGCTCGACAAATTTGTCTTCGAGGAAGGGCTGAAAGGGGCCTGAAAAAAGTCTTGCCATCTTTTTACGACGTTCATTAAATTCCGGTTATATCATTTCGTTTGCTCTGTCATTTAGTAAACCATTGGTTTTTCGATGCTGTAGTTTACTCATCGGGAGCATGTATGGTAAGTCGAGGTGAATCGGCTCGATTTTTGTATCGACATATCTATATGGCGATTTGGCGATATTTCAATATGGGCGACATGGTGATATTAAACATTGAGTGGGCACACTAAGCCAGCGTTCTGATCGCCCTTTCCCCCTGAGATGCCTTTTCAGGTGGTGGAAGGGTGAGAAAAGACGATTTCCCCCCACTTTCGGAAATGGAAAAAAATCCTACAACTCCTTCGGATCAGAAGCACTTCCAGTAATTCTTTTGGACAGATACGGCCGCTTCTATTATCTCGTTTGAAATCCTTCCGAAGGCGTCGTCGATGTCTTTTTTTGTTATGTCGGGATCGGTCGAGTCTTTTCCCATCAGCTCGTTGATGACGCTTTTGGCCCCGTCCCTCAGCCCCCCGAGGTGGTATCCACCCTCCAGCGTTATGAGGAGTTTCCCCCCGGCGCTCTTCTCGGCGATAGACATGAGTACCTGGGCGAGAGCCGCAAAGCCCTGGGGCGTGACCTGCATCCCTCCCAGCGGGTCCTTGAAATATATGTCAAAGCCGGCCGACACGATCACGAGCTCCGGCTTGTATTCTTCGGCTATCGGCTCCAGGACTTTTTTGAATATCTTGTAGTATTCGGCGTCGCCGTTTCCGATGTTCAGAGGAACGTTGACGGTAAATCCCTCTCCCTTTCCGCCGCCCACCTCTCTCAGGCCTCCGGTCCCCGGGTAGTAGGGGAACTGGTGGGTGGAGAAGTAAAGGACCCGGTCGTCTTCCCAGAATGAGTGTTGGGTTCCGTTTCCGTGGTGGAGGTCCCAGTCGCAGATCAAGACCCTTTTTATGGAGTGATTTTTTATCGCGTAGAGCGCCGCGATGGCGGCGTTGTTGAAGAGACAAAAGCCCATCCCCCGGTCCGCCTCGGCATGGTGTCCAGGCGGGCGCACCAGGGCCAGGACGTTGTCGAGCTTCCCCTCGATCATGTTGTCTATCCCCAGCAGCAGGCCGCCGGCGGCAAAGAGGGCCGCCTCGAACGACTTCTCCGAGGTCTGGGTGTCCGGGTCCAGTGAGGAGTGGGACTTGCCTGCGGTGGCGGCGACCCTGTTGAAATAGGAGGGTTTGTGGATCAGCTCGATCTCTTCCCGGGCGGCCTTTCTAGGGGAGATGGAAACGAACTTCCCTGAAATATCGTCGTCTTCGAGCATTTTATAAAGCACCTCAAGCCTCTCCGGGCTTTCCGGGTGGAACTTGCCTGTTTTGTGTTCTATGTATATCGGGTCTGCAACTATGCCGGTTTTTGTCATCGCTACACTCCTTAAATATTTTATGGAAGGCGAACATCTCTCCATCGGTCATTAATATCACTAACGGCGATAAAAATCAATGATTTTAGGAGGCGATTCATATAAATTTAACCGGTAATTCAGCCGGCAATTGATATTTGACAATTGATATTTGGATTTGATACTATACAAACAGAGGGAGCCTCTTAGATCCTTTTTGAGCCGCGTAGAATCGGGATTATCGAATAGAACGTGATTGAATTTTAAGAAGGTCTTATTTTATGAAGAAAGCGACCGAAGAGCTGGAAGCCCTGAGACAGTTTACCGAGAGCATGGTCGAGGTTGTTCAGGACGGCCTTATCTCCATCGATAAAAACGGCAAGATCACCTACTTCAACAAGTCGGCGGAGGATATTCTGGGTTACAAAAAGGAGAAGGTCATCGGACTGGATTTAAAAGAGATCTTCAGTCCCGGTGACTACAAATATATTGTATCATCCAAGTTTAAGGCTGGGGAGGTAAGTATGGGCAAGGAGACGAACGCCAGGAAGGAGAACGGCGAGGGAATCTCCATCGGCTTCAGCACGGCCGCCCTCTCCGATGACGGAGGTGGTGTGGGAGGTCATATCATTACATTCAAGGATTTGACGGAGATCCACAGAATGCAGGAGGAGATTCTGAGAATGGACAGGCTCTCTTCCTTGGGGGAAATCTCGTCCGGTATAGCCCACGAGATCAGAAATCCCCTTGCCGCCATAAAGACCACCGCCCAGGCGATGGAAGAGGAGATTGAGGAGTCGGATCCGAAAAGGGAGTTCTTGAGCAGGATAGTAAAGGAGATAGACCGCCTAGATTTGATGCTCAGAACATTCTTCTCGTTTGCAAGGCCGAAAAAGCCGGAGCTCACCAACTGCGACATAAGGGAGGTTATAAGGGAGGTTCTCCTCCTTTTAAACAAGGATATAAAAAACAACAAGATCGAGGTTGTGGAAAAATACGGTCAAAATCCATTTCCCGTCTATGCGGATTTCTCCCAGCTCCAGCAGGTGTTTCTGAATCTCTTCTTGAACGCTATTAACTTCATGGGCGAATCGAAGGAGAGAAAGATTTCAATCACCGTGAAGAACAAGGGGGGAAAGAAAGAGGATCTATTGGAAATTACTGTGACGGATACCGGTATCGGTATCGACGAAGAACATATCGACAAAATATTCGACCCCTTTTTTACAACTAGGGCGAGGGGGGTCGGCCTCGGACTCTCTATAACTTACCGAATTGTTACAAAACACGGCGGCAATATAGTCGTGCAGAGCAAGAAAGGGAAGGGCGCAAATTTTGTTATTACTCTCCCCGCAATGTCATAAAAAATGAAACCAGTTGTTTTAATCGTTGAGGACGACCAGTTGATGTCGGACTCCCTCAAGAAGGTCCTTGGTGGGGAGGGTTTCAGTGCGCTTTCGGCCGCGACCGGAGCCGAGGCAAGAAAGCTCATTGAGAACTCCGTCGTTCATCTCGTGCTTCTGGATATAAGACTGCCCGATATGGACGGCCTGGACCTGCTGAAGGTGATCAAGGAGTTCGAGCCTGACATACCGATACTCGTTATGACCGCCTATTCGGATGTAACGGTGGCGGTCAACGCAATGAAGAAAGGGGCCTCCGACTATATACAGAAGCCCTTCGAGCTGGACGAGTTTAAGTTCATCGTTCATAAGACCCTAGAGGATTCGAGGCTCAAGAGCGAGCTTACAACCTTAAGAAGGGCGAGGGGGGCCGAGCACACGGAGATTGTGGGCAATAGCCCGAAGATGAGGGCGCTCAAGGAGCTCATCAACGTGGTTGCGGAGACGCCCAGGACGCCGGTGCTTGTGGTCGGGGAGAGCGGCACCGGAAAGGAGCTGGTGGCAACGGCCATCCACAGGGCGTCGGACAGAAGGGATTCTCCGCTGGTGAAAATAAATGTCAGCGCAATCCCAGAAAACCTCCTGGAGTCGGAGTTCTTCGGTTACAAGAAGGGAGCATTTACCGACGCAAAGGAGAACAAGAAGGGTCTCTTCGAGCTCGCCCACGGCGGCACCCTCTTTCTGGACGAGGTCGGGGAGATGCAGCTCTCCCTTCAGCCGAAGCTCCTCAGGTTTTTGGAGACCCAGACGTTCAATCCGATCGGGGGCGTTAAAGAGATAAAGGTGGATGTCAGGGTTATCACCGCGACGAACCAGGACCTCTCCCTGCTCGTCTCGGAGGGCAGGTTTCGGGACGACCTCTATTATCGCCTGAAGGTAATGGTTATCGAGGTCCCGCCCTTGAGGGACAGGGCGGAGGATATCCCCGAGCTCATAGGCCTCTTCCTATCCATGGCAAATAAGGAACTGAGGAAAAACGTCCGAACCGTCTCCAAGGAGGCCCAAAATATCCTCATGAACTACAATTGGCCCGGGAACGTCCGGGAGCTCAAGAACGTGATCGAGCGCGCCATTATCCTCTCTAACTCCGATGAGCTCTTGGTTGAAAACCTGCCGATGGAGTTGGTCGGGGGTGAGGAAGTGCCGGGTGGGAAGGGCCTGAAGAAGATATCGGAAGTGGAGCGGGATCACATAAAAAAAGTGCTCCACCATACCTCAGGGAATAAATCCGAGGCCGCGAAGATCCTGGGCATTTCCCGCTCTACCCTCTTTGAAAAGATCAGACGCTACGAGATGGAATAGTGTCCGATTTTGGGACACCCCGATTGTCCGATTTCCGGTCGCCGGGCCGATCAATCCGAAAAAAATTTTCGATAGAAATACCTTGCCGAGAGCTCTCTCTAATGTGCAGTAATCATTGACATTTTCCCCTCCAAAAAAATACCGCAACATCCCCGCCCGTGGCCACTTTGGCACAATAATTGCATTTATATAACAACGGGTAACGGGTCGAAGTATCGTAAGATTAGGACAACGGAACGAAGGGTCGTAAGATTAGGAGATTATAGTATGGCCGATCTTGACAAAGTCTTGATAGTTGATGACGAGGAAACCCTTACGTGGAGCATGTCCAAAAGCTTCTCCAAGGATAAGGACAAGTTCGAGGTAATCGTTGCAAACAGCGCCGAAGACGCCCTGAAGGTGCTGGGAGCCCAAAAAAATATAAAACTCGTCATAACAGACATCCGAATGCCGGGAATCTCCGGACTCGACCTGCTCAGTAAAATAAGAAAGGAATACCCGGATGTAAAGGTCATAATTATTACAGCCTACGGGTCTCCAAGCGTTCAGAGAGAAGCAAATATGAGGGGCTCCCTCTACTACATAGAAAAACCCTTCGAGATAAAAGAGATCAGAAAAATCATAATAGACACCCTGAAGGAGGAGAGAAAGGGATTCGAGGGACAGCTCTCTGACCTCCTCCTCACAGACGTCATCCAGATGAAATGTCTCGGCAAGTCAAGCTCTTCCCTCTCAATAAAGAGCGGGGCGAGGGAGGGGAAAATCTTTTTCAACGATGGAAAAATCATTCACGCGGAGACCGGCAATGCCGCGGGAGAGGACGCGTTCTATCAAATCCTGAGCTGGCCGGAGGGCACGTTCGCGTCCACAAGGGCGGATGCCCCGAAGAAAAATACAATCGAAAAGGACTGGCAGTTTCTCGTCATGGAGGGCCTGAGAATCGCGGACGAGGCGTCAAAACCGACCGCCGGGAAAAAGACGGCCGTAAAAACGGATGAGAAAGAGGAGGACCTGTCGGAATTCTTTAAACACCTCGATATGGGCTTCATCTATCTAAAGGAGAATAATTTCAAAAAAGCAAAAAAGGAGTGGGACGAGGCCCTAAAACTCCAGCCGGAAAACGATATGGTCAAGTTCAATCTGAAAAAACTTGCGGAGAGAGAAGCAAAAGCCAAAAGCGAGGCAAAGAGAAAATAGTTCTTTCGGAATACAAAAGGAAAGAATGAAAAATCTTGAAATAAAGAGATGAAAGGAGGTCTAAATGGCCAGCAGAACAGAAAGCATGACAAATATCTTGAAGGACCTGGAAGCCGGTACCCCGGATATAGAGGCATCCGCTATAGTCAGCGTAGACGGCCTTATCATGGCTTCGGCCCTTCCCCAGGATGTCGAAGAGGACAGGGTCGCCGCAATGTCGGCCGCCATGCTCTCCCTCGGTGAAAGGACCGCCCAGGAGCTGAACAGGGGTAAGCTCGACCAGGTTTTCATCAGGGGAGTGAACGGATATGTGCTGCTCATGAACGCGGGCGAGGACGCCGTTCTCACAACGCTCGTAAGGAAGGACGCAAAGCTCGGCATTATATTCCTCGATATGAAGAGGGCCGTGGAGGATCTCTCCAAGCTCGTTTAACGCCGAGGTGCGGGGGATGGGGAAAAAAGGGAAAGAG
>CAZIWT010000071.1:0-17057 GCA_964542895.1 uncultured Thermodesulfobacteriota bacterium
CCACTCGATATCCCCGCTCATCAAAGGCGATGCCCGGCAGTACCAGGAGGTCAATATCATCGAGGGATATCAAGCTCTTCTCCAAAAAGGGCGGCTCATTTATTCCGAACGCGCCTAAGGAAAGCTCTTTCAAGTCCTGAACCTCAAAGAAGAGGAGCTTTCTGATAGAGGTCAACGTCACCGGAAATCCCACCCTTTTTCCCAGGCTCTTTGCGGAATGAAAAATCTCCTGGGTGTTTACCTCGTTCCTTATGGGAGAGTATGTTCCCAAACACGACGCTTCCACAAAAAACGGGTTTTCCATCAATTTCCGGCAAATTGTCCCGCTTTTTCGAGCAACCTCCTTTTTATCTAAACCCTCTCTATGGTTGAGTATAGATCGTCTCAGCTCTGCCTTATCCAAATTCTTAAATCAACTTTCAGGATCATGCCCCCCGCCGGGTGCCGTGTGTTGGTCTCACTTGAACCTGCATATAACAGGTGGGCGCCATATTACTGTTTTAGGTTTCCTTCTTAATAGAAAGGCATACACACCACAGCAAGGGACAGCTCCCAGTTTGTTTGTGTTGGCTCAAAATTAACTCATCCATCACGTACACCGCAGGGGGCATGAAAATTAATTAAACGGACCCGATAAAAAGCATCGGGCGGATAAATAAGTTTGTTATTTAATTATTAGATTAAAAGGACAAGGAAGGGAAATAGAGTATTTTCCTATTTTAATATCGAGAGGGACGCGGCCGTTTACGGCCCCGATTCATCTTTTCGGCAATTTTTCCTGCGCTGCAATAACTCCTCCGGTTTGGGAGAACAGTCTATATGATATTAAGGGCTACTCTCTTTTTCTAATCCCCGCTCCTCGACACACGCTGAACCCTCGAAGCATCTCCACTGTCTATTAGTCCCATACATCCCAATTTCACTTTAACCCTTTATATCTGCCAGCATTGCGCAAAAACGATCGATCGAAAAACCTTACATAGCCTGTGGCCCATAAGGCCCGCCCAATGCCCACACCCCCCAACTAAAACCACAAGACCGCCCACCCCTTTAGACCTATCCCTCCCCATCTCACCGCTCACTTCCCCTTTACCCCCTAATTCACTCCCCCGGCCCCACACCCCCCCTTTCACAATCCACCAATCCCCCCTCCCCATTCAGACATGAAAACCTACCCGCCCCCCGGTCCCCAAATCAACAAACTTGTCCCCACATTACACCATCTCCATCTTCTTCAAGAGGTCTTCAATCCTTGAATCGGCCTCTTCCCTTCCCGATGTTATCCTCTCTATCTCCTTTCGAAGTTCTCTAACCTCCAGATCTTTTTGAGCCAATGTTTGGCTGAGCCTGAGATTCTCATCCTTGAGCTCAGAGCACCTTTTTACAAGTAAATCTATCTTCTCTTCTAAAACCTTGAACCTATCGAAGTCCATTTCATTTTAATTCCCTTGGATCCCAAACATCAGATTTGAAACCCCACACATCCCAATTATCCATTTTCTGGGAAAAAAGTCAAGGAATTTATAAAACTATACTATTATTAAGCTCCCGTTTGATAGGAAAGGAGCTCTTCCTATCCTAATCCTCGCTCAGAAGAGCCTCCACAAATTTATCCGGCTCGAATCGATCCAGGTCGTCCACACCCTCTCCAACACCCACGTATTTAATGGGTATCTTGAGCTCATCGAAGAGGGGGAAGATCGCCCCCCCCTTGGCGGTTCCGTCAAGCTTGGTCATCGCTATCCCCGTAATCCCGATCTCCTCAGAGAATTTCCTGGCCTGAACGATGTTGTTCTGCCCGATGGATGCGTCCAGGACCAAGAGGGTCTCGTGGGGGGCGTCCGGTACCCCCTTTTTGAGGACCCTTTTTATCTTCTTCAACTCCTCCATCAGATTGTACTTCGTGTGAAGCCTCCCGGCCGTGTCCACGAAAATGTAATCGACTTGCCTAGCCTTTGCCCGCTCGAGGGCGTCGAAGGCAACGGATGCGGGGTCCGAGCCGCGCTCCTGCGATATGACCTGTACGCCCACTTTCTCCCCCCAGAGGATCAACTGCTCTATGGCGGCATCGCGGAAGGTGTCCCCCGCGGCCAGAAGTACGCTGTTTCCCTCGGACAACAGGTGATTTGCTATTTTTGCGATGGTGGTGGTCTTTCCAGTCCCGTTTACCCCCACGACGAGGACGACAGTGGGCGGTTTTGAGCTTTTTATCAATCCCCCCTCTGATCCGTTGAGGATCGAGAGGAGCAAACGATTAATCTCATCGACAAGTCCCGATTTGGTCGGTTTGTT
Source organism: uncultured Thermodesulfobacteriota bacterium (assembly GCA_964542895.1). GTDB lineage: Bacteria > Desulfobacterota > Zymogenia > Zymogenales > Zymogenaceae > Zymogenus. The sequence goes on from CAZIWT010000071.1 coordinate 2,293, forward strand.
TTTCTTGGCCCATCCGGATATATCTTCGATGATAGTCTCGGTAAGCTTCACTCCTATGTCCGACGTCAGGAGGATCTCCTCGATCCTGTCGAAGGTGTTTTCGCTCAACCTCTCGCGCTCCGCGGCCAACAGGTCAACGCCCTCTGTAAAGCTCTTTCGTGTGCCGCTCAGGCCTCTGGCAAGGCGGGAAACAAAACTACCTTTCGACATCAGCCTTCCTCGATAATATCCCTTACGGCCTCCTTGAGATTCATTATGGAAGGAGTTATGCTTGGGGTTGGCGCAAGCCTCAAGATCAGATAGTTCTCTTTTTCGATTGAGGAGGTTATGATGTAGAAGTTATCGGTTCTTACGACTATTTCGGTATAGTCCCCGGAATCGATCCTTTGAGATATGGCCTCGAGGCGCTTGTGAATGGGGACCATATGCGCTCCGAGGAGCTTCATCTGATACTCATTGTCCTTGGCATACACGACTATCTCCTCCCCGTTGTTGTCGACCATTATACATCCGGTCGCCCCGGGGATTCTCTCCACGAGCTTTTTTATTGCCTCAAGATACAACACTCAATCCTCCGTGATCCGTAAGCTTGACCGAGACCATCTTGGAGACGCCCGGGTCTTCCATGGTAATCCCGTAAAGGGTGTCTGCCATCTCCATGGTCTTCTTGTTGTGGGTGATAAGGATTACCTGAGAGGTCAGAGATATCTCCTTTAACAGCTCGACGAACCTCTCGATATTGATATCGTCCAACGGGGCGTCCACCTCGTCCATCATACAGAAGGGAGTCGGCTTTATCAAGAATATCGAAAAGACAAGAGCAATCGCGGTAAGCGCCTTTTCTCCCCCCGAAAGGAGAGTAATGCTCGAAAGCCTCTTTTCCGGGGGCTGGGCCATTATCTCCACCCCGCTCTCGAGAGGATCTTCTTGATCCGTCAGGACTATTTTTGCCTTCCCCCCCGGGACGAGACGGGGAAAGACCTCCCCGAATTTTTCGTTTATCTGGTCAAAGGTATTTAGAAACCGCTCCTTGGACTTCTTGTCGATCTTCTTGATCGTCTTGTTAAGGGAGTCGATCGAATCCAGGAGGTCCGACTCCTGGCTTTTAAGGAACTCGTACCTCTCCATCCGGGAGTTGTACTCCGAAATCGCCAGCAGGTTGACCTCCCCGAACTTGTCTATCTTCTTCTTCAGCTTCTCTATTTCCTCACTGAGATCGACGTCGTCGATCTTCTCAGATATATAATTCATGTAGGTCTCACCGATCTCCTCGTTGTACCTCTCCTTGATGTTCGCCGTCAGTCTCTCCAGCTCCCACTCGAGCTCCCTGATTTCATCCCTCTTTTGCTGAAGGCCCTCCCTGACCGCCGCCAGCTCCCCCTGGGATTTTTTCCGCTCATCATCGAGGGCCTTCTCCCTCGACAGCCCGCCGTCCACCTCGGCCCTGGCGTCTCGAAGCTTGTCCTCGAGCTCCTTTGAGGTAACGATCTTCTCCGATAGCTCCCTCTCGCTTTCAGCAATCCTGTCCGTAAACTCCACAATCTCCGCCTCTCCTTCGGAGATGGTCTTCGTCTTGTTGTCCCTGTCCCGCCCGGCGCGCCCTATCTGCCTCTTCAGCTCCTCCAGCGACTCCGTAAGGTGCTCCTTCTGGCCGATCGCCTTATTCAAGGAGAGCTTCGCTTCGGTCTCCTCCCCCTCAACCTCCCTAATCACCCTTCTCTTATCCTGAAGATCGGACCTCAGAGACTCGTCATCCGCATTGAGTCTTTCTTCGCTCTCCTCGGCGCCCTTAAGCTCATCGAGGAATCTCTCCCGCTCCGACTTGAGCCTCGCTATTTCATCCGACTCTTTTTTAACCGCCGCCTCCATCTCCGCCGTCGCCTTTTCGACCCGCGCCCTGTCGTTTGTTGCCGCCTCGAGCTCCGCCTTGAGCGTCTGTGACCTTATTTTAAGATCAGCCAGCCCCTTCTCCTCCCTCTTGAAATCCGCCTTTGCCGAGGAAAGCTCATCCCTCGTCTGTTCGAGGCGTTCTTCGATATCCTTCAGTCCCCTCTCCAGCCCCACCACTTCCCCCTTCAGGGCCTCCCTCTCCCTCCTGTTTTTAAGGACACTGAACCCCCCCTCCCTGCTTCCCCCGAAGATGAGCCCCTCCGGGGTCACCAGCTCGCCGTCCAGCGTAACTATCGGGAAACTCGGTTTTCTCTCCTCCCATATCCTCAGGGCGCTCTCCAGCGTATCGACGAGGTGGGCGTCGCCGAAAAACGAGAGGATATCACCTCCCATTCCCCCCTTCCCCCCCCCCTCCTTGACCTTCACGCTCTCCTTCAGTCTGCCGAGGGCGCCGCGGTCAGAGAGGGACGCTCCGTCACCCCTCCCGTTTAAATCCCCTATCGGAATGAAGACCGCCCTTCCCGAGCCGTCCCTCTTCAGGCGGTCGATCTGCCTTCTGGCATCCTCCACGCCCCTGACAACAACCGCCGACACCGCCTCCCCCAGATACCCCTCCAGCGCCCTCTCGTGCATCTCGTCCGTCTCTATGAAATCGGAAAATATCCCGATTACCCCCTCCTCCTTTCCGGTCATCACCCCCTTTACGCCCTCGCTCAGCCCCTCGTAGTTCCTCTCCATCTCTAAAAGGGCTTCGAGCCTTGAGCCCGCCCTGGCCAGCCTCGACTCCGCCCCCTCCCTCTCCCTTAAGACCTCCGCCTCCCTTTTCGTTAAGCCCTCGATTTTCAGATCCAGATCGGAGAGGGTCTCCTCACAATTCTTGACCTCGGCTTCCACACGATCCCTCTCGGACGACCTCTCGTCCACAAGGGTGTTGAGCCTCGTCATCTCGTTTTTAAGGGACCCGAGCTCGCTGGCCCTCTCGGCGATCAGCCCGGTGAACCTCTCTATCAATCTGACGGCCGAGTCGATGCCGTTTTTCAGCTCCGATATCCGGGAGGCCTCGACAAGCCGCCGTTTCTGGAGCTCATCGCTCCTTGCAGCGAGATCGTCGACCACCGTCGTAATATCGGAGAGCCTCCCCTCTATCTCTCTCAGACCGCCCATCAGGGATTCCGCCTCCTCCTGAGACGACAGGATGCGGCCCTCGAGGGCCTCTATCCGCCCGGACGTCTCCTCAATGAAGCCTTCAAGCTCGCCCCTCTCCCCCTCCAGTGTCTCGTTTCTCCGCCTCGTCGACTCGATCCTCTCCTTCAGATGCCTGACCGACTCCTCCACCGTCTTTATCTCGGTCTCGTTTGTGAAGAAGCGCCTCTGTACCTGGGCAAAGTGCTCCTCCACCTCCAGCGACGAGGCCTTCATCTCTTCCATCTTCCCCTCGACGACCAACAGCCTGGCCTCGGCGACCGCCTCCTCTTCCTCTACGCTCACAAGCTTCTTTTGCTCGGAGTCTATCTCTTCCGAAAGGCGCATGTAGCTTTTTGAGGCCTCCATCAATTCGGACCTCTTGAGACTCCCCTTAAGCTCCTTATACTCTTCGGCCCTTTTCGCCTGCAGGGCCAGGGAGTCCATCTGCCGCTTGACCTCACCGATTATGTCGCCGATCCTCAAGAGGTTGTTCCTCGTCGACTCGATCTTCCTTATCGCCTCTATCTTCTTGGCCTTATATTTGGTTATCCCCGCCGCCTCCTCGATAAAGACCCTCCTGTCTACCGGACGGGCGGAGATTATGCTCCCTATCTGTCCCTGGGCGATTATGGAGTAGGTCTTTGCGCCGACGCCCGTGCCCATAAAGAGGCCGCTGATGTCCTTCAATCGACAGGGCGTCTTGTTCAGGAAATACTCGCTCTCCCCGGAGCGGTAGATCCTCCTCCTGACCGTTATTTCGTGATATGTGGAGAATTTTTGCGGGACAATGCCGTCGGCGTGGGTGAACGTAAGGGTGACCTCGGCCATCCCCAGGGGCTTCTTTTCCCCGGAGCCGTTGAATATGATATCCTCCATCGCCTTACCCCGAAGCGACTTAACGCTCTGCTCCCCCAGGGCCCACTTTATGGCGTCAACGATGTTCGACTTGCCGGAGCCGTTAGGCCCCACCACGGCGGTGATTCCCCTGGGAAACGTGAGGGTCGACTTGTCAATGAAGGACTTGAAGCCGAGAATCTCTAATTTTTTTATTTTCATCGGTAGAACTTTTAGGCATTTAGTACCATATTTTACCGACTATGTAAAGAGAAAAGTGTATATGTAGTTATATTATCTTAATAAAATACCATATATAGTGTATTATTTGCCTACTTTATATTAACCTTGGTGTTCCCCTTTGCCCTCCCTTTTTCAAGGCGATTTGGGACGTACGGACACAACGGCTCCGGGGCGAGATAATCGCCGCTATGGTAGTAGGCCCTCGCCCTGCATCCGCCGCAGACATCGACGTATTCGCACCTGCCACACTTGCCGGTCAGAAGGGAATAGTCCCTGAGGCGTAAAAAGAGCTCCGATTTCTCCCATATCTCCCTAATCGGCCTTTCCCTGACGCTCCCGCCCGAGACCTCGAGGTAGCCGCAGGGCTGTGTATCGCCGTCGTGGGAGATAAAGAGGAAGGATATCCCGCCGAGACATCCCCTCGTTGAGGCGGACAGATCACTACCGTCGCCGGGGTGCCCGTGAGCTGACGAAGCCGCCTTCTCCATCGAATCGATATCGATACCGTCTATCAGGGCCATCTCCCTCTTTATCCGCATATACTGGGGCGCACAGGTGACCTTTACCTCGTGGGGGGCCTCCCTCTCGTATCGATATATGTCCCTCAATATCCGCTCGTACTCCTCGCCGTCGAGGGAGTCTTCGGCCATATCCCTCCCCCTCCCCGTGGGGACGAGGAGGAAGAGATGGTGGGCGACCGCCCCCAGACGACGGACAAGATCCTCCATCTCGGAAAGCTCGCCCATGTTTCTTCTCGTGATGGTAGTGTTTATCTGAAAGGGGAGTCCTTCCGCCCTTGCGCTCTCGACACCGAAGATCGCCCCATCAAATGCCCCGGGGACACCCCTCAAGTCGTCGTGGGACTTTGCGTTCTTTCCGTCTATGCTGATCGACACCCTCTTGATGCCGGCCTTAAGAAGCTCTTTCGCCCTCTCCCTTGAAAGGAGGGTCCCGTTGGTGGCAAGGACCATCCTCAACCCCAGCTCCGTCCCCGCCCTTGCGATTACCGCGACATCCTCCCTCATCAACGGCTCGCCCCCGGTCAGGATCATGATGGGATTTGAAAATTCGGCGATATCACCTATGAGCTTAAGCGACTCCTCGGTCGTAAGCTCCCCCGGGTAAGGCCCCATCTCCGAGGAGGCCCTGCAGTGGTCGCAGGCAAGGTTGCAGGAGCGGGTAATCTCCCAGGCAATCAGCCTCGGTCCCGACCCGCCCGACTCGTTTTTATCATGATTTTTCAAATTTGGGCTTCTTAAAAAAGTGGGTGTCGAAACAGCCTTGGATCTCTCCAATTCTACGATATTATATCATATATCAAAAAAGTAAAAAGGCCGAAGGGCCAACGGGATGGTCTCAAGAGTGGAAAGCCCTCGGCCGTCTACGGAAAATGCCCTGCTCCCCTCTAAAACAGCCGCATATGCTTCATTAAATAGGGGGTATCCCACATCAGCAAAGCATAAGTTATGGCGCCGACTCCCCCCTAAATATCCGCCAGGAGCTCTGCCGCCTCGGGGGCGAAGTAGGTCAGGATCATATCGGCCCCCGCCCTCTTGATGCAGGTCAGCATCTCCATCATGACCCTCTCCCCGTCGATCCAGCCCTCCTTCGCGGCGGCCTTTACCATCGAGTACTCCCCGCTGACGTTATAGGCGGCGACCGGGAGGTCGAAGCGATCCTTGACCCTGAAGATGATATCGAGATATGCGACGGCCGGCTTTACCATCACGATATCCGCCCCCTCCTCGATGTCCAGCTCTATCTCCCTCATCGCCTCCCTGGCGTTCGGGATCTGCATCTGATACGAGCGCCTGTCGCCGAAGGCCGGGGCGGAATCCACCGCGTCCCTGAAAGGATTGTAGAGGCTCGAGGCGTACTTGGCGGCATACGACATGATGGGGGTGTTTCTGAATCCCTCCTTCTCCAGACCCACCCTTATCGCCCCCACCCTTCCGTCCATCATATCGGACGGGGCCACCATATCCGATCCCGCCCTCGCGTGGGAGACGGCAATCTTCACCAGGAGGTCGAGGGTAGGATCGTTCTTTATCTCGCCGTCCACCACGATCCCGCAGTGGCCGTGGCTCGTATAGTCACAGAGACACACGTCGGTTATGACCAACAGCTTCGGCAGACTGTCTTTAAGGGCCTTGATGGAGCGTTGAATTATCCCGTCCTTATCGTAGGCCTCGCTTCCCACCTCGTCCTTCACCTTCGGGAGGCCGAAAAGGATAACGGCGGGGATGCCCAGTTTATTTATCCTTCCGGCCTCCTCGACAAGACGATCGAGGGACAGGTGGAAGCAGCCGGGCATCGAGGGAATCTCGTCCTTGATATCTTTTCCGTGAACCACAAACATAGGATAGATGAGATCCTTGACATCGAGCCTGGTCTCCGCCACCATGTCTCTAATGCCCTCTTTTATCCTGAGGCGTCTCATTCGTGTGCGCGGAAAGGACAATTAAAATCTCCCTAAATAGACAGATATCGGAGTAATTTAACATCTACTCTTTTTTATTTCAAGATAATTCCAAGAAAATTTGACAGAACGAAGAAAAAGCTTTAAAATAATTACTTGTCCTGAGGATATTTTTATAGAACTTGCGTTATAAATTGATAAAAGTGAAAATTCGATCTCTACTGTCACTGCTTATTTTTGCGTCAATAACCTTTGCCGCCCCCTCATCCCCTAAGGCAAAACTCCCCGACGAGAACGCCATAAAGGTCGTCGTATTGGTGCACGGCTTTATGAGGACCAAGTACTCGATGAACTTCCTCGAAAAAGAGCTTAAATTGGAAGGATACCTCGTCATCAACGAGACCTATCCCAGCCTGGAAAAGAGCCTGGAAGAGAACGCCGATTTCTTAAACAGGGCCATCGTCTCGGAGACGGCAAAGATAAAAGGGGACTATGAGATATACTTCGTCACATACAGCATGGGGGGGCTGGTTACCCGCTGTTACCTCAACAAGTACCGGCCGGTCAAAGCCGCTCGGATGGTTATGATAGCCCCACCCAATCGGGGGGCGTTCACGGCCGAGTTTTTCAGCGAGTTTCCCCTCTCCGACAAATTTCTCGGCCCCAGCGCACTGGAGATGGCCAAGGGGGAGGACTTCCTGACCGAGCTGTGCGGCGGCGCCCCCAATATCCAGTTCGGCATAATCGCGGGGGGAAAGGGGGATACGGAAGGATACTCCGAGCGAATTCCCGGCGACGACGACGGCACGGTGAGCGTCTGGAGCACGTACCTAAAAGGATCAAACGATTTTATCCTCCTGGACCACCAGCACACCTTTATCTGTTACTACAAGGATGTGATCGACAACACAAAGAATTTCCTTGAAAAAGGGGTGTTTCTCGTCCACTCCACGCCGCCCGTAAAAAGAGAGTAGTCAAAATAAACGGTCGCTCGGCTCATTATAACTAATGGAGGTCGATTTTGGGGGCAGATTTCGATAGAGTTTCTATATATAAAAACGACGATATCGGGGCTTAAGGAACAAAAAGTCTAAAATAACAGATTTAATTTTTTACTTGACTTGACATTAAAAATGGATTATTTTTAAAAAGTAATATAAACGGAGGTGGATATCAGTGAAGAGAGAGAGCGATAATAGCCAAAAAAATATAAAGGAACGGACTTATCCCGCCAGCTTCGTGATGGAGCTGTTTAATATCACCCGTCAGCAGCTTTACTACTGGAGAAAGAATCTCCTGAAGGCGACCGGAAACGGTACGGGAAAACAGACCTTCTATACTTTTCGGGACCTGGTAGGCATAAAGACCATTCTGAAGCTTCGGGAGGAGGGGGTCTCCACTCATATGATTACGAGGGTGATCAAGAAATCGAAAGACCTCTTTCCCGACATGGAAAATCTACTCTCGAATACGCCCGTTATACCATCGGGCGGCAGGCTTATAGTCCTCTACCGGGGAGACGCCTTCGACGGGGCGACGGGACAGGGAGTATTCATAAGCCTCCTCGAGGTGGAAAAGGAGCTGGAGGAGAACATCAGGGAGAAGCTCAAGGAAACCCATAATGAATCCCTTTTCGTACTTAAAAAATGATATCTAAAAAAATGCGATCTGTTTAATTTGGTAAATTTATATCTCTTTTAAATTTAATGTTTCTTCTGTCCGAAATAGTAATTGATATTCCATGAGTACCGATCATCAATCCTGTCCGCTTTGCAATCCGAAACCGGAGGATATCCTTTTTGACACCCATAATTTCTACCTTATGGCGTCAAAAAGCACCTCCGACATCATTATCATCCCGAAGAAACACTACCCCACCATGGCGGATATCCCGGACGAGATCAACCTGGAATTCGACGAATTGAGGAGGCTGGTCAGAAAGGTCCTCAACGTGGATTTCAGCGAGTGTGTATTTTACGAACACACCGGCGGAGATCACACCCGGGCCTTTATCGGACACGGAGAAGGACACGGACACGCCCATATCCACTTCTCCCCTAAGGGTCACGAGCTGTTGGAAAAAATTCCGGACGACCACATCCGGGAGGTCGATTCGTGGAAGGAACTGACCGCCTCGAGAAGGGACGGAGAGCAGTATTTTTGTATAGAGGACAACGGCAACAAGAAGTTCGTCATTATGATCGATGACGTAAGGCACCTCCTTGAAGAGGGGATATAGTCCCGTCCCCCTACCCCCACCCCCCGCAGGATCCCGGCCAAAAAGGTTTTACTCGGGAAAAAAAGAGAAGAAGTTTCGACCCGCCTGCGTCAGCAAGTATTTTAACCACAGCTATTGTATAAAAAAGGAGTCGCGCGGCCTCCCGCGTGACTCCTCATAATCTCGTTTGAGCTTATAGATAAACGTCATATCTCGACCAAACTTTCCATCAAAAGTCTATTTTATCATCTTGTTCAACTCGTCCAACGATTTCATCTCATCGTAGATCCCGGCGCCGACCTCGTAGGGCTGTCCCGGAACTTTGAGCATATAGGAGATTTTCCTCACGGGCGCGTCGCTTCCCAGCTTGGTCCAATAATACTCCACCCAGCCGCCGTTGGGATTCTGTGCCGCCTTGCAGAGATTCTCCCCCACCGGATAAGTCCCGTCCTTCTTGTCCATAATTCCGCTTACCTTGGCGCCCAGAACACCGCTCATCGGATGGCCCACCATAACGTCCTTTGAGCAGTCGGTAACAAAGACGTAGGTGTCCTTATAGACCCAGGGACCCTTTGGATCGTTGAACTGGGCAAGGCCCGCCTCTCCGTTTTTTGAGAGGAAATCCGCGGCCTCCTTGACCTTGGCGATAACCTCCTCGGGGGTGGCCATCTCCTCCGCCACAACAACGCCAACGGCGATTGCCATAATAAGCGCCGCCAATGCGGCCGCCAAAATAAATAACTTCCCCTTTTTCATTTTTATCTCCTCCTAATAAAAAACGAGCTTTTTTCTCACAACCATTGTGAGACGTTTTAACTATTATGCTAAATATTACTATTTTTGTCAAGAATATAAAAAAAGGGGGCGGATTTCAAATCCGCCCCACTCCTGTTTTAATCATTCAAACGAATCCACAGATGACCGGCCCCATACCGTCCTCCCGCCCCTTTATTATCTCAACACCTTCTTGTCCAGTTTACCGACGCTGGTAAGGGGCATCTCCGGCAGTATCTCGATCTCCTTCGGCACCTCGTAGGGGGCAAGCTTCTCCTTGGCGTAGGCGATCAGCTCCTTTTTGAGGGCCTCCTTGTCCGTTTCAGGATCGAGGGATGGTGACAGTGTAACATAGGCCCTGACCATCTCCGAGCCCGGTCTGTCAGGATTTGGGACACCGACCGTGGCCATTATCTCGACGGCGGGGTGCGTCGCCATGATGTCCTCCACCTTCTTGGAGAAAACCTTGAAACCGCTCACGATTATCATATCCTTCGTCCTGTCGACGATCGTCAGATACCCATCCTCGTCCTGAACCATAACGTCCCCGGTGTGCATGTATCCATCCTTATCGATCGCGTTTTTCGTCTCCTTCGGGTTTTTGAAATACCCCACCATAAGATGGGGGCACTTGATGAGGATCTCTCCCGGCTCCCCTAGCTTTACCTCTTTTCCCGTTGTGGGATCGACGAGCTTTATGTCTGTATTAATCATCGGAAGACCCACCGTTCCCAGCTTCTTCTTGCCCTTGATCGGGTTCATTACCGTAATGGCTGCGGTCTCGGTCATCCCGTACAGCTCGATCAGCTTTTCCTTGCCGATGATAGACTCCAGCTCCTTCTGGGAATCGACCGGGAAGGGGGCGGCGGCCGAGATGCACTGTGCGAGCTCTGAGTGGTCCAGCGTCTTGAACTTTGGGTCGGAGAGGAGGAGGTAGTAGAGGGACGGAACGTTGGCTATCAGGTGCGGTCTGTATTTCTCTAGGAGCTTGCATAGAAAGGTCGTATTTCTCGGATCAGGGAGGAGGAGCTGTGTCCAGCCGTTGTAGACCGAGAACTCGTTGAAGGCCATTCCGGCGATGTGGAACATCGGAAAGGCGGACAGAACCGGCCCCACCTCCTTGTCCCACTCCATGTATTTGTTTGACACGAGGATCTCCGCCACGTTGTTCCTGTGGCTCAAAAGCGCCCCCTTTGGGGTTCCCGTTGTGCCGCCGGTGTACATGATAAGAGCGATGTCGTCCGGGGAAATCTTGACCTTCGGCGCCGCGTCCGAGTATGCCCCGGGCTTTAATATGTCAGGGAATTCTAGGACTTTTTTGCCCTCGACGGGGGTAACCTCCCCCGAGGGGAGCTTCTTTAAGAGCTTTCCCAGCACCCTCTTTATCTTCGGGAGAAAATTCCCCACGTTTGTCGCCACGATCAGATCGAGGTCGGGAAGCCTCTGGGCGATCTTTTTAACCCTCTCGGCGAATATAATATCGAGGGTCACAAGCCCCTTCATCTCGGAGTCCTTGATCTGGTGCTCCATCTCGGTGATGGACAGGAGGGGCGAAACCCCGCTTACGACGCACCCGGCCTTCATGGTACCCAACCACGCGATAGGAAACTCCGGGATGTTAGGCAGGCAGATCCCCACCACGTCCCCCTTCTTGAAACCGTTTGTAAGAAGCAGATTGGCGAACCTGTTGGAGTATACGTCGAGCTCCCCGAAGGTCACCGGCACGTCCATGAATATAAACGCCGGCTTGTCCCGCTTTTCAGTTAGGCTCTTTTTAAAGAGCTCCAGCAAGTTGTTCTCGAAGAGCTTCGGATCAACGTCCGGGATCTTCCGGCCGTACGATTTCGTCCAGAATCTCTTTTTTGCCGCACTCTTTTTTGTAGTGCCTTTTTTTGCCGCTACTTTTTTTGCCATAATAGACCACCTTAAAAATATTGAATAATAAGAACCTGACCGTCCTTGACGGATGGATAATGATGTTAACAGGTTTCTTTTCCGATTTCAACGTTTCAATATTAAAAAAGTCAAATATTATTTTGAGTATAGGGTGTGGCAAGTGCGTGGTGCACCGCCATCTCGGGGCGATCAAGATCGTGGACGGCCGCGCGGTGAGGAGCGATGCGTGCAGGCTGTGCGGCCGCTGCGTTTCCGTGTGCCCGAACGACGCCGTCCGCCTGACGCTCGATCACCCGCGATATCATCCGCGACACGAGGAGGAGGTGAGAGGGCGGGTCGGGGCGGGGCGGATAAAATAAAAGATATATTTTAGATTAAAATATCTTAATATACTTCTTTTTATAAAATTTCTGTCGAAAAAAAAATATAATATATACAGAAGGGGGTTGGAAGTGAATTGGGATTTGTTCATTAAATTAGTACGATTTTTATTAAAAAGGAGGTGATTACCTTGTCGATATTTAAAGCACAATATGTAGATCGAAATAAAGATGGTAGTTTTAGTGTTATCGGATGGGATAAGGATTTTGCGCAGAAGACGTTAGGAGAGGAGCTAACACACAAAGGCTATAAAATACTACGTGATGATATAACTGGATGGGCTGATATGACACATCTAATCGAGTGTGACGGTGCATGGTATCTTGCAGAGATAGAAGAATAGAATACGTTTCAATTAAGGAGATTTTTTAATTCTCTCGTAATTGAAAGCGTTGACAGGTTATGAAGTTATGGTCTGCCCGTCATTTAAAAAAAGCGGCAACGTCTCTGAAATATAAAGAATCACAATTCACAAAATGGCAATCCAACAAAGCAAGTAGAACAAATCGAAACCTGAAACAGGCGCTATCAGCAAACAACAAAGCCCAATTCCACTCCCCCCTCACCCAAAATACCTCCCCCTGTTCGTCAGGATGTAGTCCGCCGTCCTGTGGGAGAGCGCCATGGTGGGGAGCATGTTGTGGGAGCTTGACGTCGTGGGCGAAACCGACCCGTCGACGACAAAGAGGTTCTTTGCCCCGTGGCACTCGAGGGAGCTGTCTACTACGCTTGATGCCGGATCCGGCCCCATCCTGCAGGTCCCCTGTATGTGAAACGACATGATCGTTAGCGAGCACGGCTCTATCCCCCGCTCGTCCACGATCGATATCTCCGACGGATCGGAGATGACCGCGGGTATCTCGTATGTGAACATCACCTTTTTGGCCCCGGCGGTAAACAGGAGGTTTGCGGATTCCTTCATCGCCCTTACCATGTCGGCCTTCGTCTGATCTGTCATCTCGTACTCTATGACCGGCCTGCCGAACCTGTTGAGGCTTACCGTGCCGTCAGGGCCGTCGAATACTAGAGCCATTATGTTGGCCATCCGGCTGTACTTCGTCATCAGCTCCTTGTAGCCCTCCCCGAAGCCGGGAACGACCGTAGACACCTGGCCCGGCAGCGTGAAGCCCCCCTCCAGGCGGAACCCGGTAAGGCCCCGGTCTTCGTCCACCTCCTCGTAGTTGTCGGTGTAGTAGGACTGGGGGATCCCCTTGTAGCTCTTCAGCTCCTCGTCAAACAGCCCGAAGACCATGGTGTAGGGCTGGAGAATCAGGTTTTTCCCTATCAGGCCGCTCTCGTCCGGGATTTTTGATTTGAGGAGGAGCTGGGGGGTGTTGATCGTGCCGGCGGCCATGACGATCACCTTCGCGTTGACCTCTATCGAGACCTTATCCATCCCCGTCTTCCCGTCCAGTATCGTCCCCACAACCTTTTCGGCCCTCTCGCCGTCTACCAGTATCTTGTCGGCCCTGGCGTTGACGTAGAACTTCGCCCCGGATTCAATCGCCCTCGGGATGTAGTTTTCGGTGGTCGCCTGCTTGTGGCCGTAGGGGCAGCCCAAAAGGCAGTAGCCGCACTCGATGCACCCCTCCCGGTTGTGGTAGAAGGCGTCGCCCGTATAGCCGGCCTTTTCGACCCCCTTTTTCAGCACCAGGTTGTTGCTGTTGAGCTCGGCTTCCTCTATCTTTTTGGTTTTTAGGATGGTCTCGGCCCTGTCGAAGTATTTTTTCATGGCGCCGGGGGAGATATCCTTTACTCCGAACTTCTTCTCCCACACAGCGAAAACTCCGTCCGGCGTCCTGACGCTGTCGGCCATGTTGATGAGGGACCCGCCGCCCAGGCACTTCCCCTGGGACAGCGCAATGGAGAGGTCTTTCGTGAACCTCTGGTTGTAAAGGGCTGGGAGCATGTCTTCTTCCCGCATGTTTAGGCGCGAGCCGGAGAAGTGTCCCCCCTCCTCCAGCACGATCACCGAAAGGCCGCCTTCAGCCATCTCCATTGCCATCACGGAGCCGGCGGGCCCCGACCCCACTATACAGACGTCCGCGCTTTCTACAACGTTATTTACTATATTATCCGATTTTATTATCATCTTTTAAGCTCCGGTTCTATTGGTTTTCGATCCTCAAATTATTCAAATGGGCGGGCCGTCGTAGCCGATATATTTCCAGACTTTTTCATTTGAGAAAAAGCCGAGGGTGCAGAGATTCTTGAATCCCTTGAACACCCCCCTGAAGAGGGTAACCCCGCTTTCCTCCCACTTCTTCAGGTATAGATCCTTCTCGTCGTCGGTCATCTGGGTGAAACGCTTGAACTTGAACATGAGAAAGATCGGGGCGTGCTCCAGGAGCATTATCCCGCTCCTCATGTTTTTTTGGATCTCCGGCGGCTCCGCCCCGACGAGCCTGTCGAAGAAGCCCGTCACCTCGATATCCTCAGCCCCCTCTTCAAAGGCGCCCCCCCTCGGGATTATCCTCTCGGAGAAAGATTTGATCACAGCATGGGTCTTGTCGTCGAGAAAGGCGAAGTTCCCCTCAGCTTTCGGATAGTCGGCGCAGCCGGAGGGGCCGACCGTCGCCGCGGCCCCGGTCAGGACGAGCATCGATTTAATAAACGTCCTCCTTCTTATCCCGAATTTCCAAATATCGTAATTGTTCATCTGGCAATCCAAAAATAGATTATAAAAATTTTTCTAAAAGACCTGTTTCAAAAAAGCTCGAAAAAGGCTTTAACGAATAATATATCAGAAAATGACTTCGACTATATTGAATGTAGTTTGTCATTGATAAAAAACAGATCACAAAAAAGAACTGGCTCCTATTATAATCTTTCATGGAGTAAATAGAAAAGAAAAATCTTTAAAAAAGTTTGTATATCTCACTATTTTTGGTTATGATATTATCTACATTTAATACCTGTCTGTAT
>CAZIWT010000072.1:0-12901 GCA_964542895.1 uncultured Thermodesulfobacteriota bacterium
AATTTAAGAGGGAAAAGCAAAGATGATGTGTTAAATATATTTCAAAAATATAAATTAAGGGAATTATAAAATTGCCCTAATCACTAAAAGCCTTGACAGTTTATGAGTCAATAAGTAAAGAGTTATGTCCTCGCTTCCCATACAATCACCCGATTGTTTCGTCGCTTGCCTTTAGGAAGAGGCTCGCTCCTCGCAATGACAGCTTTTGTCGACTCCCTTACCCAATCAACCACTTACTTGATTCACCCATCATTATTTTTGCAATTCAACGGCAAAATGTGATAATATCAATCAATATCAACCCATTGATATTTTGGAGTCAGTATGAAGCTGAAGGTCGTTGTACACAAGGCGGAGGAGGGGGGCTACTGGGCCGAGGTTCCCGCGGTACCGGGCTGCGTCACCCAGGGGGACACGTGGGAGGAGCTCCTGCCCAATATCTACGAGGCGGTGGAGGCGTGCCTCTCGCTGGATACCGAGGAGATCGAGATTTCCGATGAGGATGTGGTTCTGGAAATCGCTGTATGAAGGCAGTTACGGGAAAGGAGTTCGCGAAAATCCTCGAAAAGAAGGGCTGGGAGCTGAAGGTCATAAGGGGAAGTCATCATATCTATATGAAGGAGGGGAGGAAAGAGCGAATAAGTGTACCGGTTCACGGCAACAAAGACCTTAAGATAGGTCTCTTGAGGGCGCTGATGAAGATCGCTGAAATCGAGGAGGACGAGTTGTGAGCAATGGGAATTAGTCAATCCTTCCTTTCTTAAAAATTCTCACCCGATTGTTTCGTCGCTCGCTAAGGCTCGCTCCTCGCAATGACGGCCCTTGCCACCTTCTGAATTCCCCAACGCTGTCATTGCGAGCCCGCCGCAGGCGGGCGCGGCAATCGGGTCCTAATTATCACCCAATTATAAAATTGCATCGCATTTTAGATAATCACCCGATTGCTTCATCAAAGACCTTAAATCATTTTCTTGACACGAATTATTAAAAGAGTAAAATTGAATTAATTTTAGATATTTTATATATACGAAGAGGCAAAAAAATGAGAGTAGCATTAATTCAACCCGAGGTTACCGACTGGGATTTCGGAAAACGTATCGAGTATGCAAACGAGCTTGTTTTGAGAACAAAGGAGATGAACCCCGATATCATATGTTTCCCCGAGCTGTTTCCCGGAAATAGCGAATCTTTAAAACAAAGTGCCAAAGCCGTTAATTCGTATATCTTGTGCGGAGAAATGGAAAAAATACCGTCCCAGGACATGTCGTTCTACAACAGTATTGCTCTTATCAGCCCCCTTGGAGAGGTTGTCGGGAAGTACGGTAAAAAATTACTGATGCAGGGTGAAATCGAATTTGGGTTTAAACGTGGTGAGGATTATAAAATCTTTAATACGAACATTGGCAGAATCGGTGTGCTGATTTGCGCCGATCTCCCGTTGGTTCCGGAAACCAGTGCAAAGATTGCCCTTGGCGGTGCTGATATTCTGTTCGTGCCGGCTATGGCGTTAAAACACTCGCTGTCTTACTGGGAGATGTTCCTCCTTGTAAGGAGCACGGATAATGGGATCCCAACGGTCTTTGTAAATACTGCGAGTGAATTCGCCGGTGCCGGTGGTAAATATATATTTGGTGGTGGTCAAAGCAAGGTCGTTTTGCCGATGATTCCCGAAGCGAAAACTATAGAAGAGGTTTACAGCGCGAAAGAGCTGGATCCACAGAAACAGATTGTGTTAAGAATGGGCGATAAAGAAGAAATTAAGAGTATCGATATCGACATCGCACTTCACAAAGAATATAAGTACGAAATACAGGATCTTAGAAAGATTGCAGAATCAATTGAATTAACTACAATTGATGTGCCCTAGTCACTAAAAGTGTTGACGAGTGATGAGTTAATAAGTGACGAGTCATGGACTTCCTGTAAGACAATCACCCGATTGCTTCGTCGCTTGCTAAAAGGCTCGCTCCTCGCAATGACAGCCCTTGGCACCTCCTGAATTCCGCAACTCTGTCATTGCGAGCCCACCGCAGGTGGGCGCGGCAATCAGGTTAAAGCTTCCCCCAATTAAGAAACTGCTTCGTCTCCTCGCAATGACGGCCCTTGCCGCTCACCTAAAAAACCATTTTCCAAAATTCCCACAAAAAAAACTTGACAAGCAACTCCCCTATATGATATTCACTTTATCTTATGCTCGTGTGAAAATATCTTGCGTGGAAGTGCTCACCTCAAACTTTTAATCTAATTGCAGGTGGCCTATGGGAAAACTACTTCTCCTAATAATCAGCGCAGTATTGGTCAATAACTTTGTCCTTGCAAGATTCCTGGGCATCTGCCCCTTCCTCGGGGTGTCAAAAAAGACGGAGACCGCCATCGGTATGGGAATGGCCGTCATCTTCGTCATGAGCATTGCGTCACTCGTCACCTGGATTCTCCAGTACTACATCCTTACCCCATTCAAAATCGAATACCTCCAGACTATCGTGTTCATCCTCGTTATCGCCTCTCTAGTCCAGCTTGTCGAGATGATAATCCAGAAAGTAAGCCCGGTCCTCTATCAGGCGTTGGGGATATTTCTCCCCCTGATCACCACGAACTGCGCCGTGCTGGGCGTGGCCGTCCTGAACATCCAGAAGGGTTACACCTTCTGGGAGTCGGTCATCTTCGGCGTGGGCGCATCGCTGGGATTCGCCCTGGCGCTGATCCTGTTCGCCGGGATTCGGGAGCGCCTCGACCTCGCCGATGTGCCTAAGCCCCTCAGGGGAACGGCAATAGCCCTCGTTACGGCGGGGCTGCTCTCCCTTGCCTTTATGGGATTCGCGGGCCTCGTCAAGTAGGGGGGCCGCAGGCAAAAAAGGGGAGGGGGAATTGGCTGTGGAGGGGAATGGATGAACACTGAAGTCGACGAAACGATTATAAATTCTTAAAATCATAAATACGGTAGGGGAGGGATAAAATCATGCTGCCAGCCCTGTTGACATTGGCGGGATTGGGCCTCATAGCGGCGGCGGGACTCGCCATAGCGTCCCGCGTCTTCCACGTCGATATCGACCCGAGGATAAATACTATCGCCGACCTCCTCCCGGGAGCGAACTGCGGGGCCTGCGGCTATCCCGGTTGCAGCGGACTCGCCGCGGCGATCGTCAACGGTGAGGGGAAGATCGAGGCCTGCACAGTCGTCGACGAACAGGGCGCCCTCGCCATAGCGGACGTCATGGGGATCATCTACACCGAGACCGAGAAGAAATACGCCGTGATACACTGCAATTTCCCCGAAGGTGGTGTCGGTGAGAAGTTCAAATACCTCGGCGTCACCGACTGCCGAGCCGCAAACATGATGTCAAACGGGCCCAAGCTCTGCCCCTACGCCTGCATCGGCCTGGGCACATGCAGGGACGTCTGTCCCTTCGGCGCCATAACCATGACCGAGGCGGGTCTTCCGGTGGTCGATATCGATAAATGCACCGCCTGCGGGAACTGCGTCGAGGCGTGCCCCAAGTCGCTGATTGACCTCGCCCCGGTAAGCAGGACCGTCCACGTCCTCTGCTCGTCGAAGGAGAAGGGCGCGGCGGTCAAGAAGCTCTGCACCGTGGGCTGTATATCGTGCATGGCCTGCGAGAAGGCGTGCCCCTTCGAGGCGATAAAGGTTATAGACAACCTCGCACGAATCGATTACGAAAAGTGCAGGAGCTGCGGCATATGCGTATCCAAGTGCCCCACCGGCTCCATCGTGGACTACAGAACCTACGACCTGGTAGCCGAGATATCGGACAACTGCAACGGCTGTACCCTCTGCGCAAGGGCGTGTCCCGTAAACGCCATCTCCGGAAATCCTAAGGAGATGCACGTTGTGGACGGGGATAAGTGCATCGGCTGCGGTATCTGCGTGGACCAGTGCAAGAGGGGCGCGGTGACCCTGAAGAAGGTCGAGAGGGAGAAAAGGGCGGTCGCCGCCGGCTGACCGTCCCGGCCGGCCGGCCGATAACGGGGGGGTCGGGAAAATTTTATAGGAAAAGGAATGGGGATTGTCGGAAAAAGGGCTTTAAGAAGTTTCCGGGAAAGGGTGGAGGGCTGCCGGGGGCTGCCGGGGGATATTGGCTGTAAACAATGTCGCTGGTTGGCTTTGATAATATCGCGATTATAGATAGACAAGGGGAGACAAGGGGCCGGACAAGGGGCTTAAGACCCTTGTCTCCACTTATCAGGCCCCTTGTCTTTAGGGAGAAGATTGAGCCCATGAATAAGAAAAAAAGGAAATACAGATTTTCGGGGGGTGTTCACCCACCGGAGGAGAAGCTTACACGAAAGCTCCCCATCGAGGATATGCCTCCGCCGAAAAAGGCCTACATACCCCTCTCCCAGCACATCGGCGCGCCGTCGAGCCCGGTAGTCGAGCCGGGAGACAAGGTGAAGATAGGAACGAGGCTCTCCGATCCGGGCGGCTTCGTCTCCGCCCCGGTCTTTTCCTCCATCGCGGGAAAGGTAGTCGAGATAGTAGACCACCCCCATACCCTCGGAAGGTCGATGCCCACGGTCATTATCGAGGCGGAGGGAACCGACGAGTGGGATAAGGCGGTGAAGCCGAGGAAAGACTACGAGGGCCTCGCCCCGGACGAGATAAAGTCGATAATCCAAAACGCCGGCATAGTGGGAATGGGGGGGGCCACGTTTCCCACCCACGTCAAGCTCTCACCGCCGAAGGAAAAGCCGATCGACTCCTTTATAATTAACGGCGCCGAGTGCGAGCCGTACCTGACGTCCGATCACCGCGTCATGCTGGAGATGCCCGAGAAGGTAATATCCGGCGCCAGGCTCATCGGAAAGGTCCTCGGGGTCGAGAAGATCTACGTGGGGATAGAGAACAACAAGATGGACGCCGTAAGGGCTCTGAGGGCGGTCGTAAACGAAGACGATGTGGAAATAGTTCCCCTGAAAGTTCGGTATCCCCAGGGGGCGGAAAAACAGCTGATAAAAACGATATTGAACAGGGAGGTCCCCTCCGGTGGGCTCCCCATGGACGTGGGCGTCGTGGTTCAGAACGTCGGGACGGCGGTCGCCGTTCACGATGCGGTGGCGCTGGGAAGGCCCCTTGTGGAGCGCGTCACGACGATCACCGGCCCCGGAATTAAAAATCCGAAAAACCTGAAGATAAGGATAGGAACTCCGGTGTCGGAGGTGATCGACTACTGCGGGGGACTCGCAGAAGATGTGGGAAAGGTGATCCTCGGCGGGCCGATGATGGGACTCGCCCAGTACGACCTATCAGTCTCCGTAATCAAGGGGACGTCCGGTATCCTGATCCTGACTGAGGATAGGCTCGACACGGTTGCCCAGGGGCCGTGCCTCCGCTGCGGAAACTGCGTTATGGTCTGTCCCATGGGACTGACGCCCCTGATGTTCGGAAGATATACGGAGTTGGGGATGTTTACCGAGGCGGAAAACATGAACGTCATGGACTGCATTGAATGCGGATGCTGTGCCTACGAGTGTCCCTCGCATATTCCGCTTGTCCATTACGCCAAGTACGCAAAGGCGGAAATCCAGGCTGCAAGGAGGAAAAGGGCGTGACCAAAAAGAGCGTGAACAAAGAGGGTGTGACCAAAGGGGGCGTGCCCAAAAAGGGTGAGGTCAAGAAGGATACGGCAAAAGCAGGAGCCGGCTACATCATAACCACATCGCCCCACATCCACACGGAGGACTCGATCCCCAGGGTGATGTACTCGGTGGTGATCGCCCTTGTCCCCGCAATGATCGTATCGATCCTCTTCTTCGGCAAGGCGGCTATAATAATCTATTGCTTGAGCATTGTCTCCTGTCTCGCCTGCGAGGCGATAGCGCAGAAGATCATGGGCCGCCCCATAACGATAACGGACGGGAGCATCCTGGTCACCGCGATATTGTTCGCCATGAACATCCCCCCATCCTCTCCCTGGTGGCTCGTGGTCCTCGGATCGGTGATAGCCGTCGTCCTCGGAAAACAGATCTACGGCGGCCTGGGATACAACCCCTTCAACCCGGTCCTGGTGGCGAGGATCGTCCTCCTTATCTCGTTTCCCGTCCAGATGACCTCCTGGGTAAAGCCGGCGCCCCTCTTCTCCGGGGCTGACCTCGTAAGCATAGCGACCCCTTTAGGCGAGATCAAGACGGAGCTGATGTTAAAAGGGGCCATAGACCTCAGCAGGTACAACTATCTCGATTTCACGACCGGGTTCATGGGGGGAAGCATGGGAGAGATGTCGGTCCTGGCCCTCCTCCTCGGCGCCGCCTTTCTCCTCTTTCGCAAATATATAACGTGGCACATCCCGGCGGGCTTCATAGGGACCGTATTCGTCATGACCGGCATATTCTGGCTCGTAGACCCGACGAGGTACGCCAATCCTATTTTTCACGTGCTTGCAGGCGGGCTCGTCCTCGGGGCTTTCTTCATGGCGACAGATATGGTGACCTCCCCGGTATACCCGAAAGGGAAGATTGTCTTCGGGATAGGCTGCGGGGTAATCACCGTGGTGATACGCCTCTTTGGCGGATACCCGGAGGGGGTGGCGTTCTCCATACTCCTAATGAACGCCACCACGCCCATAATCGACAGATACACGGTGCCAAGGAAGTTCGGCTACGTCAAGATAGACGAGGCGGCGGCGGATTAGCCTGTAGGGGGGGAATGGGGATGATAAAAATTATTGAGTTAAAAATGAAGGCGATAAATAAAACAGGATACGGGGGTAGCGACTGATGAAGGAGATTGGAAAACTCATTCTCGTTTTGACACTGATATGCCTCGCGGCGGCGGCGGCGCTCTCCCAGATCGAGAGGATCACCAGGGATCCGATCGCCCAGGCCTTAAGAGAGGAGAAGCTCCGCGCCATCAGGAAGGTGCTCCCCGAATACGACAACGAACCGGACAAGGAGAGCGTGTCGATTATAATTGGTAAGGACGAATCGGGCAATGATATCGAAAAGGAATACTATATAGCGAAAAAGGGGGACGATGTGGTCGGCGTGGCCTTCGAGGGCTCCTCCTCCGAGGGGTACGGCGGAGAGATCGTCGTGATGATAGGGGTAGACCCGGAGGACACGGTAAACGGGATAGAGATAATAAAACACGCCGAGACCCCCGGGCTCGGCTCCAAGATCACCGAAAGCGTCTTCCTGTCGATCTTCAAGGGGAGAAACCTCGAAAACACGAACTGGGCCGTTAAAAAGGACGGGGGAGACATAGACCAGATTACCGGCGCCACCATCTCCCCCAGAGCGGTGGTCTACGCAGTCGACGAGGAGCTCAAGAGGTTCTCAGAAAAAAGAGATGAAATCCTCGAAAAGGCGAAAAAGATGAGTGGGGAAGTGAGCGACCCCGCGGGCGGTTGATCGTTAAATCGAAGGGAAGAAGAGGGATTTGATATGTCCAATCTAAAAGAATTCACCAAGGGCCTCTGGGACGAGCACCCGATATTCAAGCTCGTTTTGGGGATGTGTCCAACGCTGGCCGTAACGACGGCCGCGATAAACGGAATAGGGATGGGGCTTGCGACCACCTTCGTCCTCGTCTCGTCAAACCTCGTTATCTCGATCTTGAGGGGCGTCATTCCGCCCAAGGTCAGGATCCCCTCGTTTATCGTCGTCATCGCCTCTTTTGTTACCATCGTGGATCTCGTAATGAACGGCTACTTCCACGACCTCCACAAGACCCTCGGCCTCTTTATACCGCTCATCGTGGTCAACTGCATAATCCTCGGAAGGGCGGAGGCCTTCGCCTCTAAGAACGGGCTTTTCGTCTCACTGCTGGATGGCCTGGGAATGGGAATCGGATTTACCCTCGGCCTGTTTCTCCTCGGCGCCATCCGGGAGGTTTTCGGAAACGGCACCATCCTGGGCGTCACCCTCTTCGGCGAGGGTTTCTACCCCCTGATTGTGATGATACTACCCCCCGGGGCCTTCATTACGCTGGGCATCCTCCTGGGGCTGATGAACAAGATAGAGGAGGTGAGGGGAAGGGCTTAGAATAGGGTTAATATCAATTCGGCCGCGGTTTTCTTGATTGGGTGGTTGTTTTGCTTGGAAATGGGTAAGGGGCTGAATATTTTAATGAAATGGAATTATAAGGGAATTCCCTTTTTTTGTTGAAAATAGAGATTTTTTAAACAATAGAGCGGGTGATAAACGTGGCAAAGATACTAAAGAAAGAGAGGCTGTCGGAAAACACGGTCAAGATGGTGCTGGAGGCGCCGCTTATCGCCGAGAAGAGGAAGGCGGGCCAGTTCGTCGTCTTGAGGATAAACGAGCAGGGGGAGCGGATTCCCCTCACCATAGCCAACGCCGACGTGGATGCGGGAACTATCACCATAATCTTCATGGAGGTGGGAAAGACCACGTCCCTTCTCGGCACACTCGAGGAGGGGGATAACATCATGGACCTCGCGGGCCCCCTCGGAAATCCAACCCATATCGAGAAATTCGGCACCGTCGTATGCGTCGGGGGCGGGGTGGGGATCGCCCCGATGTACCCGATCACCGAAGCGCTGAAAAACGCCGGAAACAGGGTCATAACCATAATCGGGGCGAAGACAAAGGACCTCCTCATCATGGAAGACGAGATGAAGGGCGTCTCGGACGAGTTTCTGGTCTGCACCGACGACGGCTCCTACGGCACGAAGGGCTTCGTGACCCAGGTTCTGGAGGACGTGATAAACCGGGAAAAGAAGATCGACGTGGTTGTGGCGATAGGCCCCGTCGTCATGATGAAGGCGGTGAGCAACGTCACGAGGCCCCACAACATCAAGACGATAGTGAGCTTAAACTCGATCATGGTTGACGCCACTGGTATGTGCGGCGGCTGCCGGGTGTCGATAGGCGTTGAGTCGAAGTTTGCCTGCGTCGAGGGCCCGGAGTTCGACGGCCACGAGGTCGACTTTGACGAGCTGATGACGCGCCAGAGCGCCTATGCCAAGCATGAGCATGAATCGATGCAGTGCTTTTTGCGGGACAAGAAATAGATACGGGAGCAGTCAAGATGGAAGCTAAAGAGCGGATGAAAATACCCAGGCAGAAGATGCCTGAACAGGACCCCAAGGCCAGGGGCAAGAACTTCGACGAGGTACCCTACGGTTACGACGAGGAGACGGCGGTTATGGAGGCCCAGCGGTGCCTGAAGTGCAAAAAGCCCCCCTGCGTTGAGGGATGCCCGGTGGAGATAGACATCCCGGGATTCATATCGTGTATAGAAAACAAGGACTTCGACGGGGCCATACGGAAGATCAAGGAGACAAACGGGCTCCCCGCGGTGTGCGGCAGGGTCTGCCCCCAGGAGGACCAGTGCGAGATCAAGTGCGTCGTCGGGAAGAAGGGAAGCCCCGTGTCGATCGGAAGGCTGGAACGCTTCGCCGCCGACTACGAGCGGAACAACGGGAAGGTCTTTATCCCCGAGATTCCGAAATCGACCGGCAAAAAGATAGCGGTCGTCGGATCCGGGCCGGCGGGTCTCACCGCCGCGGGAGACCTGAGGCTCATGGGCCACGATGTGACCGTCATGGAGGCGCTCCACAAGGAGGGGGGCGTCCTCGTCTACGGAATCCCCGAGTTCAGGCTCCCCAAGGCGATAGTCAAGGCGGAGGTTGACTATTTAGCCAAGCTCGGAGTGAAGTTTGTAAGCAACTACATCGTAGGTAAGACAAAGACGGTGGACGAGCTCCTCGATGAGTACGACGCCGTATTCCTCGGCACGGGAGCGGGACTTCCCCTCTTTCTGAATATCCCCGGCGAGAACCTGATCGGCGTATACTCCGCCAACGAGTATCTGACAAGATCGAACCTGATGAAGGCCTATCTCTTCCCGGAATACGACACGCCGATTGTGAGGGGAAAGAACGTCGCGGTCTTCGGCGGTGGAAACGTCGCCATGGACAGCGCCAGGACGGCCTTAAGGCTCGGTGCCGACAACTCCTACATCATCTACCGGAGATCGAAGGTGGAGATGCCCGCGAGGAACGAGGAGATCCACCACGCCGAGGAGGAGGGAATAAACTTCCAGCTCCTCACAAATCCCGTCCGCTTCATTGGAGACGACCAGGGTAGAGTCAAGGCGGTGGAGTGTTTGAGGATGGAGCTGGGCGAGCCGGACGACTCCGGCAGGAGGCGCCCTATTCCGATCAAGGGATCGGAGTTTGAAATCGAGATCGACACGGCGGTCGTGGCGATCGGAAATAGCCCCAACCCGCTGGTGCCGGCCACCACCCCCGGCCTCGACACGTCGAAGTGGGGGACGATAATAGCGGACGAGGAGACCGGCCTGACGTCGAGAGAGGGGGTGTTCGCCGGCGGCGACATCGTGACGGGTGCCGCGACCGTCATCCTCGCCATGGGAGCTGGTAAGAAGGCCGCCAGGGCGATTCACGACTACGTGATGAAAAAGTAGTCCGGGGGGTGCAGGGAGTTCGATTAAAAGGGGTAGGTAAATTTATGCAGGGAAGGGTGGTGGAGGTGTCGGCGGGCAGGGATAATGGGAACAGGTTCTTTAAAAAAAACATTTAAAAAATGGGGGACTCAATGGCCTGGGTCCCCTTTTTGTGTTATAATCACTTTTTTAAAATTACCCTCAAAATCGGGTTAGAACAAAAAACGAATAATTTTGTTGCGAAGTGTCAATGAAGGAAATTAAGATCAGGGTCAAGAGGGTAGACGGGTTTTCGGGAAAGCTCCCCCAATACGAGACCGCCGGCTCCGCCGGAGTCGACCTCACGGCGCACCTTGATGCGGGCGTCACCATCCCTCCGATGGAGCGGGCGTTGATCCCCACCGGGATCGCGGTGGAGATACCGGGGGGGTACGAAGGACAGGTGAGGCCGAGAAGCGGCCTGGCCCTGAAACACGGCGTCACGATGGTCAACACCCCCGGGACGATAGACAGCGACTACCGGGGCGAGATAAGGGTGATCATGGTAAACCTCGGTGACAGCCCCTTCGAGGTCAATCCCGGAGATCGGATCGCCCAGCTCGTCGTCTCGCCGGTCGTCCGCCTTGCATGGGATGAAGTGGAGATGCTTACCGACACCGATAGGGGCGAGGGCGGCTTCGGCTCATCAGGCAAGTGAGGTGAATATATGGATATGAAAGTGGATATGAAAGGGGATATAGAAAGTCTCAAGAACTACGACGTACCGATGAACGAGTCGATGTCGGCGATTCCGCCCCGCGTCATAAAGGGGGTGGAGAGGATGGCGATGGGGATAGTGAGGGAGAAGTTGGGGTTGGTCAGGTTTCTCAAGCTCGGCCTGATGATTAAAAACGCAGAGAGGAAGTTTTCGACGGTGGACATGGGCGCCGTCAGGGAGAGGGGTCTTACGGACGAGGCGTTTATAAAAAACATCATATTGCAGTCCTCCGCCTTCTGCGCCCTGACGGAGATGGTCGGGGAGGAGGACGCCCTCGAGATATCCTACAAGATAACGGATGCGACCGCCTTCGGACTGATGTCCGAGATATTTCCCACAACCGCCGATTTTCTAGCCTTCGAAAATCCCCTCGAAGCCGCCAAGGCCTACATCCTGGCGCTCATGGAGGCGGACAAGAGGGCGGGCCTCCACGAGAGCGAGCTGGTCTACGACTCGGACGATGCCTTTCAGATCAACGTGACCTACTGCGCTTTTCGCGAGATTCCGATGCTTCTGGGTGTGCCGAAGGCGGCGCTCCCCAGCTGCTACGGCGACGACGTATTCTTCCCCAAGATCTGCGGGGATCTGGGGCTTCGCTTCGTAAGAAAGGGGACCCTTGCCAGGGGGGACGACTTCTGCGACTTCAGGTTCGAGCTGGTCTGATCCTTTCGCCTTGGATTGTAACTCACATCTTTCTTTTGTATTTTGGCTGTCCCTGCGAAATGTGGCCTCTGCAGGCTCTTATATTTTTATGGGACAAACGGGCGGATGTTGTTTGCAGAGTATGAGCTGTACACCCGCTGCCCCCCCGCCTCGGATGAAGGCTCCCCGTCTTCTTTAGATATTAACTTCATTGGATATTCAAGATATCGTCGTGGAATACAGAGGCTGCGTTTTTTCGGTCGAATTCGGTCGTTAAATTGAGGCGGCAACCCCGGCTACGCCCTCGCGTTGAAGAAGGCGACGACGGTATCGGCGACTTTATCCTTCTCCACATCCACCGTTATGGTGTGGAGGGACTTTTCGACTATGGCCTTTTCCTTTACAGCGGACGACACCCCGTTGTAGATAATGTCGACGCTCTCGAAGGCCACGACCGTGTCCTGCCTCGACTGCATTATAAGAAGGGGGGTTTTTATTTTCGATAAGCTCGACCTGACGAGCTTCATCAGCTTAACGATAGAGACGGTCGCCCTGACCGAGTCGTGATCGTAGCAGACGTGGGTGTCTTTTCTCTTCTCCGCAACGTCCTGAAAGGCCTTCGGCACGTCAGGCATAAGGTACATAAGCCCCGTGGCCGCGGCTATCGGAAGGAGAACCCTCGCCTTCCACTCCCCGAACTTCATGGGTGTTGAGAGGGCGGCGGCGCCCTTTATATCGTCCCCGTAGTCTATGGCGAGCTTAAGCGTCAAAAGTCCCCCCATCGAGAGGCCGGCGACGAAGAGATCTTTGAATTCGCTCCGAATCTCCCTGAACAGATCCTCCACCGAGGCGTATATCTCCTCCCACTTGGTCCTGTTGAGCTCCTTGATGCTCGTGCCGTGGCCCGGGTGGAGGGGCGCGAAGACGTGGTAGCCCTCCTTGTTGAGCCTCTCGCCGAGGTAGCGCATCTCGGAGGGCGTCCCGGTCAGGCCGTGGAGCAGAAGGGCGGCCTTTTTTGAGCCCCTGGCCGAAAGCGTAAACGGCCCGGCGCCCTCCATGATGTTTTGGGGACAATTTAGCTTGATCCTTTTAAGTTTGATCATTTTTCCTCACGT
>CAZIWT010000072.1:13001-17052 GCA_964542895.1 uncultured Thermodesulfobacteriota bacterium
AGCTGATCCGGCTCCATCGGCTCCTTCGCCGCCATCAGGCGGGGATCGGTGTCGAGCCTCCTCAGCTTCTCACCCGAAAGCTCCTTTATGATCACGAGCGCCGTCTCGATACAGCGGACGGCCGGGGAGGAGACCGCCTTGGTTACCCTGAAGTTGTCCCCCATGAGACTTCGGATACGGCCCGCCGCCGACTTCGCTTCCCTTATCCCCTTTTTAGAAAGGGGCCTCGGCGGGGCGTTCACCGTCTCGGCGTGGGTTACAAGGATAATCCTCATGGCTAAAAAATATCGATTTGTCGCGATTTATCTATTTAGGTCATCCCCTCATGCGAACGACTTTATCAGCTCGAAGAAGGCCCCCGAGAAGACCATCAGGGTCTGGTTTCTGTTTTCGAGCTCCAGCGCCGCCTCGAGGGAGGGAGCGTTGACGTTCTGATCCAGGGCCCTCTTCGTGAGCTTCAGTGCCCCCGGGGTTTTCTGGAGGAGTAACCTGCCTAGGGTAAGCGCCTCCTCTAAAAGCTTATCCAGTGGAACGACCTTGCTGACAAGCCCGATCCTCAGCGCCTCGTCCGCCGGGACCCTCCTTCCGGTCATCACGATCTCCGTCGCGTTGGAGAGTCCCACGAGCCTCGGCAGAAAATAGGTTGTTCCCAGCTCACCGCCGGTCAGCCCGATGTTGATAAAGGGTGCCAGGAAAAAGGCGTCGGGCGCGGCTATCCTGATATCGGAGGCCAGCGTTATGCAGAAACCGCCCCCCGCCGCGGGGCCGTTGACCGCCGCGATCACCGGCTGGGGTATCCTCCTTAAGCCCAGGATTACCGACGCGTACCTTTCCTGAACCATCTTTAGGAAAACTTCCGGATCGGAGAAGGGCTTCGCATCCTTGTGGGCCGTCGCCGACTGGAGGTCCGCTCCGGAGTTGAATCCCCTTCCCTTTCCCGTCAGGATCAGGACCCTGATCGAGTCATCATTATTCAGCCTGTTAAAGAGGTTGTCGAAGTCGTCCAGCATCGCCGTGTCGATGGCGTTGAGGCTCTCGGGCCGGTTGAACGTAACAAGGGCGATCCCCTTTTCCGGCTCCTCGAATATAAGGGTCTTGTAATTTGTCATAGTCATACCTTTATTAGCTCGTAGTCCCTCGTTCCAAGGCCGACCTTCTCTCCGTGAGAGAGCTGGATCGACCAGTCGACGTTCGGATACACCCCCCGAAACTTGTCCGCTCCCGGCTCCAGGTTCTCCTTTAAGGCCGTTCCCTCGATTCCGGCGGCACCGTTTACGAGGTCTGCGGACGCCTGGTCGATCGCCACGGGGTCCGTCCCGCAGAGGACTCCGATGTCCCCGACTATGGGGGCATCCGAAAATGGGTAACAGTCGCACGCCGGCGTCACTTTGATGATAAAGTTGAAAAGAACCATCTTCTCCTCTTTACCCTTGACGACGCCGAGGGTGTATTCGGCCATCTTTTTCTGAAACTCCTCGAAGGAGGAATCCCAGACGATCCTTATCGATCCGGTGGGACAGCTCAGGATGCACTGCCCGCACCCGATGCAGACCTCGGGATCGATTACGGCAACGTCCTCTACGGTGATTGCGCCGGCGGGGCAGTTATCGGCGCAGTTGCCGCAGGCGATGCAGTATTTCTTTTTTACCTTCGGCGAGACGTTGCTGTGCTGGGCGAGCTTTCCCTCCCGACCCGCGCACCCCATGCCGAGGTTCTTTATCGCGCCGCCGAAGCCGGATAGCTCGTGCCCCTTGAAGTGGGTCAGGGCGATTAAGGAGTCCGCCTTGACGATGTCTGCCCCGATAACGGCGCTCTTGAATATATCCCCGTCGATCGGGACGTTGACGACGCTGTCTCCCCTTAGACCGTCGGCAATGATTACCGGGGCGCCCAGTGCCCCGGGCGTAAAGCCGTTGTCGTGGGCGCACATCAAATGCGAGACCGACTCCCCCCTGGCCCCAATGTAGAGCGTGTTGCAGTCGGTGACGAAGGGAAGACCCCCCGCACCCTTGACGACGTCAACAAAGGGCTTGCAGTAGGCGGGCCTCAAATAGGCTGTGTTTCCCCGCTCGCCGAAGTGAACCTTTATCGCCGTCAGCGCCCTGTTTGAGATTCTCCCCGACACGTCGACCGCCTCTATCAGGGCGCCGATCTTCGTGAAGAGGTTTTTCTTCATGTCGGCGCGGGCGTCCGCAAAGTATATTTTTTCTGCCATCGAACCCCTCCCTATTGCTATTTGGTTGTTTTAATTCAAGCTTGAATATCCATCCGATGCTTTCAACATTATGGCCCAAGTTGCAATGTGGTGTCAATAAGATTTAACAAGGATTTAACAGGAAAGCACCTTTATAGGTGTCAATTTGAACAAAAGGCTCCATAGATTTTAGTTTCAATCTCCTTTCAAATCTGCTACAATAATAAGATGATTGTAGAGATGGGAAAAGTAGTCGAGTCGAGGGACGGCTTTGCCGTGGTCCTCGTAAACCGCAGCTCCGCCTGCGAGGGATGCGGGGCGAAGGGAGCGTGTCACGCCTTCGGCGGCGGCAGGGACGCCAAGGTAAGCGTGGATAACGAGGTGGGCGCGAAGGCCGGGGACGTGGTGGAGATCGGCATCGAGGAGGCGTCGCTGTTAAAGGCGTCGTTTCTGGTCTACATCGTCCCGATAATAGCGCTGCTTTTAGGCGCCTGGGCGGGGCAGTTGATCGCCGGACACATCAATATCTCCGAGGAAGGGGGGGCGGCTTTCGGCGGGCTTTTTGCCTTGATAGATAGCCTGATTGTTATCAGGCTCTTCGATCCGGTCTTTAAAAAGTACCGGTCGATGAGGCCGAAGATCATAAAAATTTGTGAAGGTTAGTTCTTTATGGCTGACGGTGTAAAGGTAATCGCCAAGAACAAGAAGGCGAGGTTCGAGTATTTCATCGAGGATACCTTCGAGGCGGGGCTAGTACTCGTGGGAACCGAGGTGAAGTCGCTCCGGGAGGGAAGGGCCAGCCTCAAGGAATCCTACGGCCAGGTAAAAAACGGCGAGGTCTTCCTCGTGGGCGCCCACATAACGCCCTACTCCCACGGGACGCACACAAACCACGACCCGGAGCGGGAAAGGAAGCTCCTCCTCCACAAGCGGGAGATAAAGAGGCTCTACGGCAAGTCGAGGGAGCGGGGCTACACACTTGTTCCCTTGTCGATATATTTCAAGAACGGCAAGGCGAAGGTGGAGATGGGCCTTGGCAAAGGCAAGGCGAAGTACGACAAGCGGGAGGCGATAAAGCGAAAGGACGAGAAGCGCGACATGGAGCGGGCGATGAAGGATCGGGGGAGGAAGTATTAGGGGGCTTACTTGGGACAAGGGGCTTGCCTGAGACAAGGGGCTTAAGACCCTTGTCTATCACTGAAGTAAATCAATTTCAGGATTGAAATTTAATGAAATAATGTATATATTATCTTATCTGTCCATTTCAAAACAGTGTTTCAGCGGCTCTTTGAAAACAAATCTTGGGGGCGACATGGTTTCGACGGGGATAATTGATCTCGATGCTGCATGCCGGGGAGATTCACCTACCCGTTAATCACGGTGGAGAAAAAATATAATCGCAGACAACTACGATTACGCCCTGGCCGCGTAAATAGGCCAGCGTCCTGATTTCCCGTTCCCACCGGGGATGAAAGGACGTCGCAATGTGGGATAAGCCGCCGCCAACTCCCGTAGGCAGCGGACGAAAAACCAGCGGGATCCCTCCTTCACTGGACCCCTTCGCCGGGGGCCGGAAGGGGCGGTAAAAAACGGCGAATAAGCATGTAGATGCCTCGGGTGAAGGTCTTCGGACGCGGGTTCGATTCCCGCCGCCTCCACCATTCGACTCGTTCCTCGCTCATGGCGGGACTTAGACAAGGGGCTTAAGCCCCTTGTCTGTCTGAGTTTGTCGAAGGATATGGCGGGTTGTTTTGAAAGGTTGTTTTTTTAACAAACAAGTTGACATTTCTTAATTATGTTATATGATAATAGTTAGTATATAATAGTTATGTCAATTCACTTCTTCGTAATATGTTA
>CAZIWT010000073.1:0-17032 GCA_964542895.1 uncultured Thermodesulfobacteriota bacterium
ATTTTTCTGGGGAAATAAGGGATTCACCTTGGTCGAGTTGATGATAATGGTTATGATCATAACCATTCTCACCTCTTTTGCATTGCCGATTTTCTTCAAATACAGATCGCAATCGATGCAAACCGAAGCAACTATTCTTCTGGCAAGTATCTGGACCAATGAAATAACTTATTTCGGTGAAAATAGCGAGTTCACCTTGGAGCAATCTATACTGAACTTCGATCCAATAACACATCCGAAGTTCTACCATAACTGGTACATCAATGTATACGACGACGGCAGGCATTTTGTCGCTACTTGCTCCACAAACCTTGACAATGACATCTTCCTCGATGCGTGGAGGGTAACGGACATCGATAAAGCTCCTTTTAATATCTATGACGACATCTCTAACACTTCCCACACCCCCCCATGAGTTTTTATAAAAGAGATTTGGGTAGGCGTTACCTCCTATCTGATGTTGTAGATACGGAGCAATAGACGGTAAAATCACCTTGAATTGAATCAGAGAGGGATTTAAAAACAAGTTCCATTTCTATCCGGATATAAAGCCGCAACCCCTGTCAGTTTGCCAATTGATCCACGATAGGGGGATCGGGTGGCTGGGGAGCTGGTAAGATCGGGGGGGTGGGAAGATTGGGGAGTTGGGTCAGCTTGGCGTCGTGTAAAAAACGGATATAAAATACAGATTCGGGTTCGAGTTACCGCTATAATAAAAAAGGCCTTTTAGGGGCCTTTTTTATTGGAAGTCCGCACTGTATTATTAAGAAACAGAAACCTTAAGTTGAAGGCGTGAAACTATCAGCCCCCACCATTTATCCAACAGGGGAGTATAAATGACATCCCCCATCGAGCTTAAGATTGTCTTTCCTCCTTTAAAAAAGTGAGCCGACAGTTTCTCTTCCTTTGTCAACCTAAACCGATGAATGAACCAAAAAACATCACCCTCTATCCTTAATCTGATATCTAAAATCATGCAAGCGATGACATTTTTTGGCTTCCCATCCTGTCTCACTACATTGCGATCCGAAAATGAGTTGCCGTCCCTTCCCCACCTTACCTCCACCACCACCCCAAGTCCATCAAAAGAACGTTGCCCCGTTTCCTAAATCAAGAAATGCCGGCCGATCCCGCAATTGTCATCTACCGAAAAGGAGGGCCACCCCCCGGTTCATTGGGATTTTATCCCTAAGGCTGGCTCCAAGCGACGCCGTCTTACTGCCAGATAACTCAATCGTCGAGCCATATCTTCTTCCAGGGCTTTTTAAACCTTAAAAGACCCGTTAGACGATAGACAAGCAGAAGTATGATGTACATTATCAGAATCCCGAAGAACGTATTCCAGTAGGCCGCCGGATTCACGGTCTGCCATGTATCCCCGACGACCTCCACCCCCTTGAGAGGCCAGTTTATCATCAACAGGAGGGGAAAACAGAGCGGCAGCGCTATGGCGCTGGTGAAGACGAGATCCTGGGCCACGGGGGTTTTGTACTCCGGATCCACCATCCTGAGGAGGATAAGGCCGGTGTTAATTGTGCCGGTGAGCATCCCGTAGATGGCGATCGCCCGCTCAAAGTGATATTTATCGAAGGAGCGCTTCGCATACCAGAAGCTGAAATAAAGGGTGATAAGTCCAACCGCCACTCCCGTAATCAGTATGGGAACGATAAAGTCGATGACCACGGCAAGAGATATGGCGGCGATGGCGCAAACCACCAGGAAGTCAACCGATAAACCGGCGATCCGGCTCATCGTACCGTTATCTATGAGGTGTCCCAATCCTATCTTCTGGACTATGATCCTCATAAGGAGGGTCAAAAGCGTGGCGAAGATGAAGAAGAAACCTTCAAGGGTACTGGCAATACCTCCGGCCCCAACATCTATCAACAAGTTGATAATTGGGGCCATGAGAACGTATGTAATCAACATCATAAGCCCTATCAGGGCGACGTGAAACGCAAAGGACTCGAGTGCCTCCGAGGTGGTCGTCAGCTTCCCCGCTACGGGCCTCTTGCTCTCTTTCGAGAAAAAACCCGTATAAACGTCTTTGCTCAGGTGGGATTTGTCCTTAACAAGGGTCGCCCATCCCTTCCTAATCCCGATGTTGACGATGGGCACTCCGATGAAACAGGCCCAGAAGTAGCCGAACGCGGACAAGGTAAGGGCGAGGTTTCCCGCATGTTTGAAATTCTTAGTCACCTCCCAGCTGTTAGCGATGGAGAAGGTCAGGCCCGGACCCTGTCCGAATCCCAAGGGGGCGATGGCGCCGAAGGTCGGGAAAAGATCGGGGTAAACCGTGTACATCATGAGAAATCCAAGCCCGATTCCCACAACCCCCTGAAGGGCATAGAGCGTCGATGAGCCGACCCCCATCGCCACGGCGTCCCTCCCCCTCTTTTCCCCTTCCGGTTTTCTCCAGGCCATGGCGATAAATGTAATCGCCAGAAGGTGGTAGACGTAGACGCCGAGCCTGTCTATATCTAAGGGCAGAGAAAGGTAGGGGGCTATCTTCCCTATAAAGCTCTCGTTCATCAGCATGGCCAGAAAGCCGCCGATCAGGGCCACTGGGATTAGAAATTTTTGCAAGAATTTAATTTTGGCCCTGAGATATGATCCCAGAAGTAAAAAGCTGAAAAGAATTGACACCTCGACTAAAATGTCCCATGCAAATTTTTCACTCATTATTTCCTCCCGATAAAAAACTAAAAAACCGCATAAGGCGGCGACGGCCGACATATATATAATATTTTTTTGCCTTTTGTGTCAAGATAATAAAAACCGTCCAAAACACAACGCCATTCCCTTTAATATGTTGACTTTTTGGATTGTATACGATTAAATTGAACAAGTCATCTCGTTAACATTACTTACAGATCAAGAGGATATAATGAAACTTTGTATCATCGGGACCGGCTACGTGGGACTCGTCACCGGAAGCTGTTTCGCCGATATGGGAAACGACGTCATCTGCGTCGACAAGGACAAGGCCAAGATCGACGAATTGAAAAAGGGAAAGCTGGGTATCTACGAGCCTGGCCTGAGCGACCTGGTCAGCCGAAATTTCGCCAGGGGAAGGCTCACATTCACGATGGATCTCGAAGAGGGCGTAAAAAATTCCCTGATATGCTTCATCGCCGTGGGCACCCCGGAAAACGAGGACGGCAGCGCCGACCTCAAACACGTGTTGGATGTGGCGGGAGCCATCGGCAGGGTAATGGACGGTTACAGGATTATCGTAGACAAGAGCACCGTCCCGGTGGGAACGGCCGATCTGGTGGCGCAGGCGATAAAGAAAGAGACAAACGACGAATTCGACGTCGTCTCCAATCCCGAATTTTTAAAGGAGGGGGCGGCGGTAGACGACTTCATGAAGCCGGAGAGAATAATCATCGGAACTAACGACGTGCGCGTGGCCGAGATAATGAAGGAGCTGTACGCGCCATTCACCAGAACGGGAAACCCGATGTACATCATGGACGTCAAATCGGCGGAGCTGACAAAATACGCCTCGAACGCCTTTCTGGCAACCAAGATATCCTTTATGAACGAGATCGCGAACCTCTGCGACAGGCTCGGGGCGAACGTCGAGCACGTCAGGAGGGGGATGGGATCCGATTCGAGGATCGGGCCGAAGTTCCTCTTCCCGGGAGTCGGGTTCGGCGGCTCCTGTTTTCCCAAAGACCTATCGGCAATTATCAAGACCAGCGAGGAAGCGGGCTCCCCCCTGAAGATAGCGAAATCCGTAATGGAGGTGAACCGGATCCAGCGGGAGGTCTTTATCAAAAAGATCACCTCCCACTTCGGAGGCAAGGTAAAAGACATGACAATCGCCGTCTGGGGCCTCTCCTTCAAGCCCCAGACCGACGACATAAGAGAGGCGCCGTCCATAACGATTGCGGAAAGGCTGCTCGACGGCGGCGCCAAGCTAAGGGTCTTCGACCCGGCGGCGATGACTACCTTCAAGGCCCACTTCGGGAAAAAGGTTTATTTTGCGAAAGACGCATACGACGCGGTAGACGGGGCGGATGCCATGGTACTTGTAACGGAGTGGAACGAGTTCAGAAATCCCGACTTTCCGAGAATCCAGCAATTGATGAAAAACCCCGTGATCTTCGACGGCAGAAACCAGTATAACCGGGACGAGATCGAGAGGATCGGCTTTACATACTACTGTATCGGGAGGCCGGGCGACGTGAGGGAATAGATGAAAAAATGTATACTTGTAACCGGGGGCGCCGGCTTTATCGGCTCTCACCTGATCGAGAGACTGTTGGAGTCGGGCGGGGACATTATCTGTCTTGACAACTTTTTCACGGGCGAGAAGGCGAACATCGGTAAGTTCTTGGGCCTTCCGGAGTTCGAGCTCATCCGCCACGACATCGTGGAGCCGATACTCCTGGAGGTCGACGAGATTTACCACCTAGCGTGCCCCGCCTCACCCATCTACTACCAGCACAATCCGGTAAAGACGATCAAGACAAACGTGATAGGAACCCTTAACATGCTGGGCCTGGCAAAGAGGGTAAAGGCCAAGCTACTGCTCACATCCACGTCGGAGGTATACGGCGATCCCGAGGTCCACCCACAGGTGGAGGAATACTGGGGGCACGTAAATCCTATAGGCTTAAGGAGCTGCTACGACGAGGGGAAACGGGTGGCGGAGAGCCTGATGGTCTCCTACCGCCAGCAGAACGACGTGGATATCCGCATAGCGAGGATATTCAACACCTACGGCCCGAACATGTCGATAGACGACGGGAGGGTGATAAGCAACTTCATCTGGGCCGCCCTCTGGAAAAAGCCGATCACAATCTTCGGCGACGGAAGCCAGACCCGGTCTTTCTGCTACGTATCGGATATGGTGGAGGGCCTGGTAAAGCTGATGGAGTCGACCCCGTACACCGGACCGATGAATCTCGGTAACCCGAAGGAGATGAAGATCATAGAGATTGCAGAAAAGATAAGGGAGATGACGGGAACAAAATCGGAGATTATCTTCGAGCCGCTTCCGGAAGACGACCCAACCCGGCGCTGCCCCGATATTTCAAAGGCGAGTAGGGAGCTGAGCTGGGAGCCGAAGGTCCCGTTTGACGATGGGATAAGGAAAACTATAGATTATTTCAGGGGGCTGAAGGGGGGGTAGAGGGGTTTTTCTCCTCGAATCCGAAAATCGTGGTGCGGCCGAATCTCAAATTCATCATAGAGGGCGTAAAAATAATCCAGGGTGGCCGTTGAATTTACCGGCGAAATCCCATTTTAAACCAATCACACATATTTATAGGTCAGGAAAGAGAGCCATTCTTAAAACTCCGAAAACTGCGAACACCTTAAATAAAACCATCCCTGCAAAATAAATTAATCCTTTTTATTCATTCGGAATCGGGTGTGGCCATATATATTTTCTAACCAGCCAGTCAATCCGTTTCACACAAATTTGACTTCAATAAAATAAGAGTTGTTCAGATCTCTTTAATGCCCCCCCATCGATCTTACGCTAACTATTTTCGGCTCGAACCCCCCACCGCCCTCAAAAACTCCCCGTAGTCGTACACCTTCTTCAAGGCCGAGAGCGCCCTCTCCGGCGACGGGAACGTAGGCACACCCCCCCCGATGAACTCCGCCTCCATCCTGTCGTCCCCCATGTTCTTCGTGAACTCCTCGAGGGTCACGGCGATAAGCGTCTTCTTCGTGTCGTCTTTCGCCGAGATAAGCTCCCTCCTGTATACCTCGTTCATATCCTTGTAAAAGGTCCCTCCGATGATAACCACCGAGTCCACGTTCGGGTCCTCGAGAAGATACCTCGCCGGAAGAGTGTAGTGCTCCGAGTTTGCAGACGCCCCCAGACCCACGTCTACCGGGTTTTTCACGCTCGTCCCCTCTCCCGGGATGATCTTTGCGATCTTCCGCTTTGTTTCATCGGTAGGTTCGGCCAGGGCGAGGCCCTCCCTCGCCGCCCAGTCGGCGGCGGAAACGGCAAGCCCCCCGGGCCCCGATAGGATCGCAACCCTCCTCCCTATGGGATAGGGGATAAACTTCAGCGCCATCATCGCGTCGACGAGCTCGTCCATCCCCTGGGCCGTAACGGCTCCCAGCTGTCTCAAGGCACCCTCCCAAAGCTCCGCACTGCCGGAGAGCGCCCCGGTGTGGGAGAGGGCCGCCTTTGCGCCCAGATCGGTGAGCCCCGCCTTCCAGACTACGACCGGCTTTTTGGGGGTGACGGCCTTCAGGGTTTCGAAGAACCGCCTCCCCTCCGGGATGCCCTCGATGTAGGAGATGATTATCTTAGTCTCATCGTCCTCACCGAAGTAGGAGGCAAAATCGGACGGCGTCAGATCGCAGGCGTTCCCGAAGCTTATCACCTTGTTGAAGTAGAGGTGTCGGCTCGCCGCCCGCCAGACGGTCATCGAGGCAAGCGATCCGGATCCCGCCACAAAGGAGACGTCCCCCGGTGTCGTCGGCATCCCGGGGAAAAACGACATCCCTACCTTTGGGGCGTAGACCCCCTGGCAGTTGGGGCCGATAAGCCTTATCCCCGCCTCCCTCGCCCTCTCGACCAAGAGATTCTGCTCCTCGGCGCCCACCTCCCCCAGCTCCGCCAGGCCCGCAGTGAAGATCACCGCCGCCTTTGTGCCCACCTCCCCCAGCTCATCAATTATGCCGAGTAGGTGCTTTTTCGGAATCAGGACGATGGCGAGGTCGATGGGGCCGGGAATGTCCCGCGTCTGCTTGATAACCTTTATCCCGTCGATCTCATCCGCCCGCGGGTTTACGGGGTATATCTTTCCCTTGTACCCGGAGGCGACCAGCCCCATCAGGAAAAGCCTCCCCATCTTGAGCCCCTCCGGCACACCCACTACGGCGACGCTCTTCGGGTTGAATATCGCGTCCATAAGGTCACTCATGTTTTTGTCCCCGACGCCGATTTCAGACATAAATCGCCTCCGATTTTCCTTCTATAATTTCTATTTTAACATCTACCACAAAGGGGAGCCGATGTAAAGGAGCAAAGCGCATTCCCCACTTATAGCACTTTTAACGGTCAAAAACCGTCCAATCCGATTGACACCCCCACAAATGCGGTTTAAAATAGGGGCCTGTAATACTTTTTATGGAGGTCTAAAGTGAAAAACAGGACGCTGGTCATATTAGCACTCTTTATTCTTTTGTCGACGTTTCTTGCGGCCGCGCCCGCATTCCCCAAGGAGCTCAAGGTCGTCACCATCAACGTCTGGTCCGGCCTCGACTACGAGGGGACGTTGAAGATGGGGGAATACGAGTCGAAGGAGGTGAGGAGGGGAAGGTACAACCTCCTCGTTAAGGAGCTGAGGCTTCTTAACCCGGACGTGGTCGCGATCAACGAGGCGAACCTCCTTCCGAGGTACGCCCGCAGGCTGGCCAAAGACCTCGACATGGACCGGATCCATGCGGTCGGCCTCGGGGGAATCCACTTCGGATACATCGGGATACCGGTGAACTTCCGCGAGGGGGACGCCATCCTCGCCAAAAAAGAGCTCAAGCTCAAATCCCTCGGGAGGAAGAGGCTCTCCGGCGGGGGTATCATAAACAACTTCATGACGTTCCATCTGACCGACGCCTGCCAGATCATCGGCGGGGTTATAGAATTCAACGGCAAAGACGTCTACATCTTCAACACCCACACCCACGCAAGCCCCCCAAACGAGCCCTGGTTCATGGAGAGGCTCGAGGGGGCGAGGGCGGAGGGGAGGCTCACGGACAAAGGACTCAGGATCGCCAAGAAGTCGGTCGTTGAAGACCAGAAGTGGCGGATGGACGAGATAAAAAAGCTCTTGAAGTGGGTTTCGGAGGTTGTGCCCAGGGGGAGGCCGGTTGTCCTCGTGGGAGACTTCAACGCGGAGATCGACACCGTCGAGATGAGGCAGGTGACGGACGCCGGGTTCATCGACACGTACACCGCCGCGAATCAGAACCTTAAGGGATACACCTGGAATCCGGAGACGAACCTCAACATAATCAAATACTACGACGAAAAAGGGGCAAGGACGTTGAGCGAGGCGAAAGGCGCAAGCCCGAAGAAGATCGCCGACAAGCTGGACGACTTCATTCAAAAGCGCCTCGATTTCATCTTCGTGTCGGAGAGCATAGGGGCGGAGAGCGTCGTCGAGAGCGCGGTGGTCTTGGACAGGGAGGAGGGGGGACAGCACCCGTCGGATCACTACGGCGTTATGAGCGTGATCAATATCGAATAGTTCCGGCGGGGTGATTGATATTCCCATGAACAACAGCAAAACGATCTCCGTAATAGCAGCGGTGCTCATTGCCCTCTCTCTTTACACGATATCTCCGCCGACGGCCGGGGGGGAAGGGACAGCGCTCGT
Organism: uncultured Thermodesulfobacteriota bacterium; assembly: GCA_964542895.1. Classification (GTDB taxonomy): domain Bacteria; phylum Desulfobacterota; class Zymogenia; order Zymogenales; family Zymogenaceae; genus Zymogenus. The sequence continues at coordinate 8,358 of CAZIWT010000073.1, forward strand.
CGAGGTCAATGGGATCCCCCTGACGGTGGAGATAGTGGACAAACCGGCCGAGCGCTCGCTGGGCCTCATGTACCGAAAAAGCCTCCCCGAAAACATGGGGATGCTCTTCATCTACAGGAGGCCCGGCATCATGAACTTCTGGATGAAGAACACCTACATCCCCCTCTCCATCGCGTACATCGACACGAAAGGGTACATCATCGCGATCTTCAAGATGGAGCCGCTGAACGAAAAAAAGTCCTACAGGTCTCCCGCCCCCGCCGTCTGGGCGCTGGAGGTCAACCAGGGGTGGTTCGAGAAAAACGGCGTAAACGTGGGGGACAGCGTGAGGCTATATCGATAATCGATTATTACCTCAGTGGTTACCTCCCTTACCTGAATCGCAGTGCACACAAAAATTCTAATCAAAATTCTAATCAGAAAGGGCCGCCCCACAATCAAAACAGGGCGGCCCTTATTTTTATATTTTGCCGCAGGCGCGACCAATCCAACCCCACCGCTTAAAACATCACCTCCCCTTGAACTTCGCCGGCCTCCTCTCGAAAAAGGCGGCCGCCCCCTCCTTCAGATCCTCGCTGTTTAAGGAATCGGTTATCATCTTCTCGATCTCCGGGTAGTCCTCCGCCGAAATCCCCTGGTGGGAGAGGAGCCTGTTGAATATGTGCTTGTGCCCCACAAGCGCCAGGGGGGCGTTTGCGGCTATCTCCTTAGCCATGTCGTAGGTGAAGGCGCCAAGCTCCTCCCTCTTGACCAGATAGCTCACCATTCCCATTTCCAGGGCCCTCTCTGCCTCGTAGAACCTCCCGGTGAAGAAGAGCTCCTTGGCGTTTGCCAGCCCCACCACGTTGATAAACCTCTGTATCCCCTTGGGATGATAAACGAGGCCCAGCCTCGACGGGGGTATCCCCATCCTCGACCCGACGGAGGCAATCCTGATGTCACACGTCACGGCCAGCTCGCACCCCGCCCCGAAGGCGTAGCCGTCTATCATCGCGATGGTCGGATACCGAAAGTTCTCCACCGCATCGAATCCTATCTCAATAGGGCTCTTCTTAGTTAGCTCCTTCTTCTGCTCTTCGGTGAGCCCCGTCGGTAACTCTGTGATATCGTAGCCGGAGGAGAATGACCCCTCCCCCACCCCCCTGAAGACCACGGTCCTCACCCCGTCGTCCTTGGAAAGATCCCCCAGATGCTCGGCGATCAAAAGGAGCATCTCGGGGTTCAATGAATTTTTCCTCTCGGGGCGGTTGAGAATTACGGTGGCCACAAATCCCTCCCTCTCTATGAGAATAGGATCGTTTGACATATTCGGTCTCCTGACAATAAAATATTAAAAAACGGCGCCCAAACCTTAAGCGGTCGGAGACAACCTTAAATCGTGATCGTTCAAAACCAATATCACCAAAGACACGGCGGTGTCAAAGGAATTTGTACGAAACGTCAGGCCCTCGCCCAAGGCGTTCCTTAAAATCGCTCCTTAAAATCGATATAAGAAAAAGGGGTGGAAATGAAACGCCGCCTCCGCTATAATGTTGATATTAATATGGTGCATCTTAAAAAATCAAAGAAAATAGCCGCAATCACGGGCCTGCTTCTCCTGACGCTCCTCCTTCCCCGATGCGCCCACGTCCCCCTGTACGACATCACGTCGGTCGTCGACCTAAAAAGCGGCGACCGCCTCTTCATAACAAGGCTGAAGCACGGAACCTACAGGGCGAAGATTGTTACGGCCGAAGAGATCGTAGGAGAAAAATTCGCGAGAACGAGGGAGATCCTCAAGGCCACAAAGGCCGATATCTGCCTCAACGGGAGCTTCTTCGAGCTGGACGGCTCCCCCAGCGGTCTTTTGATCTCCAACCGCGAGGAGAAAAGCCCCTTCGTCGCGGGCAAAGGGGACGGTGTCCTCTTCACCGACAAAAAAGGGGAGCTTCACCTTGCACCCATAGAGGACTTTCTGAAATACAACATCGACGACTTCGTGGACGCCGTTCAGCTAAACCTGTTGAGCGTAGGCGATAACCTCCTCTACAGGTGGTGGCGGTGGTACGCCAAGGAGGTCCCCAGAAACCTGATCGGGATAAACAAACATGAGGTCGTGGACGTGATCTTCAAAAACACCAACCTGGTTCTGGGCGACGAATATATGAGGCAAGTCCACAAGTGCCGCGTCGTGGGGGCGCTGGACGGCGGCGGGAGCGCGTCCGCCGTCGACAGGCTCGGCAGGGGTAGCTGCGACGACGACAACTACCGGCGGCGCGAGGCCCGCGTCCCCATATTCATATTGATATACCTGAAGTGAATCGACATCAGTCCAAAATGCAAAATCGTATTAAGGAGTCAACCTGTCCCCTCAAATAAAGCACTTGACATGTAAAGTACTATTTTAGATAATATGAAATATACACTATAGAATAAAAAATCGGGCTGTTCCAATAAACTTAGCCCAAGAGGAATAACATGTTTAGAGGAAGACGCGAAATCACGTTCAAAATTGAAATATGTGTAGAGGACGATCAAGATAGATTTCATGCTTACTGCCCTGCCTTGAAAGGCGTGCATATAGATGGCAACACTAAAGAGGAAGCTATCGAGAATGCAAAAAAAGCCGTTGTCCTGTACATCAAATCGCTCATAAAACACGGCGACCCCATCCCCCTTGAAGTTGTTTACAGTGAAAGTCAACGGGATTCTATCACTCCAGCCGAATCTTGCCCACCCCAACAAAGATACACGGAAAATGTTTTGGTGCCTATATAAAGTTTTAAATGAAATATTCCAAGCAGGTATGGGATCAGCTTAAGAATATCGATGTAAAAAGTCTCATTAGGGCCCTCGAAAAAAGTGGGTGGGTGAGAGACTAAGGCAGCGGTAATATCTACGTCTATTTTAACCCTGTTGATAGACGTCGAATAACAATCCATTATCATCCCAAGAAATCTTACGGCCCTAATCTTCTGAAAAGCCTTTTAGATGACATCGGCTGGTCGGAAGATGATTTAAGAAAATTGAAGCTGATTAAATGAATTAGTCGGTTCATTTTTACCCCAAGAAAATAATTCCTTTCTTCGATTAAAACCAAAAACCCGCTCTATCCAACAAAAAAATCCAACGCCGTGTCTTCAAAATCCTAATCAAAAACCAAAATTTTTTGCTTGACATGCCCCCCCTCACCCCATACAATGTTACCCAACGCCCGTTGGGCCATGTTTGCAAAACGCTATTGGAGCAATTTTAGTCCCTCAACGTCAGGGGGGTAGTGGCAAGATGGGGGAGTTGGCAAAACGGGGGTGGGGCCTTTTGGGGGTGGCAAAACGCTATTAGGTCACTTTACGCCCCACTGAGCTTCCAATTAAAGAACTACCATTGAAGGAGAATATCTCTATGACAGGCTCTTGGACAAAAAACAACCCGAAGGGCGCCGGGGCCGGGAGGCTCACCGACCGGCAGAGAGAGGCCCTTGACATCATACGCGCCTTCATCGACAAGGAGGGCTACCCCCCCACCGTCAGGGAGCTGGCCGACACCATGGGTATATCCGGGCCGAAGGGGGCAAAGGAATACATGGACATCCTCGAGCGAAAGGGGTACATCGAGAGGGTCCACCAGAGCCCCAGGGCGCTGAAGATCGTAGACCTAAAGCCAAAAGATGCGGGCACCGGGATCGAGGGGGCAACAAGGCCGCCCCGGTGGATCAGAGACATCCCCGTAATCGGGCGGGTGGCGGCGGGGGAACCGATCGCCGCCGTAGAGAACATCGAGGGGTACTTCTCCCCCGACAACAGAAAGGACGACCTCTTCATGCTCAGGGTCAGGGGGGAGAGCATGATCGACGTCCACATCGCCCCGGGGGACATGGTCCTGGTAAGGCCGCAGCAGCACGCCGAAAGCGGCGACATCGTGGTCGCCCTCCTAAACGGCGAGGCCACGGTAAAGCGCTACAAGATGGGATCCGGGCGGGGGCCGGAGGGATCGGGTGCCATGCTCTTTCCCGAAAACAGGGGCATGAAGCCTATCGTCGTCGAGGGGGAGGACGACTTCTCCATTGTGGGAAAGGTCGTCGGCGTGGTAAGGGACATGGAAGGAGACCTGGTGGTCCCGGAATAGTGGAATTTCAAAACAGAGGATGCGGGGCAAAGGCCGGGCCGAAAAGCACCGGCCGAAGCCCCAAAAAAATAGATGGTCGTCACGATAGAGGAACAGATAAAGGTGGCCGCCGTCTTCGGCGGGGGAAAGGTGCTGCCGAGGTGGTTCGTGTGGCGCGGAAAAAAATACACGATAGTCGAGATCACCTACACCTGGAAGGACAAGGAGGGAAAAGAAACCCGCCACCACTACGCCGTTACCGACGGCACAAACCTCTACGAGCTCTGCTACAAGGAGCACGACATGAGCTGGTACCTGGCGTCGGTGGAGATCGAGGGGAGGTGAGGGGGAATAATCGGATTTATGTCTTGACATGGGATAATTATAGATATTAGACTAATTTGTAGAAAGAGTTGCTTTATAAGCTGTCCAGAGGCTTTAATTTGTAGCTTGAAAACTTAAATGTAAAACTTACGTCTTCTGCCACGACCGCTTACCGTATTGTCAAGCTTAAAAAACTCTCATAAGGAAATCCCGATGGAATTAAATTCTTACAACGTACATGGTATAAATATAGAACACAAAATAAGCAAAGCTAATTATAATAAAATATTAGAAGATATTTTGGTAAAATATAACTTTTGGAGAAAATCAACAGAAAAAATAGAGGGAAATTCAATTGAAGATATAAGGGAAAAGGTAGATTTACTCAATGAATACAAGAAATGTTTTGATTCTGTAAAAAAATACTTTAAGCCACAGGACAAGTTGGAATCTACAATAAATGAGGAGTTTCTTTACTTTTTGTTCAGTAAAATAAAAGAACTGTCGAGCGACATGATTCTTTTAGGACCAGCTAAAACGTATTTGGATTTATCTTTTGCACCAAAAAATTTATTACATTTTATTGATGAGCCCGGCGTTTATATTAGAGAAAAAAACCAAGATTTTACAATCTCTAAAAAAGTAGACTGCATTTTCAAAAACAAAATCGAGAAAGAAGAAAGGTATGAGTTAACCATTCCTGCTGTAGTAATAGAATGCAAAATGTTCATCCCACAGACGATGTTCGATCAAGCCGCTTATGAGGCACAACGACTGAAAGAAGGAAACCCCTTCTCTCTATTTATTATAATGGCAGAGCAAAATGCCCTCAGAGATGATGTAAATCTAAAGCACACAAAAGTAGATGAAGTTTTCATACTCAGGAAGCAAAAAAGAACGAAAGAAAAAAAACCTATAGACTATCTTGTTGTATATGAATTGTTTAAGTTTGTTGAAGACTATTTAAAGCAAGATTGGTTCAATTTGACAAAAGCTACGGACAGGGGAAGGCTAATTCAAAAATCAAGTTTAACCTAAGCTTGTTGAACAAACCTTATTGTTTTGACAACCAAAATGATTTAGACCATTTATAATATCTATTGCCTGTAATGCTAGATACAAATTCCCCCATGCCCCTCGACCTTGTAAAGAGCGCGTTCATAACGCCGAGGCTGAAAGGACAGAAGATCACGGAGAACAGGTGCGTCCTACACATGGACATGGACGCCTTCTTCGCCCAGGTGGAGCAGGCCACGAACCCGGCCCTAAAGGGGAAGCCGATCGCCGTTGTCGGAAGCAAGAAGCGAACCGTCATCGTCACCTCCTCCTACGAGGCGAGGAAGAGGGGCGTCAAGACCGGCATGACCATGGGCGAGGGGATGCGCGCCTGCCCCGAGTTGATTTTAGTTCCCGGAAACAACAGAAAATATATTGACACGTCGGTGAAGATCATAAAGATACTCAAGGAGTTCAGCCCGATGGTGGAGGTCTTCTCCATCGACGAGGCCTTCGCCGACCTGACCGGCTCCTTACGCCTCTTCGGGGGAGCCGAGGCTATCGGAAGGGTCATCAAGGAGAGGATAAGAGGAGAGCTGAACCTCACCTGCTCCATAGGGATAGCCCCGAACAAGCTGATCGCAAAGCTCGCCAGCGACCTGAAAAAGCCGGACGGCCTGGTGATCGTAAGCGACGGAGAAGTCCCGGCGCTTCTTGAGAACCTCCCCATCGAGGAGATCTGCGGCATCGGCAAAAAGATGGGGGTAAAGCTCCGCACCCTCGGGATCGAGACGATGGGTCAGCTGGGGAGATACCCGGCCCATGTCCTCAAAAAGAAGTTCGGGATAATAGGGGAGCGCCTCCACTACATGGGCCTCGGCTTAGACGAGAGCCCCGTCGTCCCCATGGGGGACGAGGACCCGGCAAAGAGCATCGGCCACTCGATGACCTTCCCGGCGGACGTGGACGAGCGGGAGGAGATGAACCGCTACCTGCTGCTTCTATCCGGAAAGGTGGGGAGGAGGGCCAGGAGACACGGGTGCTCCGGGCGCACGGTACACCTCTACGTCAGGTTTTCCGACTTCACCGGCGTCGGGAAGAGGCAGACCGTCAAGAGCCCCGTAAGCCTCGATTTCGATATATATAGTGTGGCGTCGAAGATTTTGGACACGATAGAGATCGAAAGGCCGGTGCGCCTTCTGGGGGTCAGCATCACCAACCTCACCTACACCGGAAAGCAGTTTCCCCTCTTTACCGGGGAGCGCAAAGAATTTTTCCTGACCGACGCCATGGACAGCGTCAGGGACATCTACGGGGAGGAGGCCCTCACTTACGCCACGGTTACGCAAAGGCAGATCGAGGCGGGCGTCATCTCCCCGGCGTGGCGGCCCAACGGCCCAAGGCGCATCGATCCCAAATAGCCGCGGCCCGACTCGGCTCCCTTCAACAAAAGAGGGCGGTTTTTTTCCGGTTTTTGTTGACTGCGGTTTAATTATCTAATATATTTGAACCTTAAAGTCATATCGCGAAAAAATCATTTTCCATGCTCCCAACAAAAAATCATTACAGCGGGGCCGAACGATATGAAGCTGATAAAAAAAAGTAAAAGAAGGGTTACGATCCTTGCCCTAAGTGTTCTTTTTCTCTTCTTCCTTGCTACCGGTGCCTTCCCGAAGAGCCCCCTCCAGATAGGAAACGAGATCATAGCCGAGAGGGCCGACGAGCTCATCGAGGGAGGGGGAAAGGCGGAGACCTACGCCTACGGGGCGATAGTCGACAACGATAACAACCGGAAGATGTTTCGGATACCGGCACTAATCTCCGAGCTTACCGGACTCGATTTCGTGCCCCTTGCCGTCATCGAGCATATAGGGAGCGACATCATCCTATACGCCACGGTGGCCGGTCTCCCGAACGACCTGACGGGCAAAAAGGAGGCGGTTGAAATCCTGGCGAGGAGGCAGCTGAAACACTTCGAGAGATCATATTACGACTCCTATTTCAAATACCTGAAGGGGGAAGACCCTCTAACGTTTTCCAACACCGTGGCGAAGGAGGTCTCCGAGGCCTTCACGGCCGAGTACGGCGACCTGACGGCGGCAGATCCGGAAAGCCTCGGGAGGAAATACCCCACGGCCAGAAAGGTTTCGGAGCTGACCGGAATAGATATTTCCGCCCTGTCTGGAATCAGGGCCTTCGGGGGGCTGGAGAGCCTCTTGAAGTTTCTGAGCCTCCTCCCTGAAGACCTGCCGGGGAAGGACAAGGCGATAAAGGCCGTTTCCAAGGAGAAGAGAAAAGCCGGCTTTTAACTAATCCATCCCGTTATTTCGCAATTGGTTAAGGGACATGTTCTTTTTCGTGTATCTTGCCTGCTTTAGACATACTCTTTGAAATTGATGATAGTGAAATCTCTAACTTTTTCAGCGGTGATCTTTCTATTTGCTTTCTATTTTATATTTGGATTTAAGAGATATCTTTAAAACGAGAGACCGTATATGAAACAAAAGGCACACAGGATAGAGGTCGGACTGAGGCGCCGGTTCAAGGACGCCCTGGGCGACAAGATGAACAAGAGGATCACCGAAGACCTCGGGATCGACGTCGACTCCGTAAAGACGATAAACGTCTACACCATAGACATCGACTTCAACGAGGGTGAGCTTACGAAGATCGCCGAAAACCTCCTCGTAGACCCGATCGTGGAGACCTATTCCATCGACTCCCCCCTGGGGGCCGAATGGGGCGATTTCAGCTTCGCCGTGGAGGTCTCCTACCTGCCGGGCGTCACCGACAACGTGGGCAGGACGGCGACCGAGGGCATAAAGCTGATCTTCCCGGGAAAGCTCGATAAGGGGGAGAAGGCCTACTCATCCGTCCAGTACCTCATCTCGGGCGACATCGACAGTGACGATGCCCAGACGATAGCAAAAAGGCTCCTCGGAAACGGCCTCATCCAGAAGTTCACCATCATCGACTACAAAGGATTCAAAAAGTCGGGCGGGATTTCTCCCTACGTCCCCAAGGTCACCGGCGCCCACACAAACGAGGTCAAGGGCGTCGACCTCAACGTCGATGACGACGAGCTTATGAGGATAAGCCGGGAGGGTGTTCTTGCGCTGTCGCTCGAGGAGATGAAGGAGATTCAATCCTACGTCCGCGACGAGAAGGTCGTCGAGGATAGGGAGAAGGCCGGGCTGGGGAATATGATCACCGACGTGGAGCTGGAGGCGCTGGCCCAGACCTGGTCGGAGCACTGCAAGCACAAGATCTTC
>CAZIWT010000074.1:0-16718 GCA_964542895.1 uncultured Thermodesulfobacteriota bacterium
ACGATAGGAGTCGGGGATATCCTTGTCCTCCTCATTATCCTATCCATGTTTTTTGCCCACTTCTTTAAAGGAACTTCCGACTGGAGATACGATAAGGTGGGATTGAAGATTGCCGGTGAACAGATACTTGAAGAATTCGGGAGTGGTAAAAAAATCCTTTCCAACGATTCGAGAACGGCGTATTATGCCAAGGGCCAACATTTTATGTTGGATCAAAGTAGAATGAAAGAAATTGAGATGGGAGTTGATGGTGAGCTAACATATGATTTTGTCGTGATCTACAGAAAAAGGAATAATGAGCATTATACAGGTGAATTTCCGGGGATATTTGATTCAGGTAAATATGATCTGCTAAAAGTGAAATTGCCTCCCGATGCCAAGGAAGTATATGTATACAGACTGAAATAGTCTGAGACAGAGAGTAGACTGAAAGCCGGACGGGAAAACGGCAAACGTCACAAAGGTGAGAATTTGTAATGGCCTTAAAAACCATATATGAGCTGAGAGCGTCATACAGGAAGAATATCAAGACTCACAGTATAACCGAGATTTTGATACTGGTGGGGATATATTTCTTTAACCTGTGGTTTGTCTCGTTCTGGTTTTGGGGGATATATCGAAAGGAGGCATCGGTTCCCGAAAAAATAGATAGAGTCTTTTATGCTGTATGGATAAACAGTTACAACATAGCGGTAATATCGATTATTTTTTCAGCGGTCTTCATAATATATTTATTCATTATGCGCAATGATTCGTTTAGGGACCTGGGTATCCGGTTCGATAACTTGAAGGTGTCCGCAAAGGAGTGCGCAATTGCAGGCTTAATAGCACTTATTCCAATTCTAATAATATTCCTTTTTTATATGGAGGACTATGAGCCTCATACCCTTTCAGGATTGATGACTTACTATGCACAATATCTCGGTGGCGGCATCATCCAGCAGTTTTTCCTCCAGAGCTTTCTATTCTTGAGTCTTAAAAATATTTTCAAAAAAAGCTTTATCGTAATCATTGTTGCGGCGGTTATCTTTTCCTTTATGCATCTGCCCAATGTTCCCCTTATGGTCATCACTTTTTTCGCCGGCTTGGCTTCATGCATATTGTTTTCGAGAAACAGAAACATATTCACCCTCGGTTTTTTCCACGCCACTTTCGCCATGATAGTCTATGTAACTCTCTGCCCAGGACTTATCAGCGACACCCTTCATATAGGACCCAAGAGGGGGGAGATTGATTTTGTCGCCGATATTAAATGTGAACGTAAATATGAGGGAGGTACTGTTTACGCGAAGCCGTCCGAAGATATTTTAATACCTCTTAGCGTGGAGAACAAAGGGTTGGCCGTTTGGGATTCAAAAGGGGAGAAGAATCCCGTATATATCAGCTACCATATCCTGGATTCCGATCGAAATGTAGTCCGATACGACAACGTGCGGACACCCTTTCCCAAGGTGATAAAAAGAGGTGAATCGGAATCCGTAAACATGCTGGTCAATGCGCCCTCGAAACCCGGTCGCTATATTTTAGAGGTTGACGTTGTGAAAGAAAAAGTGAGGTGGTTCGGCGATGCAGACTCATTGGTGTTATACGTAGAGCTGTTGGTTTTGGATTAAGCAGGAAAAAATTCCGCAGTTGATGGCATTCCTCCCATTGGAAACCACTTCATTTGATCCTTTAACCTGTAAAAAGGTACTTTTTCAGGTGAGTTGACGGCTTTTGAATTTAAGTGTCCGGGTGAGGAGTGGGGAGCTTCTATTGGAGGAAAGTCGTCAGGCGTTGATCACCAGAGAGTTTGGGCGGCGGGATTGTCAGACGCAAACGACTTAAACCCCCTCGGTGCCCGCCCCGTTCCTGTTCGATTCCGGCCCCGGGCCTCGGAGATATCGGTAAATCTAAAAAGGATTTCACAAATCGGTGAAATCCTTTTTTGTGTGGGATGGTAATCCTGTTTTTTCATTTAAACGAAGGCCAATCAGAAGATATTGAAAAACCCACCGAACTTGTAAAAAAAGTGTCAATTTGATAGCATAACTGTATATCAAAATATAAAAAGAAAATTACAATCCAAAACGATAATAGGTATTGAAGCAGAAGGTATATACTTTTATTGAATTCACAAAAAAAGGGGAAGGAGAGCGATTATGAGCGGGAAGAAGAAAGAGCACTTGGTTGACGGCAAGTAATCCATAAGAGATCTCATCGACATCGACAAGATGACGGAGATATTCGAGAGAATTGCCGAGGCGACGGATTACACCATGGGGATCATATCTTATCCGGATCAGGAGATATTGATCGGCACCGGTTGGCACGACATCTGTAAGAATTTCCACAGGGCCAATCCGAAGACGGAAAAGATGTGCAGAAGAAATAACACTTTGCTGACGAAGGGATTGAACGAAAGCAAGAGGTATAGCTTCAGGGAGTGCAGTCAAGGAATAGTCGACGGGGCGGCGCCGGTTATTGTCAGGGGGAAACATATCGCAAGCTTGATGCTCGGCCAGATACTCATGGAGGAGCCGGACGTGAAGCGGTTTGAGAGGCAGGCGGATAAATACGGCTTCGACAAGGATGAGTACATTAAGGCCCTCAATAGGGTTCCGATAGTTTCAAGGGAAAAGTATGTACCGATGCTTTTGTTTCTGAGCGAGCTTGCCACGATGATAGCGGAACAGAGCCTTGCAAATTTGGAGTTGATCGCAAAGAGGAATGAGTTGGAAAAGGAGATAGCCGAAAAAGAAGCAGTGTTGAATGAATTGAAGAAGACCGAGGAGAGGTTTACGAGGATAGTTGAAAACGCAAGGGACATGATTTCCAGAATGTCCCTTCCGGATGGAGACTACGAATACATCAGCCCCGCCTAGATAGATATTATCGGGTTTACGCCTGAGGAGATGTACGAAAATCCGAAATTAATACATAATTCCGTGCATCCCGATTGGATTGATTATTTTAAGGAACAGTGGAAGAATCTCCTTAAAGGTGAAATCCCCCCGACCTATGAATATCAGATGATTGATAAATCGGGTAAGGTCAAGTGGCTGAACCAGAGGAATGTCTTGATCAAAGACGAGGAGGGGAATATCGAGGCCGTCGAGGCGATCGTGACGGATATAACGGCCAGCAAAAGGGCGGAAGAGTATATGAGGAAGTCCGAAGAGCGGTATCGTACGCTCGTGGAGACCTCAAACGACGGGATCGTAGTAATTCAGGACGGCAAATTCATATTTTTCAACGAAGTCTTTACCGACCTTTTCGGCTACGAGGGGGATGAAGTCATTGAGATGCCGTTTGTAAATATGGTTCATCCCGACTATGTTGAGATGGTTACGGATATGTACAATAGGAGACTGGCGGGGGAGGATGTCTTGAGTACTTACGATTTTGTCGTAATTAAAAAAGACGGAACTGAAATGCCGATCGAAATCTCCGTTGCTTTAACGGAGTGGGAAGACAGAACAGCAACCCTCTGTTTCATAAGGGATATTACCGAGAGGGAAAGGGCGAAAAAACTCATTATTACTCATCGGGTCCTGGCGTCTACACTGAATGCAGCCAGTGATCTTAATCACGCCCTTGAATATTCCCTTGATGTGGCGATTGAGGTTTCATCGATGGATTCGGGGGCTATCTACATCATAAACGACGATAACAGTTTTAACCTTATGGCCCACAAAGGATTATCCTAAAAATTTGTTCGGCGATTTTCTCATATCGAGCCCGATTCTTTTCAGGCAAAGTTAATTCTTAAGGGTGAAAACATATTTTCAACTCATCTTGACATTGTTAAAAACTTTGATCCGATCAGGGAAAAGGAAAGTTTAAAAGCCCTTGCGGTTTAACTATATTTCACGATGGTCGTGTCATCTCTTGTCTTAGTCTTGCTTCTCATACAAAAAAAAATTTACCGAGTACTCCAAGAACGCCCTAGAGACGATAGTGGCGGTGATAGGAGGCTTAATCTCGCGGCTTAAGGCGGAAAAGGCGTTGAAGGAGAGCGAGGAGAAGTTCAGGAATATTGTCGAGTCCTCTCCAATGGGTATTTTTATGTTACAGCAGGATTCCAATGGACATATAATTATAGGAGATTACAATACGGCGGCGGATAATATTTTAGGTATAGACACTTCCAGATTAATAGGGATAAGAGTGGAGCAGGCGTTTCCATCAACTGTGGGTACCGGGCTGTTGGAAAACTTGAAAAATGTGATGAACACCGGGAAATCTTGGCATGCCAATAAGGTTTAATACTCTGAAGATAATATCGAGGGGATATTCGAGATCTATACCTTTAAGACATCCCCCAATATGATAGCACTGATGTTTTCGGATATTTCAGAGAGAGTGCGTGCGGAGGAGGAGCTGATAAGATACCGGGACAATCTTGCGGAGCTTGTACAGGAAAAAACCGAGCAGCTCAGGGATGCCCAGGAGGAGCTGATCAGAAAGGAGAGGCTTGCGGCCATGGGGAAGCTGACGGCGGCGGTAAGCCACGAGATCAGAAATCCCCTCGGGACCGTTCGCACATCGGTCTTTTCCATCGGCGATGCCCTTAAGAGAAACGAGATGGAGAGGGTGGGGAAGGCCTTGAAGCTCGCGGAGCGAAACATCGTGAGATGTGACGGGATAATCAGGAATCTATTGGACTACACGCGTATCAGGGAGCTGTATTTAAAGTCCACGAATATAGACGAATGGCTTGCGGAGCTGCTCGACGAGTACCCCGTTCCCGAGGGGGTGGAATGTGTAAGAGAGCTGAACTCCGGGGTAAAGATATCCATCGACAGGGAACAGCTGCGTCGCGCGATAATCAACGTCATTAACAATGCGGTTCAGGCCCTCGACGAGGAGGGTCTGGACGAAAAAAAGCTTACGGTGGTTACGGGCGTATCGGGGAAAAATATCGAGATTCGGATTGCAGACACGGGCCCCGGAATCCCTGATGAGCTGTATGGCAAGGTATTTGAGCCCCTTTTCAGCAACAAGAGCTTCGGTGTGGGAATGGGCCTTGCCATCGTAAAGAATATTATGGAGCAGCACGGCGGGGGCGTTGAGATAGAGCGTTTGGGGGCCGGCAGGGGAAGCGGAGCGACGGTAATCTTGCGGTTCCCCTTGGACGAGGATCGGTGGAATAGGGGTAAAGCGGCTCGGAATTGAATCCGGGCAAACAGAAGGGTAGGGGCGGTGAGGCGGTGGATTTTCCCCCTGACTCGTTTGGAGGTTTCGACGGCTGGAAAGGAAATTCAGAAATCTCAAGATATCTTTCCCCTCTTTCGGACGTAATTTTTTTCGTATTTATTGCTGCAGGGGGAGTTTTTAAACTTGTAAGCCGTATCCGATACTTTCGATACGCTCCAATTTCTCTTGACATAAACGCTGTATGAATGTTAAGAATATTCGTCTCGGCTTCGGTTTCAGATATCCATGGAAGACGTCTAGGCGGGATTAAGCCCTTTTTTTTGGTGCGGTGAAAAATTATATGATTTAGCTTGAAACGATTGCAAAACGTGATAAAATAATTCGATGTTTTCAATTGAGGGAGAGGAGAAGGGAGTCCCCGGAGTTAGAGAATCGGATCACGAGTATTTTATGGGGATCGCCCTCGATGAGGCGAAGGTCGCCTTGAAAAACGGCGAGGTCCCCGTCGGGGCCGTGGTCGTTTATAACGGCGTCGTTATCGGGAGGGGGAGAAACAGCGTGATGGGCGGCGATCCCACCGCCCACGCGGAGATAATGGCGATCAGGGATGCGGTGGGGAGGGTCGGCGGGAAAAACAATTACCGCCTCGAGGGTGCGGACATGTATGTGACAATAGAGCCCTGCATCATGTGTGCCGGGGCGATCGTTCAGGCGAGGCTGAGGAGGCTGATATACGGGGCGCCGGATATCAAGGGTGGGGCGGTGGATTCCCTCTACAAGATATTGGGAGACGGGAGGCTCAACCACAGGGTCGAGGTCACGGGGGGGATACTGGAGGAGGCGGCGGGGAGGCTGATCCAGGATTTCTTTAGAAGGAGGCGGTGATCCGTTGGGAAGGCGGGGCGGAAAAAGTATATAGCTTTATACATATCTAATGTGAAAAGTCCGGGGGGAGAGGTACCGAAGTGGTCATAACGGGGCCGACTCGAAATCGGTTTGGGGGTTAACAGCTCCCGCGTGGGTTCGAATCCCACCCTCTCCGCCAACTATTTGGGAGGCTTTGAGGACGGGGGAAAGGCCGATCCCCGATAAAAAAATATTTGTGGAGAGGTGGCCGAGAGGCTGAAGGTGCGCGACTGGAAATCGCGTGTACGTTAATAGCGTACCGTGGGTTCGAATCCCACCCTCTCCGCCATTTAAGATTCGATCGGGAGGGATCTGTAAAGGATGGAAAATCAATAGGTCAATAGGGCGGATATAGCCTGATAAGCGGGTATCTGTGATAGCCGGGCCCTGTGCAACAGATGCTCCCGAATCCCGTCAGATCCGGAAGGAAGCAGCGGTAGGGACCCTCTCTGTGTGCCGCAGGTAAACCTGGCTATCACAAATATCCGTTGTTCTTCCGTTATCCTTAAGTTGTTTTATATACTGTTTGTTCATGTCGTACCTCGTAATAGCAAGAAAATACCGCCCCCAGACCTTCGACGAGGTCGTGGGCCAGGGCCACGTCTCGAGGACCCTGAAGAACGCCATCAAGATCGGCAGGATCGCCCACGCCTATCTCTTCAGCGGACCGAGGGGTGTGGGAAAGACCACCATGGCCAGGATAATGGCAAAGGCCTTAAACTGCCAGGAGGGCCCAACCCCGGAGCCCTGCAACCGGTGTAATATGTGCACCGGCATAAACGAGGGGCGCCTGACCGACGTCTACGAGATCGACGGGGCGTCGAATACCGGTGTGGATGACATCAGGGAGCTAAGGGAAAACGTCCGCTATCTCC
This sequence comes from uncultured Thermodesulfobacteriota bacterium, assembly GCA_964542895.1. Classification (GTDB taxonomy): domain Bacteria; phylum Desulfobacterota; class Zymogenia; order Zymogenales; family Zymogenaceae; genus Zymogenus. Next base: position 6,921 of record CAZIWT010000074.1, read on the forward strand.
CGTCTGCGGGCAGGTACAACATATACATCATCGATGAAGTCCACATGCTCTCGATAAACGCCTTCAACGCCCTCCTGAAGATATTGGAGGAGCCTCCCGCCCACGTCATCTTTATCTTTGCGACCACCGAGCCGCACAAGATCCCGGTGACGATTCTCTCCCGCGTCCAGAGGTTCGATTTCAGGCGCCTGGGGTTTACGGAGATAATCGACTCCTTAAAGAGGATTGCGGCCGATGAGGGGATAGATATCTCGGAGGGCGCCCTCACGATAATCGCGAGGGAGGCGGAGGGGAGTATGAGGGACGCCCAGAGCCTCATGGATCAGGTGGTCGGATTTGCGGGAAAGAAGGTCTCGGAGGACGACATCAGGGGGGTTCTTGGGCTGACCGATCGCGAGCTCCTGTTCAAGACGGCGGACGCCCTGATGAAGAGGGACGCCCCCCTTTGTCTGTCGATACTGGGCGAGGTCTACAACCAGGGCTACGACATCAACCACTATTACCGGGAGCTCCTTGGATTGATGAGAAATATCCTGGTGGTCAAGGTCGCCCCAGACTACGATCTGGATGAGCTGACAACAGAGGAGCTCGAGGAGATCAAGAGACTTGGGGCGCTGAACAGTGTTGACGAGATGACCCTCCTCTTCAACGTACTGTTCGGCATAGATTATCAGATCAAGAACGCCGGCGATCCGAAGACGCTCCTCGAACTGACGCTGATAAAGATGACCCGGCTCTCGGAGATGAGGTCGATCGACGAGGTTCTGGAGAGGCTCTCAGGCACCGTTGCGCCGAAGGCGGACGGGGAGGGTAGGACGGAAGGGATATCCTATAGGGATCTCTCTCCCGGGGGCGATTCCCAACCTTCTTTTGGTGTGGGCGAAAAAAAAAAGGAAGGTGAAAAATACAGGGGCGAAGTAGAAGATAGAATTGGGGATGGCAAGGGGGATGGTATTGACGACGGGGAGGAGGGGGTGGACGCTTTTATGTCTTATCTTGAGGGAAAGAACTCCCTTCTCCACTCTCATCTAAGCGACAGGCTCTCCTTTAAGCTGGAGGGGGACGTGGCGGTCGTCACGTTTCCCAAGGGGAGCCTAACCTTAAGCATCATCTCCGAGGCGGAAAAGGTGGAGGAGGTCGAGGGCGAGCTGTTAAAATATTACAAGAGGAAGATAGCGGTTCGGATTCTGGGAGTGGAGACGGAAAACGGTAAGGGGACGTCCGAGAAAAAGTCCGGTGAAAAGGCGGATCCCTATCGGGATTTGATCAATTCCGGGACGGTAAAAAATGTATTCGAAGTATTTGACGGCGTGACGGTTGAGGGGTATGACCCGGTAAAGAAATGAGAAAAAAGCGTTTATGTTTATAGGAGGAGGAAGAAAATGTCACGACAGGGTGAAGGAGGCGGAGGCCTTGGCGACATCATGAAGCAGGCCCAGAAGATGCAAAAAGATATGATGCGCATCCAGGAGGAGATGGCATCGAAAACGGTGGAGGCGAGCGCCGGGGGCGGTATGGTGACGGTGGTCGTTAACGGTCGCCAGGAGCTTCTGTCCATTACCATCGAGAAGGATATCGTGGACCCTGCGGACGTGGAGATGCTGCAGGACCTGGTGCTGGCGGCGGTAAACGAGGGGCTCTTGAAATCTCAGGAGATGGTAAAAGAGGAGATGCTCAAGATAACCGGCGGAATCAATATCCCCGGCCTTAATCTGTAATAAAGCCCGATGTTGAATCGATGGACGACCCGATAAGAAACCTCATAGAAGAGCTCAAGAGGCTCCCCGGCGTGGGAGAGAAGACCGGCCAGCGCTACGCCTATTTCATAGTATCAATGAGCGACAGAGACGCCAGGAGGATGGCGGGCGCGATCATCGACGTTAAGGAGAAGGTCAGGGTTTGCTCGATCTGCTACAATTTTGCAAACACCGATCCGTGCGGGATATGCTCCGACAGGAGGAGGGAGAACGGCCAGATCTGCGTTGTGGAAGACCCGAGGGACCTTGTGGCTATAGAAAAAAGCGGGGTCTTCAAGGGGAGATACCACATCCTTCACGGGACGATCTCCCCGATAATGGGAGTCGGCCCGGATGAATTGAGGATCGAGGAGCTGAGGGGGAGGGTTGTGGGCGGGGCGGTCGAGGAGGTGATCATCGCCACGAATCCCACGAAGGAGGGGGAGGCCACCGCCCACTTCATTCAGGAGAGGCTTAAAGGTCTACCGGTCATGATAACGAGGATCGCCAGGGGTGTGCCGGCCGGGGGGGATCTGGAGTATTTCGATTCGCAGACGCTTTCCGCCGCCATATCGAACAGAAGGGAATTTTAGAAAGAGCTGACCGTAAAATTTTTTTCATTTTTTCTTGATAATGGAAAACATTTTTGATATACAACACAGGAGATTTTACTAAAGTGACGTGAAGTGGAAGAGGGTTGGGGAGGGGGGGAAGGGGGGGAGTAATAGTGATACGAGAAGGTTATCCTGATTATAAGGAGTGTAAGTGTTCGAGATAATTTTTCACGGAAGGGGGGGGCAGGGGGCCGTCACCTCCGCCGAGATGGTCGCCCACGCCGCCATCTCGGAGGGTAAGTACGCCCAGGCCTTCCCGAACTTCGGCCCGGAGAGGAGAGGCGCCCCAGTCATGGCTTTCGCCCGGGTGGATGAAAGGCCGATAAGGCTGAGATCGAAGATATACAAGCCGGACGTTGCGGTGGTCCTAGACCCATCACTGTTGGAGATAATCGATCCGACGGCGGGTCTGAAGGAGGACGGCATAGTGATAATAAACACCCATAAGAGCATCGAGGAGATCAAAAAACAGTTCGGCTACACAAAGAGGGTGGCCGTCGTCGACGCCTCGTCCATCGCCAGGGAGATATTGAAACTCCCCATCACCAACACGACCATGCTGGGGGCGATGGTCGCCACCACCGATATAATCGATGAAGAGTCGATGATAGAGCCGCTCAAGGAGCGCTTCGGCAGGATCGCCGAAAAGAATATAAAGGTTTTCAAACGGGCTATCGAAGAAACCAAAGTGGAGGTCTAAAGATTGGCAAAGCCTATGGAGCAATACACCTGGAGGGATCTGACGGTGGGAAACGTCGTGGACGAGCTGGGAAACTCGACCGAGTACCACACGGGGGACTGGAAGTCCCAGAGGCCCCAGTGGAACCAGGAAAAATGCATAAGGTGCGGCGTGTGCTGGAACTTCTGTCCGGACAACGCAATTGAGAAGAGGGCGGGGGAGTTTATCGTAACCGGAAAGGACGGCAAAAAGGTGAAGTACGACCACTACTTCGTCGCCGACCTCGAATACTGCAAGGGATGCGGCATATGCGCCCACGAGTGTGTTACGGGCTGCATCGAGATGATCGAGGAGGTAGATTAGATGACAAAGAGAATAGGGATGGAGGTTTCCCTGATGGTCTCGGAGGCGGTTAAGCTCGCCAACGTCGACGTGGTCGCCGCTTATCCCATAACGCCCCAGACCCATATCGTGGAGCATCTGTCGGAGCTCGTCGCCGACGGGGAGCTCGACGCCGAGTATATCTGTGTCGAGAGCGAGCACTCCGCCATGAGCGCCTGCGCGGGGAGCTCCGCCGCCGGCGCAAGGACATACACCGCCACCGCCTCACAGGGGCTTCAGCTCATGAGCGAGGTCCTTTACGCCGTCGCGCCCATGAGGCTACCCGTGGTGATGACTGTGGCAAACAGGACGGTCGCGGCTCCGCTGACCATCTGGAACGACCACAGCGACATCATGGCGAACAGGGACTGCGGCTGGATAATGATATTCGTGGAGAACGGCCAGGAGGACTACGACCAGACGATCTGCGCCTTCAAGATCGCCGAGGACAGGAGGGTGCTTTTACCCGTGATAGTCAACATGGACGGCTTTATTTTGAGTCACGTAATCGAGCCGTTCGTGCCGATCGACCAGAAGACGGTGGACGGCTTTCTCCCTCCCTATGATCCGATCTACACCATGCATCCGGACGAGCCGATTACGATGGGGGCGTTTTCGATGCCTGAGATGTTTACCGAGACGAAGAAAGCCCACGACGTGGCGTTGAGGGAGTCGAAGGCGGTAATCAAGGAGGTGTGGGAGGAATGGGGGAAGCTGACCGGAAGGCAATACACGGCGGTGGAGGAGTACAAGACGGACGACGCCGACACGGTCTTCGTGACGATAGGGAGCTTTTCCGAACTGGGGATGGAGGTCGTGGATATAATGCGGGAGAAGGGGTTGAAAGTTGGCCTTGTCAAGATCAGGCTCTTCAGGCCCTTTCCTACGGATGATATTTTATCCATACTGACTAAATTTAAAAACGTCCTCGTGATAGATAGATTTCTGCCGCTGGGGGGGGTCTGCGGTCCCCTGGCGGAGGAGATCAAGGCCGCCCTATACGCGGTTGAGAATTCCCCGGTGATAGTGGATTTTGTATGCGGTCTCTCCGGGAGGGACGTCCCGCCCGAGGAGTTTTTCGGGATGTACGAGACGGCGGTGGACGCGATAAAGAAGGGAGCCGTGGAGCAGTTCTACTTATGGGGGGTGAGAGAATGATAGACAGATACAGAGTTTACGCCCCGAATCTGACGAACCAGAAGGAGAATTTCGCTGAGGGACACAGGGCGTGTCAGGGGTGTGCCGAGGCGCTGGCGGTGAGGCACGTGCTTAAGGCGCTGGGGGACGACATCGTCATAGCGAACGCCACCGGCTGCATGGAGATTGTCTCCTCACCGTTGCCACTCACCTCTTGGAGGGTGCCCTGGATTCACGTCGCCTTCGAGAACGCCGCGGCGGTGGCCTCGGGGATGAACGCGGGGCTGAAGGCGTTGATGAGAAAGGGGAGGATCGCCAAGAAGAGGATAATCTCGGTTGGAATGGCCGGGGACGGCGGAACATCGGATATCGGGCTTCAGGCCCTCTCCGGCGCATTGGAGCGTAACCACAAGGACTTCATGTACGTATGCTTCGACAACGAGGCGTACATGAACACGGGGATTCAGCGATCGAGCTCCACACCCTTCGGCGCAGCGACGACCACATCCCCGTCCGGGAGTAAATCGATCGGGCAGGCCACCTGGAAGAAGAACATGGCGAAGATCGCGGCGGCGCACAATATCCCGTACGTGGCCACCGCCTGCTCGAGCTACCCCTTCGACCTCCAGGAGAAGGTCAAGAAGGCGGTGGCCCTGGGAGGTCCCTCCTATATCCACGTCCTCTCCGTATGCCCCACCGGCTGGAGGATACCGTCTCATCTCGCGATCAAGTACGGGAGGCTCGCCGTCGCGACGGGGGTCTTCCCCCTCTACGAGGTCGTGAACGGCAAGTACGCGATGACCGCCCATGTTGAAAAGAGGAGGCCGGTGGTCGACTACATGAAGGGGCAGGGGAGGTACCGACATCTCAGCGAGGAACATATCGAGGAGATCCAAAAAAGGGTGGACGAGGAGTACGAAAAACTCGTCCGTTTAACAGAACTGTAGCCTTTTTTATAGCTTATTTGGCTCGTTGGGAGGAGTATGAACTACAGCGAAAAAAACGTTGACAAAATAGTCAAAAAATACGGGAGTGATGCGTCGAAGGTCATACTTATGCTCCAGGACGTCCAGTCGGAGTTCAGGTACGTCCCCAGGGAGGCGGTAAGGAAGCTCTCGGTCGATCTCGACATACCGGAGGCCAAGATCTACCACATCGCCACGTTCTACAAGGCGTTCAGCCTGGTCCCCAAGGGCGAGCACGAGATCAGGGTCTGCCTGGGCACCGCCTGCCATATAAAGGGGGGCAAGAGGATATCGGAGGGATTCGAGCGGGCCCTTAACGTGGTGGCGGGAGAGACGACCAAGGACAAGAAATTCACATTAGAGACCGTAAACTGCCTCGGTGCCTGCGCCCTGGCGCCTCTCGTTCAGGTGGACGAGGAAAACCACAGCAAGATGACCATTGAGAAGATAGATAAGGTACTGAAACAATACAAGAAGAAGTAGATGAGAAGGTCTTTTAAATATGAGGCTTGAAACCCCAAATAAGCTCGAAGAGCTAAGAAAATCTATCCTTGAAAAACAGGATCCGGAAAAGCAGAAGATACTCGTGTGCGGCGGAACGGGATGTATATCCAACGGGAGCCTCGAGGTCGCAAAGGCCTTCGAGGCGGAGCTCAAGAGCCAGAAGCTCAAGGCGAACGTCGAGGTAAAGATAACCGGATGCCACGGATTCTGTGAGCGGGGACCGCTGGTGGTCTTCCTCCCCCAGGGGATATTCTACGAGAGGGTCGACCTGAAGGGCGTTCCTAAAATATTAAAGGAGACCCTTGTCTCCGGCAAGCCCCACGACAAATACCTCTACAGGATGACCAAGAAGGACGAGGCGATAACCAAGGAGGAGGATATCCCCTTCTACAAGAACCAGCTTCGCTGGGTGCTCCGGCACAACGGGAAGATCGATCCCAAGAGCATCGACGAGTATATCGCCCAGGGCGGTTACGGCGCACTTTCAAAGGCGTTGAACGGGCTTACCTCCGATCAGATAATAGACGAGGTGAACAAAGCCGGGCTTCGCGGCCGGGGTGGCGGTGGATTTTCCGCCGCGAGGAAATGGCGTTCCGTGAGGGACGCCGACGGCGGGCCGGACAACATCAGGTACGTGATCTGTAACGGCGACGAGGGGGACCCCGGCGCCTTCATGGACAGGTCCCTCATGGAGGGAGACCCGCACAGCGTCATAGAGGGGATGATAATAGGGGCCTACGCCATCGGCTCGAATCAGGGGTATATCTACGTCAGGATGGAGTATCCGCTGGCGGTAAAACACCTCGACCTGGCGATCAAGTCGGCCCGGGACTACGGGCTATTGGGAGAGAACATCCTCGGCTCCGGATTCTCCTTCGATATCGAGATAAACCGGGGCGGCGGTGCCTTTGTCTGCGGAGAGTCCTCGGCGCTCATGGCCTCCATCATGGGAAAGGCGGGGGAGCCGAGGGCGAAATATATCCACTCCTCGGAGAAGGGCCTGAACGACCTTCCCACAAATCTCAACAACGTTGAAACGTGGGCGAATATCCCCCTGATTATTAATCGGGGATCCGATTGGTTCTCCGCCGTCGGCACAGAAAAAAGCAAGGGGACGAAGGTCTTCTCCCTCGTCGGGAGCGTAAACAACGTGGGCCTCGTCGAGGTCCCCATGGGCCTGAGCTTGAGGAAGATAATATACGACATTGGCGGTGGAATCCCGGGTGGCAGGAAGTTCAAGGCGGTTCAGACCGGGGGGCCGTCCGGCGGCTGTATCCCGGAGGAGCACCTCGACAAGCCGGTGGACTTCGATGAGCTGACAAAGCTCGGCTCCATGATGGGCTCCGGCGGTATGATCGTAATGGACGAGAAGACCTGCATGGTGGACGTGGCGAAGTACTTCATCAACTTCCTCGTCGACGAGTCGTGCGGCAAGTGTACCCCCTGCAGGGAGGGCCTGAGACAGCTTCTCGTTATCCTGAATCGCATCTGTGAGGGGAACGGCCGTGAGGGAGATATTGAGCTCTTGAAGGAGATCGGCGACTGCATGACATGGGGATCGCTCTGCGCCCTGGGGGGAAGCGCCGCGAATCCGGTGCTCTCCACCATCGAGTATTTCAGGGACGAGTACGAGGCGCACATAAAAGAGAAGAAGTGCCCGGCGGGCGTGTGCCAGGACCTCATAACGTTTTCAATAATCGAGGACGACTGTATCGGGTGCGGAAGGTGCCTTAAGGTCTGTCCCTCCTCCGCCATAACCGGCGAGAAGAAGAAGCCGCACGTGATCGATGAGAAGCTCTGCATTCGCTGCAGGGCCTGCTACGAGGTCTGCCCGACCGATGCCGTATTGATAGAATAGGGGATTCAATGAAAGAAGTCGTTAAAATCGAATTCAACGGTGAAGAGATAGAAGTTCAAAAGGGCGCGACGCTCCTCTCCATAGCCAGGGAAAAGCATGTCTATATACCTACCCTGTGTCACAACGACGCCCTCGAGCCCTACGGGGTGTGCAGGATGTGCCTCGTCGAGATCGAAGATCGGGGCAGGATGAGGATAGTAACCTCCTGTAACTACCAGGCAAAGGAAGGGCTGAAGGTAAAGACGGATACCGAGAAGGTGGTCTCCACGAGAAACGTCGTAATAGAGCTCCTCCTCGCCCGGGCGCCGGAAAACGAGAAGATTCAAAATATCGCCGAGTTCTACGGGGTTAAAGGGGGGAGGCTCGAGTTGGTAAACGACGAGTGCATCCTCTGCGGCATGTGTGTCAGGACGTGCGAGGAGGTCGTGGGAGTCAAGGCCCTCGGGTTTGCGAACAGGGGAACGGAGAGAATCCCCGCGACGCCCTTTATGGAGTCTTCGGAGACGTGCATAGGATGCGGCTCCTGCGTCTATGTCTGTCCGACCGGATATATAAAGATGAGGGATGAAGGCGGCATAAGATACATCGATAACTGGAAGGTGGAGCTCGAGCTGGCCAAGTGTGAAAACTGCGGCGCGTATATCGCCCCGAAGAGACAGCTGGACTATATCAGGAATCTTGCCGACCTTCCCGATGATTTCTATAATTTATGCTGGAATTGCAGATAATTGAAAAAAAGGTTGTAAAATAATTTCTTTTCTGGTATATTAAATTAACTTATTTTGTCTTTTTAAGATGCATGTTGTACGAAATTCTGGGGGAGAATAGATGAGCTTTACTCAGCTTGTCCTTTATGAGGAAGAGTTCAAGAGGATAAACGATGTCTTGACGAAACTCTACTCCGAGACTAACGCCAAGGTAATCTTTCTTGTTGACAGGAACGGCCAGCTGATAGCGAATACCGGCGAGACGGAGAACCTTGACACGACTTCTCTGGCGTCCCTTACCGCGGGTAACATAGCCGCCACGGGAAGCATGGCAAAGCTCTTGGGAGAAAAGGAGTTTACCATTATCTTCCACGAAGGATATAGGGATAACATATATATATCTATAGTCGGCAGACGTGTAATTATGGTTGTTATCTTTGACGAGCGATCTTCATTGGGCCTTGTTAGATTGAGGGCCAAAAAAGCTGGTGATGACTTGACAGCTATATTTGATGAGCTACTCAGAAAGGTGGATTCAAAAACCGAAGAGGGTGTTTCACCCTTCGCGGAAATCACCGATGATGATATTGACAAGCTCTTTAGCGAGTAGGAGGAGAGCAGGACTTTATGTCATTTATCAATTATCCGGCAAGAGAAATTAACTGTAAGATAGTTTATTATGGTCCTGGGCTGTGCGGCAAAACTACAAATTTACAGTATATATATAAAAAGACAAATCCGGATGCCAAGGGCAAGATGATATCCCTGGCGACCGAAACGGAGAGGACTTTATTCTTCGACTTTCTCCCCCTGTCCCTGGGAGAGATCAGGGGCTTTAAGACGAGATTCCACCTGTACACCGTTCCGGGGCAGGTGTTCTACGATGCAAGCCGTAAACTGATACTCAAAGGGGTAGACGGGATCGTGTTTGTGGCGGATTCCCAGGTCGAGCGGATGGAGGCCAATGTCGAAAGTATCGAAAACCTGAAGGCCAATCTGGTGGAGCAGGGCTACTCCCTCGACTCGATTCCCTATGTAATGCAGTATAACAAGAGGGACCTCCCGAACGCCGCCCCAGTCGATGAAATGAGAAAGCTCCTTAACCCGAACGGCGTGCCCGAATTCGAGTCGATAGCGACCGAGGGGCCGGGAGTATTCGAGACCCTGAAATCGGTGGCAAAGCTGGTTCTGGTCGAGTTAAAGAAGGGGGCCGGGGG
>CAZIWT010000075.1:0-16713 GCA_964542895.1 uncultured Thermodesulfobacteriota bacterium
ACTATAGTAATGAAGAATTATGTTGTTGTTATTGATTTAAAAGGTAAGAATAAAGCAGATTTTATTACTGCATATGTAGCAGATACAACAGGATACGGAGGTAAACCTTCAACTATAGATAAAATCAGAATGAGTCCAAAATGGAAATAAAAAACCGCTGATTCGCCAGGCCGGCTCAGCGGAAGCCTTTTTATATTCTGCTGCCACTGGCAGAGAACAACTATAATATATCTATATTTTATGGCGTTGTCAAGTGAAATTTTTTAAACACTATCCCACCAAAACATCCCAAAGCTAATAACTATTAACTTTACTCAACCCCCGCCCCCAAACACCACATACCCCCCAATAAGCCCCGCCTTGTATCTACCTATCCCCACCACCTTCGTCAGGTCGTCGGTGCACGAAAACGGCCCGTGTTCGTCCCTGTACTCGACGATCCAGCCGGCGCTCTTTTCGCCGATGCCGGGAACCAGCGCGAGGTCTTCTGCGGTCGCTCTGTTGATGTTGAAGGGGAGGCCGAGGATGAATAACTTTCGGGCGGGGAGGGGGGAGACCTCGATTTTTTTCCTGCCGTCGACCGAGAGGATGGCCACCGAGGCGCCGCTTGGCAGCTTTTCATCGAGGAGCTCGGGGCTTACATCTACGGAGTCGATGTCTACGCCCCATTTGATGAGCGCATCCCTTAATGTTGTGTCGGGGGGGAGAATCTCGATTACGCCGTCCGGCTTGGCGACGGCGATCCCGGCGACCGATGTTGACGGCCCCTTGAGGCTTCTCATCTCTGCCGAGAGGTGAGTAATTGCAAGAAAGGTGACGAGAAACGAGGAGACGATTAGAATCCCCCTCCGGTAGCGGAGGAGACCGGCGTTGTTCTCCATCCCCTCATCCTTGTTTTGCATCGCCCTTTAAACAATCCTTTTTAGAGACTAATCTTCTTCGAGCGCCTTCCTCTTCTTCTCGTCCTTGTAGAGCTTGTACTCGATGCTGTCCACGAGCGCCGTCCAGCTCGCCTGGATGATGTTCTCGTGGACGCCCACCGTCTCCCAGGCATCCTCGTTGTCGCCCGACTCGATTAGAACCCGAACCGTCGCGGCGGTGGCGGCCTCTGTGGTGAGGACCCTCACCTTGAAGTCTATGAGCCGCATCTCGGAGAGCTCCGGGTAGAACTTCATCAGCGCCTTTCTTATGGCGTTGTCAAGGGCGTTGACCGGGCCGTTTCCCACGGCCGCGGTGTGCTCCACCCTCCCGTCCACGTCGATCATTATGGTCGCCTCGCAAAAGGGGACGTCGTCCTCCTGCCTCCGCTCCACGATCACCCGAAAACCCTTAAGCCTGAAGTAGGGCTTGTAGCGCCCGAGGGTCCTGTTCATCAAGAGCTCGAAGGAGGCGTCCGCCCCCTCGAACTGGTAGCCCTTCTCCTCGAGGTCCTTGACGTTATTGACCAGCTCCTTCGCCCCCTTCTCCTCGTCGGTGAGGTCGACGCCGAACTGCTTCGCCTTGAACTTGATGTTGGAAAGCCCCGACTGGTCGCTCACCAGGATGCGCTGCCTGTTTCCCACAAGCGCCGGGTTTACGTGCTCGTAGGTGAGGGGGTTTTTTGCGACGGCGCTGGCGTGGATGCCACCCTTATGGGCGAAGGCGCTCTCGCCCACATACGGGTAGTGCTTGTTCGGGATTCGGTTTGCCATCTCGTCGACGAACCTGGAGACCTCCTTGAGCCTCTCCATCTGCATGTCTGAGATGCACTCGATGTCCATCTTGAGCTTGAGGTTGGGGATTATCGAGCAGATGTCGGCGTTTCCGCACCGCTCGCCGATCCCGTTTATCGTCCCCTGAACCTGGGAGGCCCCCGCCTGGACGGCCGTCAGGGTATTGGCCAGGGCAAGCCCGTTGTCGTTGTGGCAGTGGATGCCGAAGGGGATCGAGACCTCCTTTACCACCCTTTCTGTGATCTCCCTTAACTCCCACGGCATCACGCCGCCGTTGGTGTCGCAGAGAATCAACGAGCTTACGCCCGCGTCCTCGGCCCTCTTCAGCGTCTCGAGGGCGTAATCCGGGTTCGCCTTGAACCCATCGAAGAAGTGCTCCGCATCGAAGAAGAGCTCCCCGGTCTTGTCTTTGAGGTAGGCGAAGGTGTCGTAGATCATGTCGAGGTTTTCGGTGAGCTCCACCCCCAGCGCCTGGGTGACGTGGATGTCCCACGCCTTCCCCACGATGGTGATGGCGTCGGTCTCGGCGTCGAGAAGGGCCTTGATCTGACTATCTTTCTCGGCCGTCTTGCCGGCGCGCCGCGTGCTCCCGAAGGCGACCAGCTTTGCGATATTGAAGCGGGTGCCCTTGACCCCCTTGAAGAACTTATCGTCCTTAGGATTCGCCCCGGGCCACCCCCCCTCGATGTAGTGCACGCCCAGCTCGTCGAGCTTCTTTGCAATCCTTATCTTATCGGCGGCGATGAACGAGATATCCTCCGCCTGGGCGCCGTCTCTCAGAGTGGTATCATATATTTTAACGAGTCTCATAATAGACTCCCCATATTTATAATTTCTCTTTTATCGCCTCGGCGCCTTCCGCCAGGCCGAAGGTGTCGTGGAGGATCCTGACGGCGAGCTCGGTGTATTTTCTCTCGATGGCGCAGGAGACCTTGATTTCAGATGTGCTGATCATAAGGATGTTGATTCTCTCGGACGCCAGGGCCTGAAACATCTTCGACGCCACCCCGGCGTGGCTCCTCATTCCCACCCCGATAATCGACACTTTTGCGATGTCCTCGTCCGCGACTATCCCCTCAGCATTGAGCTCCTCTTTCAAAACCTCTAAAATCTCTTTTGATTTCTTCAGGTCGTTTTTCGGCACCGTAAACGTAATGTCGGCGTTGTTTTCCTCGCTTATGTTCTGGATGATCATATCGACGATTATGTTCGCCTCTGATATGGCCCCGAATATCTTCGATGCTATTCCGGGCCTGTCCGGTACACCCTTGAGCGTAAGCTTACACTCATCCACGTTGTACGCTATTCCCGATACTACTACCTCTTCCATCTCTTTATCCTCCACGGTAACGTATGTCCCCGGCACCTCCTTGAAGGTCGATCTGACAAGGATGGGGACCCTGTATTTCTTCGCAAACTCGACCGACCTCGTCTGGAGCACCTTTGCCCCGAGGCTTGCCATCTCGAGCATCTCGTCGTATGAGATCTTGTCGATCTTCCTCGCTTCGGGGCAGATATTCGGATCCGTCGTGTAGACCCCGTCGACGTCGGTGCAGATCTCGCAGACGTCCGCCTCGAGGGCCGCCGCCAGGGCAACGGCGCTGGTGTCCGATCCACCCCTTCCAAGCGTGGTGATGTTTCCGTCGTCGTCCACGCCCTGAAATCCGGTTACGATGATCACGCTCCCCTTTTTGAGCTCATCATCGATTAGGCTCCTGTCGATCTCCTTGATCCTCGCCTTGGTGAAGGCGTCGTCGGTGGATATCTTTACCTGTGATCCGGTAAAGGACCGGGCAGGGCACCCCATGCCGTTTAGCGCAATAGACAAGAGCGCCACCGTTACCTGCTCACCTGTGGAGATGAGCACGTCCACCTCCCTCTCGCTTGGGGCGGGGTGAAACGCGTGGGCGAGGTCGATGAGCCTGTCGGTCTCCCCCGCCATGGCGGAGAGGACAACTACCACGTCGTCACCGTCATCCCTCCTTTTCTTGACCTTTTCCGCGACCTTCTTTATCAGCTCCTCGTTTCCCACCGATGTGCCGCCGTACTTCTGAACAATAAGTGCCACTTTTGGTTGCAACTCCCCTTGTTGAGATTTAAGAAAAATCTATAAGCTTGTCCGCGATTTTTTTGTAATTTATTGAATCGCCAAAAAGAATTACGTTGAACTCCCTCTCGTTTTCGCCCAAAATGGAGATCGATATATCGAGGCGGTTATCCGGCAAGAGCCCGTCCGCCCTCTCCGCCCACTCCACGGCCGTAACCCCGTCACCGTAGAAATACTCCTCGCAGCCCAGGTCGAGAAGCTCGTCCGCGCCGGATAATCTGTAGAGGTCTATGTGATGGAGGGGAACCTCCCCCGGGTACTCGTTGATCAGCGTGAAGCTGGGGCTAACGACCCTGTATCCCTCGTCTATCCCCAATCCCACCGCCAATCCCTGGGTCAGCTTCGTCTTTCCCGCCCCCATCTCGCCGGTAAGCGCCAGGCAGATACCTCCCCCCCCCATATTGTCATTATCGGCGCTCCCTATATTGATATCCCCCGCACCTCCAATGGCTGCAACGATCCCCTCACCGAGCGCTCTCCCCAGCCGAACCGTCTCGTCGGCGGAGTGCGTCCTTATCACCACTATTTCCCTATTACGCTCGGACGCGCCCGTTACAGAACCACTGCCTGAAATCATCCCTCTCTCCTTGGAACGCAAAATATTTGAGAGTACTCCACCGTTTAAGGCCCTTTGAATTACGAATTATGTCCCTTACTTTCCCATTAAATTGATCTATAGGACTAAACCCTGTACACGCCCCTCGCAGAAAATCCATCCGGGCCGTCCAATTCTGAAGGGTCGTCGTTATAGAGCCCTGCCGCCACTTCCGGTATCTCGATCAGAATATCCGCCGTGCTTAAGGATATCTCCCCGACCCTCCCCGCGGCCGAATCCCCCGCCCTGCCGTGGATATAAACGCCGGCCAGGGCCGCCTTCTTCGGATTTTCCCCGACGGCCGTAAATCCCCCGATAAGCCCCGTCAGGATATCGCCCATGCCGCCTCTCGCCATCCCCGGGTTGCCGCATGTTGCGATAAAGAGCTCCCCGTCCGGGGCCGCGATGATCGTCCGGGCGCCCTTCAGCACAACCCAGACGCCGTATTCTTTTGCGAAGCCTACGGCCGTTCCCACCCTGTCCGACTGCACCTCGGCGCCGCTTCGATTTATCAGCCTTCCCATCTCCCCCGGATGGGGAGTGACTATTATTTCAGCCTTCCTCTTTTTAAGGACTGTGCAGTCGCCCGCTACGGCGTTGAGCCCGTCGGCGTCTATAACAAGCGGCACCCTCGATTCGAGGATAAGACCCCTCACCACATCTTTAACTCCATCTGTAGTTCCAAGGCCCGGCCCTACGGCAACGGCGTTGATCGAGCCGCCCTCCGCAGCAATCTCCAATATACGATCCAGGGCCTGAGGCGTCAGATACCCCCCGTCGTCCGGGAGGGGCTCGGTCATGGCGGCGGTTGTCTTAACCTCCATGACATAGTTCAAGGTCGCCGGCACCCCCACGGTTACGAGGCCCGCCCCGGAGAGGAGGGCGCCGTTAGCAGCCAGGGCCGCCGCCCCCGTCTTTCCGGGAGAGCCTGCCACGATGAGGAGGTGACCGAAGTCCCCCTTGTGGGCCCGGGGTTTCCTCTTTGCCATAAGGGAGAAGAACTCGCCCGGCGTGACGAGGCTTGTATCGATCTCCATCCTCTCGACCAGCCTTTTTGGTATCGAGATATCGAGTACGTAGAGCTCCTCGGCGTATTCCGCCCCCGGATGGACTACCTCCCCGAGCTTCGGCAGCGCAAGGGCGAACGTGGCGTCCGCCCTTACGGCCACACCCATAACCCTTCCGGTGTCCGAGTCTATCCCGGAGGGGATGTCGACCGCGATAACCTTTTTTCTCCACTTTTCGAGGGGGCGTGACGAACTGTCAACAATACCGGTGATATCGTTTATGGCCGTGATCATCCGGGCGTAGATACCCCCCACCTCCCGGTCGAGCCCCGTACCCAACAGCGCGTCCACCACAAACCCCCGTCCCCTGATCGAATCGGCGAAGGGGAGGAAGTCATCGTCCTTCTTCACCTCGGCGACACCGATCCCCATCTTTTTCAGGATGTCGAGGTTGGTCTTCGACTCCCCCTCCCTCACCTTCCCCGCCTCTCCGGCGATGAAGACATCGACTTGAATGCCCCGGTTTGTAAGGTGTCTCGCGATCACGAAGCCGTCCCCGCCGTTGTTCCCCCTTCCGCAGGCGATAACCGCGCCCGTCTCCCTTACCTCCGGGAACTTCTCCATGAGAAGCCCCGCAATCCCGAGGCCGGCGTTTTCCATGAGCACGGCCCCGGAGATGCCGAGTTCATCCATCGCCCGCCGGTCAAGCTCCCTGATTATATCGGCCGTTGCAACCTTCATCGCGCACCTAAAAGCCAAAAGATTTCAAAACCTTATATCTTATATAAAACATCAGGCCGAGGGCCCGACAAATGAATCATTAACCAAGCATATTACTGCAAAATTAAGTAGAATTATCCTTTAAGACTTTGTTGATTTAATCGTGATTTCCCGCATCAATTCAGTTCCGATATTATCCCTCCCCCACCCCCCCCAATTTACCGGCCGTCGCTTCCGTCCCGGCCCCCCTCGAAGATGACCACCGCAAAGGCGATATCTCTTGAATGGGTGAGGCTAACCGTAATCGACTTTCCCCCCATCTCCTTAAAGAGCGTCCTGCCACCCCCGTGAAGCCGGATATCCGGCTTTCCCCTGGGCCCCCTGACGACCTCGATGTCTTTTAACGCAACCCCCTGAAAAAGCCCTCTCCCCAGCGCCTTCAGCGTGGCCTCCTTTGCGGCGAACCTGGCGGCATAGGATGCCGATGGGTCCCGCTTCCTCTTGCAGTAGGCGTTCTCCCCTTCAGTGAATACCCGCCTCTCGAAGCCCTTCCCCCTTCTCTTTAAGGCCAGGGCCATCCGCTCTATCTCCAGGGCGTCGGTCCCGATGCCGATTATCATCCAAGCTCCTTTTTGATGCACCCTATTATGTCGTCGCACAGCGTTGTGATCAGCTTATCGTCCTCCCCCTCAACCATAACCCTCAGCTTCGGCTCCGTCCCGGAGTATCTGACGAGGACCCTCCCCTTGTCGCCGAGGCGCTTTTCCGCCTTGTCGATCTCCTCCTTTACATTAGGAACGGTGTCGAGTTTAACCTTCTCTTTTACCATCACGTTTTTCAGGACCTGCGGGAACTCCGTCATTATTCCGGAAAGCTCCGAGAGCTTCTTCTCTTTTTTCACCATGACCGAGAGGAGCTTTAGAGCCGAGAGTATCCCGTCTCCGGTGGTGTTGTAGTTGATAAATATAAGGTGGCCCGACCGCTCCCCGCCGAGGCTGTATCCCCCCTTGACCATCTTCTCCACAACGTACCTGTCCCCCACCGGGGTCCTGACCAGCCTTCCGCCGATCTCCTTCATGAACAGCTCGAGGCCCATGTTGCTCATTACTGTGGCGACGAGGACCCCGTCCGTCAGCTCCTTGTTCTCCATCTTCTCCCTGGCGCATATCGCCATGATCTTATCGCCGTTTACCTCGACGCCCTTTTCGTCCACTACGATGACCCTGTCCGCGTCGCCGTCCAGCGCAATCCCGATGTCCGCATTGTTTCCTTTTACGACCTCGCTTATCACCTCGGGATAGAGGGAGCCGAACTTGTCGTTGATGTTCTCACCGTTCGGATCGTCTCCGATGGTGATCACCTTCGCCCCCAGCTCCTCGAACACGGCGGGTGCGACCCTGTACGCCGCTCCGTGGGCGCAGTCCACGGCGATGGTCATCCCGGTGAGATCGAGGTCTTTCGGAAAAGTCCCCTTGAGAAAGACCACGTACCTTCCCACCGCGTCGTCGACCCTGAAGGCCTTTCCCACCTCGGTCGCCGTGGGGCGGAGCTTGTCGATCTTGTTGGAGAATATCAGCTCCTCGATCTCCAGCTCCTTCTTGTCCGGCAGCTTGAAGCCGTCGCCGGAGAATATCTTGATGCCGTTGTCCTGAAACGGATTGTGGGAGGCCGATATGACCACCCCGGCGTCCGCCCGCATACTCGAGGTTATGAAGGCTATGCCGGGCGTCGGGAGCGGCCCCACCAAAAGCACGTCCACACCCATCGAGCAGATGCCGGAGGCCATGGCGGTCTCCAGCATGTAGCCGGAGAGCCTCGTGTCCTTCCCGATGACGATCCTGTGGCGCCTGTATCCGTTTTTAAATATATAGGCCGTGGCCCTTCCCACCTTCATGGCGGTCTCGGTCGTCATCGGCTCCTCGTTGGCCACGCCCCTGATACCGTCCGTTCCGAAGAGCCTCTTCTTCTCGCTAACCATATATAATTTCCCAAATCCTTAAAATAGGTCTTTCCCTTAAATCCAGCGCCCCAAAAAGTTTATTTCATTTAGACCGGAGCCACCCGCCTCCCAAAAAATCCCGACATTCTCCCCTACGCCCTCCTCTCGATCGACTCCCTCTTTATTGCGTCTATGACGTCTACGGCGTCTTTCGTCTCCGGGACGTTGTGGACCCTTACCATGTGCGCCCCGTACAGGGCTGCGGCGGCCGCCGCCCCCAGACTCCCCCAGAGCCTGTCCCCCGCATCCCTTCCCGTCACCCCGCCGATGAACGCCTTCTGGGAGGCCCCTATCATGACCGGCCTTCCCAGGACGTAAAAATCGGTGATCCTCTTTATTATCGTGAGGTTGTCGTCCCAGGTCTTGCCGAAGCCTATCCCCGGATCGACGATGATCTTCTCGAAATCGACGCCGGCTCTCACGGCTATCTCGATCGAGCCCCCGAGGTAATCGGTTATCTCGCCGATCAGGTCGTCGTATTTGGGGTCTTTTTGCATATCCTTGGGCGTCCCTTTGATGTGCATAAGGACGACCGGGATGTCAAGCTCGGCTGCCAGGGGGGCCATCTTCTCGTCGAACCTCATGCCGCTGATGTCGTTTATCATCGACGCCCCGGCGTCTACCGCTTCCTTTGCCACCTCAGACTTGTATGTGTCGATGCTTATGGGAATATCGCTCCTTTCCCCGACTCCTTTGATTACGGGGATTACCCTGTCGAGCTCCTCCTTAAGCGTTACCGACTCGGCTCCGGGCCGGGTGGACTCCCCCCCGATGTCGATTATGTGGGCGCCGTCATCAATCATCTTTAGGGCGCCTTCTACCGCGTCGTTAACGGAGTAGTGCTTCCCGCCGTCCGAAAAGGAGTCCGGGGTGACGTTTACGATCCCCATGATGAGGGTTGTGTCCTTGAGGTCGTAAATCCGCTTACCAATGGGGAGGTTGAAGTCCCCCTCCTCGCACCTCCTTATCCTGTCTTTCGTCTCCATCCCGGATGAGGTTTTATGCCCCCCCTCAGCCTTCATCTTGCCCCTCCCGTATTTCAAGCGCCTTGTGGTTATCCCGGTAATATCTTTAAGCTTCTAAGAGGACGGCCTTATATCTGATGACATCCGCCATAGAATCTAAAAACCAGCCGGCCTTCCCCCCCCTTCCCCCCCTCACCTCCCTCCCCCCAATCCTCGGCTCATTTCATTCAAACCGGACGCTCAATTATCGGATCAATCAGATACCAAAAGGGGGGGTAATATTTAGGCACGCCGTCCAATGGAGTCATCAGCTTCTATTTCGTCTTTGTCACCGGTGTCTCGGCCTTCGCCCCAAGGAGCTCGCCCCGCTTGAATATCTCGTCTATCTCCGCCCCCGTCAGAACTTCCTTCTTCAGCAGCTCTTCGGCAAGGGTGTGGAGCTTGTCGATATTCTTTAGGATGATTTTCTTGGTCTTGTTGTAGCACTCCTTTACTATCGCTTTTACCTCGTCGTCGATCTCCTGGGCGGTCTTTTCGCTGTAGTCCTTGTGCTGGGACATCTCCTTACCGAGAAAGACCATCTCCTCCCGCTTGCCGAAGGTCAGGGGCCCGAGCTTGTCGCTCATTCCCCAGTTGGTGACCATTTTCCTGGCCAGGTCGGTGGAGACCTCGAGGTCGTGACCGGCGCCTGTCGATATCTCGTCGAGAACCAGCTCCTCGGCAATCCTCCCACCAAGCAGAACCTGAATCCTGCTGAGGAGGAAGTCCCTCTTGTAGCTGTGGCGGTCGTCCAAGGGCAGCTGCTGCGTGACTCCCAGGGCCCTCCCCCTCGGGATTATCGTGACCTTGTGGATGGGGTCCGCCTCGGGAAGGATCTGGGCCACCAGCGCGTGGCCAGATTCGTGATAGGCGGTGAGCCTCTTCTCCTCGTCGCTGATTATCATCGATTTTCTCTCGGAGCCCATCAGGAGCTTGTCCTTTGCGTGCTCGAAGTCGACCATCTGCACGTTCGACTTTTCGAGCCTCGCGGCGATGAGCGCCGCCTCGTTGACGAGGTTTTCCAGGTCCGCCCCGGAAAACCCGGGAGTCCCCTTTGAGATGACCGAAAGATCCACGTCGTCCGCCATCGGTATCTTCTTGGTGTGGACCTTGAGAATCTTCTCCCTCCCCAAGTAGTCGGGAGAGGGTACGACGATCTGCCTGTCGAACCTGCCGGGGCGCAGGAGCGCCGGGTCGAGGACGTCGGGGCGGTTTGTCGCCGCAATCAGGATAACCCCCTCGTTTGCCTCAAATCCGTCCATCTCGACAAGGAGCTGGTTTAAGGTCTGCTCCCGCTCGTCGTGGCCGCCCCCCAGGCCCGCCCCCCGGTGTCTCCCCACGGCGTCTATCTCGTCGATGAAGACGATACAGGGGGATCTCCTCTTCGCCTGGTCGAAGAGGTCCCTGACCCTCGATGCGCCGACA
Source organism: uncultured Thermodesulfobacteriota bacterium (assembly GCA_964542895.1). Taxonomy (GTDB): domain Bacteria; phylum Desulfobacterota; class Zymogenia; order Zymogenales; family Zymogenaceae; genus Zymogenus. Next base: position 10,570 of record CAZIWT010000075.1, read on the forward strand.
CCCACGAACATCTCCACAAAATCTGAGCCGGAGATGGTAAAGAAGGGCACGCCCGCCTCCCCCGCTATGGCCCTGGCGAGAAGGGTCTTCCCCGTTCCGGGCGCCCCCAAAAGGAGGACTCCCCTAGGAATGCGCCCTCCCAGTCGGGTGAACTTCCTGGGGTCTTTCAGAAAGTCGACTATCTCTCCCAGCTCCTCCTGGGCCTCGTCGACGCCCGCTACATCCGCGAAGGTGATCTTCTTGGTAGACTCATCGAGAAGCTTCGCCTTGCTCTTCCCGAACGAGAGCGCCTTTCCCGGCCCCCCGGACTGCATCTGCCTCATAAAGAACGCCCAGAAGATCACCAGCATCAGAACCAGGATCATAATCTGGGCGATCCCGGTCTGGTACCAGGGGATTTTCTCCTTTTCCGACTTTATCTCAATACCGCTTTTCAAGAGCCTGTCCACAAGGGTGGGGTGCTCCGGCATGTAGGTCTTATACTTATTCCCTTTACTATCCTCGCCGGAGACCTCCCTCCCCTGGATGGTTACCTTGGTGATCTTGTTCTTTCCCGGCTGCTCGACCTTTTTCAAGAAATCGCTGTAGGTGAGCTCCTCCACCTTGACCTCCTCCCTCTGCAGGAGGGCGGCCGCAAGGATTATAACGAGGATGATTATAAGCCAGAGAAACATATTCTTGGCCGATTGATTCATCAAATTCCCTTTTTTATCGTCACCGCTCATAGCTTCCTTTTGCAAACGGCCTTATGAAGATGACCGTTTCAAACATCTTCTCAGAGGGCCTTTTTAATACTATTCGCCAGTCTTCCTAATTCCAAAATTAACCTTGTAATATTATCACTCTTACTATATATTGTCAATTAGATTTAAGGAAGCTATTGAGTTTGTTTAAAACGCTTTTTTACCCCGATTGGGAACCGAGGTCTAAGAGGGGATTGCCGATGGTCCGAATCGACAGGAAAAAGCCGGGGGGGGGAGGATAAAATCGAAAAGACGCTGGATAAGATGACCGTGGGGTTTCTGGGCTCCGGGAACATGGCGGAGGCGCTGATCAAGGGGATATTGGGCGCCGGCAGCGCCGGGGCGGACAAGATCATCGCGACCGATATCTCGAGGGAGCGTCTGCTATATATATCGGAGACCTACGGCGTAAAGACGACGGAAAACCCGGTCGATATGGCGAGGGGATCCGACGTGATCTTCGTCGCCACGAAGCCCACACAGATAAACGAAGCGCTCAAGTCGGCCGCGGACGTGATCGATCAGAAAAAGCTCGTGATATCGATCGCGGCCGGGATTACTATCGCCTTTATCGAGCAGAGGCTCAAGAAAAACGTCCCGGTAATCAGGGTGATGCCGAACACGCCGGCCCTCGTGCTGGCCGGGATGGCGGCGCTCTCGGCCGGGTCGTCGGCAACGGAGGAGCACGTTCAGATCGCCCTTTCGATCTTATCCGACGTGGGGGAGGCGGTCGTGGTGGACGAGGGGCTGATCGACGCCGTGACGGCGCTCTCCGGAAGCGGGCCGGCCTACGTCTTTATGGTGATCGAAGCAATGGCGGACGGCGGGGTCAAGGCGGGCCTTAAAAGGGATATCGCCTTAAAGCTCGCCGCCCAGACGGTCATGGGTGCGGCGAAGATGGTAATCGAGACCGGAAGGCACCCGGGAGAGCTGAAGGATATGGTTACCTCCCCCGGGGGAACCACCATCGAGGCGCTCTCGGTATTGGAAGACAACGGCGTTAGGGGGGCGTTCATCGAGGCGGTGGAGGCGGCGTTTTTGAAGGCGAAGGAGCTTGGAGAGAAGGGCTGATATTTTGGGCTGGGGGGTGATCGCAGCGTGGGGCCGATTGCAACAGGTGGCCAACAGCAGGGGGAGGGAAATGACAGAATATAAATGGGGGAAGAGGAATTCCCTCTCCCCCCGAATTTCAAGGCCTCACCCCTCCCGGGCTGTTGACTATTCAAACCACTTCTTCTTAGCCCTATCAACCTCACTGTTCAACAGCGCCTTGCCGACCTCGTCGTGCTGAACCCAATCCTTGAATCCCCAGTCCCGCGTGTCTGCAAAGGTATCCTTTACACCCCAGTGGATCTTCTCCACCACCTGAAAGCCGTCGTCGGTCAAGAGGAAGTGATAGTTAAAGAGCAGACCGATAACTATTGCGAGGAAGATTACGCCGACGATGAAAAACGCCGACAGTCCCCCGGCAAGAATGAAGGGAAGTTCCTTGCTCTTATTTGAGGTCGTCTTTCTCCTCCCCTTCGATGTAGTCCTCTTTTTCGCCACAATTGCCTCCTAATACTGATTAAACTTAAATATTCAATTTTAGTCCCTTCTCAAAAATCCGAGCCGTACGCATCGATTTCGGATTTGCCCCCGTTCATTCCCCCTCTACCGTCTCGGCCCGAAGATCGCCGTCCCGACCCTGACCATCGTCGCCCCCTCCTCGATCGCCACGGGATAGTCCGCAGACATCCCCATGGAAAGCTCGTCCATCGAGACGCCGGGGATATTCTCCGCCTCGACCTTCTCCTTGAGCTCCCTTAAGGCTGTGAAGAAGGGCCTTACTTCCTCCATATCGAGGCCGAAGGGGGGCATCCCCATGAGCCCCAAAACCCTGAGATTTTCGAGGATCGATATCTCCTGCACGAGGTTCGTGACTCCCTCGACCTCTATCCCCGATTTCCGCTCCTCATGGGAGATGTTCACCTGAACGAGGATATCCTGGACCTTCTCCACGCCCTTCGCCCTCTTGTCGAGTTCCACAGCCAGTGGAAGGCCGTCCACCGAGTGGATCAGGTCGAAGAGCTTAATCGCGTACTTCGCCTTGTTCCTCTGGAGGTGCCCGATAAAGTGCCACCGGACACCCCCCGCTCCCCCGGAATCGAATATCCCCTCGATCTTCTCCCTCGCCTCCTGGATGTAGTTTTCGCCTAAGTTCGTCGCCCCCGCCGCGACCGCGCGCTCAACCACGCTCAGGTCAAACGTCTTTGTAACCGTAATCAGCGTAATCCCGGCCGGGTCCCTTCCCGCCCTCTCACACGCATCTTCGATCTGGCCCAGCACCCGATCGAGGTTCTCCTTGATCTCGCCTGTTTCTATCACTATATACACCCTCCTTTCACGCTTAACTCAATATATAACAATCGGAGACCGTTTCTAATCGGCGTACTTCAAGGCGCCGAGCCCGATCAGCATCTCCACCACCTCCGATACCGGAAGCCCCACCACGTTGGAATATGAGCCGTTTATCTCTCTAACCATGCTCGATGCGTACCCCTGGATGGCGTAGGCCCCCGCCTTGTCCATCGGCTCCGACGTGGCCACGTAGGCGGCAATCTCCTCACCCTTTAGCTCCTTCATCGTGACCCGGGTCTCAACGTAATCCGATACCTCGACGCCCGCATCCTTTGCCACGACGGAGTACCCGGTGATGACGCTGTGGGTCCTCCCCGAGAGGCTTTGGAGCATCTCCCTTGCATCCTTGGCGTCCCTCGGCTTTCCCATTATCCGGCCGTTAAGGACCACCACGCTGTCCGCCCCTATAACGAAGGCATCGGGGTGGGCCTTCGCCACCTCTCTGGCCTTCTCGAGAGACAGCCTCTCGGTGTGCTCCGACGGTGTCTCTCCGCCTATAACCGACTCGTCCACGTTAGCAGGGATCACGTCAAAGACAATCCCGACAGAAGACAGCAGCTCTCTCCTCCTGGGCGAGTTGGACGCGAGGATGATTCTCTTTGTTGTGGTGAACAATTAAACTCCCCCTTCGATCCAGAATGGGATCTTTTTTACCTCGTTTTTTGCGTCAACTATGCAGTCCGTCCCGACTATTGTATTAAAAAGTACTTGAAAAAAAAAGTCAAGGGTGATAGTGTAACACCTCAAACTTTTTGGGTAAATTTTATGAAACAACTGAATATTGCGTCTGAAAAGCGGATTGAGATGATCGATATCACCGCCGATGTCAGGAAGGTTGTAAAGGAGAGCGGAGTTATTAGGGGCGTTTGTATGATATACGTGCCCCACACCACCGCGGCCGTGACCATCAACGAAAACGCCGACCCGGACGTCCCGAGGGACATACTGGAAAAACTCGACAAGCTTGTGCCCGCCGGTGACAATTACCGCCACAGGGAGGGGAACTCCGACGCCCACATAAAGTCGAGCATTATCGGGGCCTCGGAGTGTGTGATAATCGAGAATTCCACCCTTGTCCTCGGAACCTGGCAGTCCGTCTTCTTCTGCGAGTTTGACGGCCCCAGGAGAAGAAACGCCATCGTAAAGATCATTCCGGAAGCTTAAAAGAAGGAAGTTAAAAATGAGAAATGCAGTAAGAACCGGTATAAAAATTGTCTTGAAGGCCCTTTTCCCGATCCTGGCCATGTCCACATCGACCGCCGTGGCGTGGGACACCAGCAGAATATTTCCCATCAACGAAGGGGCGAAGTGGAAATACACCGGAATGTGGGAGAACATCAACACCGGAAAGAAAACACCGATATCTCTGGAGGCGAAGGTACTGAGGTTCGTAAACGGCGGCGGTTATGTCGGCGCCCATATGCAGGGACACCCCACCGACATCGAGAATATAGGGTCGGGAGAGATCGTCAAATCGACCTACGTTTACTACGTCCTCGGAAACAGGGTCTATATGATCACCAATACATACAGTATGAACAGTGCCATGTCGGGCCGCTACGATCCGAAGGAGAACGAGATATTCATGACGTTTCCCTTAAGGCCCGGAGCATACTTCGGAAAGATGGCGGGCGAAAGCGGGTGGCAGGTGGAGGCCACGACTGTTCCCATACCGGCCATCAGGTGTAAGATGGACGGACACAGAATAATATTGAAAAGGGAGGACAGGGGAAAGCTTATGACCTTTGTACCCCTCGTGGGGATAACCTCGTACCAGTACATAAACTACAACACCGGGGATAAGATACATCTGAATCTCTCGGAATATATAACAGGACAATAGAAGGAGAGCTTTTTATGCGCGTGCTTTCGGGGATTCAACCATCCGGCTCCCTCCACATCGGGAACTACTTCGCCATGATGAGGCGAATGATCCGCTATCAGGAAGAGCACACCCTCTTCGTGTTCATAGTGAACCTCCACGCCCTTACCTCTGTGTCGGACGCTAAAAGGCTCAGCGCCGACACCCTTACGGCTGCTGTGGACTTCATCTCCCTGGGGCTCGATCCGGAAAAGTGCTTCTTCTGGGTTCAGTCCGACGTCCCGGAGGTCACGGAGCTTACGTGGATTTTGTCGAACGTCACCCCGATGGGGCTTCTGGAGAGGGCCCACAGCTACAAGGACAAGACCGCCAAGGGGATCTCCCCCAACCACGGGCTTTTCGCCTACCCGGTCTTGATGGCCGCCGACATCCTCCTCTATCAGTCGGACGTCGTCCCCGTGGGACAGGATCAGAAGCAGCACCTCGAGATGACGAGGGATATCGCCATCCGCTTCAACAACGCCTTCGGCGAGACCTTTACAATACCGGAGGCGGAGATCGACGAGGAGCTCGCGGTAATCCCCGGGATCGACGGACAGAAGATGAGCAAGTCCTACGGAAACACAATCGATATATTCGAGACGGAGGATGTCCTGAAGAAAAAGGTGATGAGTATCGTGACCGACTCCAGGGGGGTCGATGAGCCGAAGGACCCGGACAGCGACAGCCTCTTTCAGCTGATGAGCCTCTTCATAGACGCAGACGAGAGGGAGGCCCTGAGGGACAGGTATATAACACCCGGTCTCAAGTATTCCGATGTAAAAAAGGAGCTCTTCGAGAAGATATGGGAGTTCTACGCGCCGTACCGCGAAAAGAGGGAGGGGCTTCTGAAAAATGCGGATACGGTGAGGGATATAATGAAAGCGGGGGCGGAGAAGACGAGGGAGGAGGCGATGAAGACCCTCGATCTCGTAAGGCAAAGGGTGGGGTTGAAATACTGATTTTATACTCAATTTGTTCGTTTTTGGCCACAATTTCACACCAAAAAGCATGTCCATTTGGGATTAGAGTTGGAGTTTTTAATAGGTTAATAACGCCTTTTTTGATTTCTGGTCTTTTCTTTAGATAAACTCTTTCCTCGCAATAAAAGAATCCTATATAATCGTTTTTATTTAAAAA
>CAZIWT010000076.1:0-16711 GCA_964542895.1 uncultured Thermodesulfobacteriota bacterium
TGAGAAAGGTCGTGGGGCTGGAGACGGTTGTCGATGTCGAGGGGGAGTGAGAGAGCTGTCACGTTAACGGGAAAGGGGGTCGAAAAGATTATTTACACCGCTGTTTCTACTGTGGGATAATTAGGGGGTCGGCACAGGCAGGATAATTATTTAAGGGGCTTGAAAAAATACGCCCTGTAACTTTGAATGGCAAGATGGATATAGAATACAGCCTCAAGACAAAGCGGGAAGCGTGATCCGAGCGAATAGACCGAGTGAGGTACGGGGTTGTATAAATCTTCAGAGTAAAGGGAGATATCAGTGGGTTGGCTTTCCATCAGATAATTGCCTCACATCTTGATCTCGATTTCTATCTTGCCCGCCCATATGCCGCGTGGGAGCGGGGTATAAATGAGAACATGAACGGTTTACTCCGTCAGTATTTCCCAAAGAAATGTGATCTAAAAACAATTACCAATAAAGATATCCATTACGTTATGAATAAACTTAATAACAGTCCAAGAAATTGTCTTGATTTTAAGACACCTCTTGAAGTATTCTTTAATCAACCTGTTGGACTAAATAGTTGAATCTGCAATATATCACAACAATATCTGCGATAAAAACCTTAAGCTAATCTTATGACTATCACAAGAACTCCTCGTCTATTTTAGACGACAGGGGGAAATCCAATACCACCCTGGTTCCCTCACCCCTGCTGCTCCTTATATTGAGGGAGCCGTCATGGTCTTTCATAATCTCCCTGCATATGAAAAGCCCCAGAGCAACCTTCCCCCTCTCTCCCATAAAATTAGGATCCTGAACTCTGTCCAGTATTGTTTTATCGATCCCGTTTCCCTGATCGGAGACGATAAGCTGTACCGCAGATCCTCTCTTTCTTGTGGTAATGGTTATCGCTCCGCCGCGATTCATACAATCTTCGGCGTTTTTTATCAGATGAAGCACGGCCTGACGAATCTTCTCAGGATATACCGAGACCTGGGGCAGCGATTTACTTAAAGCTGTCTTGACAACTATATTGTTTTCACGAAGTCTCGACTCCACAATAAAAGTCAGCTCCCGGATTATCTCATTTATGTCAACAAATTTTCTCCTCTCCTTTCTTGTCGAAAAAAACGAACGAACCTTCTCCAAGAATTGCTGAACTTCTAAAAGCTCGTCTAAGGCCTTTTCTATGACCTTTCTCTTTTCCGGCTCCTCTTTCAGCTTGCCTTTCAGTATCCCGAGGGAGTTCTTGATCCCAAGAAGCGGCTTTCTTATCTCCGCCGTCAGACTCGAGGTCATCCTTCCGGCGGAGGCATCGTTTTCCCTTGAAATCAACTCCCTTATTAATGTGTCCTTCTTTGTAAGGTCCTCTATCATTATGGCGGTTTCATTAGATTCGCCGTAACCTCCGCCCAGCATAAAACCTATCACCAAAAGCTTGAGCTTGAATCCGCTCTTGTTCTTTGATTCAAAATTTATTGAGTGGACCCCCACCTTTTCCAGCTCGTTGAAAAAAGGATTGAAATATTTCCTGTTTTTTTTCTGTATAAACAAGATGGGAGACTTACCAATAAGATCCTCCACCTTTTCACCGAGAGTATTACAAAATGAGGAGTTTGCGGTAACGAAGTTCTTTTCATCGTCAAGTATCGCTATCCCCAGTGGAGAGTGTTCTATTATCTTTTCAAACTTGGCCCGCGTTCTCTTAAGCTCCCTCTCCTTTTCGCCGGCCTGTTTTTTCAACAAATCGTCCAAGGCCGTTATATTTTTCTCGAGATTTACTCTGTCGGTAACCTCCTTATAGTGGAGTATTGCACAGTCAATATCTCCATTATTATATGGATAGGCGGTAAGCTCAAAGATCAACTCCTTCCCACCGACGGTCTTGAAAATCCTTTCACGGGTCATCCTGTCTTGTCTGAAGGTAGTAAAGAAGCAATTATCGCACGGCTTCCTCTTCCCGAGCAGATATTTGTAACACTCCTTGCCCAGGGCATCTCTAAAATTAAGCCCTATGAGCTCCGACATGGCCATGTTCAGGCGCTTGAAGGAAAAATTTTCGTCTATAATGCAAATGGGGTCACCGATGGAGTCGAAAATCGCCAGGAGTTCCTCCTGAGCGTTTTTGATCATCTTCTTCTTGGTTAACCTCGCCATATCTCACCTTCTAAATAGAAATGAAGCCTCGAAAAGTCTCCTTCTATCCATAGTTTTATATATTCTTTATCTTATCCGTTTGTCTGCTATGACTATCACAGTGCAGGAGGCAGTATCAAGAATTGTTTTTGAACGAAAAGAGACTTCTTAAAAAGTCCTCTTTTTAAAATGCAGGGAATAATTCTTCAAATATTTCGATATAACGCTTCAAGCGAGTCCCAAGCGCTTGCGCGTGATATTTGAATATGTATTTATCACACTTCCAATAAAAAAGCAAGAAGACTGTAAAAATAAAATGCCAAAATATTACAGGGCACCGTTTTACAAAGGTTCGTATCTAAAAAATGCTCCCCCTGCAGGCAAAATTTCTATTTAAAATAGTCCCAGATCTTTCTGATAGTGGCAAGTCCCACACCTCTTCCCAGAAACGGGCTTATTATCGCGCAAAAGATGCGCCTGGGCGTGAAGTAGAACGAGAAAAAACCCCTTTTCAACAATCCTTCGATTTCCCCGGGCTCAAGATTGTCGAGACGCATCACCGAGTGGTGGCAGTCAAACTTCTCCCAGTCCCTCTCGAATATCCTGTCATTGTATCTCCTGTAGATCTCCGTTCCCGGGTAGGGCGTCAGTATAGAATATTGAACGCCGCCGAGCCCCATCTTCTTTGAAAGGCTGAACGTCCTTTTGATCATCTTCCTCGTCTCCTCCGGCCAGCCGATTATGAAGCTCCCCATCGTCTCGATATCGTATTCCTTGAGTAGCTCCACCGCCCGAGCCGAGTCACGAAATTTGACGTTCTTGTTCGACCCTTCGAGGATCTCGTCCGAGATCGATTCTATCCCCATAAAGACGTACCTGCAACCCGATTCTGCCATCTTCTTGACCATTTCCTCGTTCTTCAGGATAATATCCCCCCTCGAAAAACACCACCAGTAAACGTCGATTTCGCGCCTCATTATCTCGTCGCATATCTCGATTACCCTCCCGGGGCTTATGGTAAAGCAGTCGTCCATGAAACAGACCGCCCCGAACCCGTAGTCCTTCACTATCGACTCGACCTCGTCCACGACGTCTACCGCCTCCCTCTTTCGCCACAGTGTGCCGGAAAACTTCGACGAAGAGCAGAAATCGCAGTTGTAGGGGCAGCCGCGGCTCGTTATTAGAGAGGTGATATATCTCCCCCCCAGCTCCAGCTTCTTGTATTTTTCCATCGAGAGGATGTCTCTCGCGGGAAAAGGGATTTTTCCGAGGTCGCCCTGCGGGGGTGAGTCGGGGGTTTTGATTATCTTCCCTTCCCTCACAAAAGATATCCCATTGACGTCTTTTGGATCGCCGCCCCCTTCGAGCCTGTCCAAAAGCCGAGCAAATATCGCCTCCCCCTCTCCCCTCACAATGTAGTGGGACAGCTCCCCATTTAATATTTCATCCGCCGTAAATGTGGCGTGGGGCCCTCCGACGACAACTATATTTCCTCTCGCCATCGCCGTCTTCGCAATCTCGACTGCCCTGTTGTACCTCGACGTGTCAAGCGAGACGCCGACGACGTTGTATCTCTTGAAATCGATCTCTTCCTTTCCCCCCGTCAGGTTCAAATCGAGGATGTCCACCTCATGGCCGTGCTCCACAGCAACGGATGCCAGGTATGCGAGCCCCAGCGGGGGCAGAAGAAACCCCAGTTTGTGGTAGACATCGGGGGCGTGCGGATGTATAAGGAGCACCTTCATCGGGTCTCCTCTTTAAGACGGCATATATATCAATCCATTATTTCTTTATTCTGCAAATCATCGCCCCGGCCCAATGCGACAAGGGCCGGTAACACAAAGAGGGCGGAGATCAGGCATAAGAAGACGCCGATTACCGCGACAAAGCCAATGCTCGAAAGACCCCCGTACCTGGCAAAGGTAAGAGACCCGAAGCCGAGTATCGTGGTCACGGTCGTCATGATGACGGCCCTCCCGGAGAAGCTCACGGCGGCTGAAATTCCCCCTTCCCCCCTCTCCCTGTAGCGGTGATAGATGTGGATGTTGTCGTCTATCCCGATCCCTATCACCATGGGGGCCACAACCACGTTGGCGAAGTTCAGGGAGATGCCGAACAGCCCCATGAATCCGAGCATCCAAATAATACCCATGCTAAGCGAGATCAAGGAATACAGAACCCCCTTGAACTCCTTGAACTGAATGAGGAGGGCAAAAAATACCCCTATCAGCGCTATTACTATCGCGTTGATAAAGTCCCTCTCGATGATCCTCTTCATCTCCATCAGTACCATAGATATGCTGGCCACCGATATATCGGGGGAGAGCTCTTTTAAGGCCGCAACCATCCCCCTGTCGATATTGTCCGTCCAGACTCCCGATCTCGGATACGCAAACAGAGAGACGAACCAGCCGTCTTCACCCTTTTGAATATATTTCTTTACCATGTCGCCCTGGACGGTTCCCTCTATATCGCCCATCGTTATCGGCTCCACGTCACCTTTCGCGAAAGACTCCATCGAGTCTATGAAGGGCTGAAAGGGCGCCGTCTTGAATTGCCGGGCGTTGAGTGCCTCCTTGAAGTGGGAGACGGTGCCCTCCAAGTTTAGCCGTTTTGTCCTCTCAATGTTTTCCCGCTGCCTCTTGACCGACGGGAGTATCGGCCCCGGCCCCTCAATCTTCGTTATCTCGGAGTATTTACCGACGATCCCGGCGGCCTCCTCAGAAAGTATCAGGGCATCCTCTATCTCGCGGCTTCCGGCCGTAATGATCACCTCCGACGACGAGCCGGAGAATATCTTCCAGATCTCCTCCTGGACGGCAAAGGCCTCGTTCCCCTTGGGCCTCAGCTCGTTTATGTCGGTCTCGAACCGGACCCTCGTCGCAAAGACCCCCATGACCACCGTAAAGAGCGTGGCGGAGACTATGATGAGACGCTTCTGGCTTATCAGAAAACTCCCCAGCCCCTCCATCCCGAAGGTGGACACCGGTGTTCGGGATAAGCTCCCCTCCCCCCTGATCTTTATGTGCCTGACGATTAGTGAGGGCAAGACCGTAAACGTGGATGTCAGCGTCATTATTATCCCAACGCCCCCTATTATCCCGAGCTCCGAGAGCCCCTTGAACCGGGTAAAGGCCATCGCGAAAAAGGCGATCGACGTAGTCAGGGCCCCCATCACGATTCCCAGCCCGGTCTTTGAAAAGGCCGCCTCGAGGGAGGTCTTGAGGCCGCTTCCCCTCGCCGACTCCTCGATAAACCTGTTGTAGAAGTGGATGGAGAAATCTATTCCCAGCCCCACCAGTATGGCCCCGAATGCTGCTGTCACCATGTTCAGGTGGCCCAGGGCGAACCCGGCAAATCCCATCGTCCAATATATCCCAAGACCCAAAGAAGGCCCGACAAAAAGCAGAAAGGAGACCCTCCTGAAAATGAAGTAGAAGGAGAGGAGGACAAGGACAAGGGAGGTGAATACGGTGAGCACGAGATCCCTCTTTATCGTGTCTGCATCGTTTGTCGCGATCGCGTAGCCGCCGGTGTATTGGACTGTCACGCTCCCGTGGCCGTATTCCTCTTTTATACTTTCCTCGATTTTGCCGAGACTTGAAAACAGCTCCTTGTCGAACTCGATATCCTGGGGTGGCTTTACGGGACGCCCGAGCATCAGGAGGTGTTTCCCGTCCAGAGAGAGGAAGTAGCCGGAGGCGGAGTCTATCCGAAATCCCCCCTCCCCGGAGAAGAGCCTCTCCTTTACGATCGAGAAGAAGTCGAGGGGATCGGCCGTCACCAGCTCCGCCGCCCCGGATGAGGCGGGGGTCAAAAGGAGCTTCCTGTCCATCTCGACCGCCTCGTTTACCGCCGAATCGGCCAGTTTCTCCGCTATCCTCTCAAAGCCCTCGTCGTCGAGATAGAGGAAGATGTTCGGGAGATACTCATCGAAGATAAACCCCCTGTCGCCCTCGGTCACCCTGTACCTCACGTCTTTGATCAGGCCGGAGTCCCCGATTCTATCGGCAAATCGGTCGGAGAAGCCGGTGATCTCACTTTTTTCCTCGCCCGAAATCATTATCACGAGGTAATCGAGGGTGCCCATCCGCTCAAGGGATGTTAGGTAGTCGGAGACCGCCTCGTTGTTGTCCGGAAGCATGTAGGCCACGTTCGACACCATCTCGAGCCTCAAAACACCGAATGTTGAAGCTACCGTCAACAGCAGGGCGGCCAAGAGGACAAAGAGGTCGTATCGATACACGATATTGGCAAGTCTTTTCAGCAGGGCTTCCCTCACTGTGACCTCACAGGCTCCTTAAAAGAAGGTATCAGTAAAATATAAAAAATCAGAAGACAGCTGAAGAAAAATAATCCGATGAGTTTAATATTCAATTGAGCCAAAAAGATAGTATCAGACCACTGTATCTGTCGATGGAGGTTTAAAAATTACGTTGCTATCACCTCGTTGAGCTCGTTGATTACATCGTCCACGTTCAGGCCGTGGGCACTCAACCCCTCCTCGATCGTCTCGAAGCTCGAGGCGATACACCTAACACAGCCAAGATTGTATTTTTCAAATATTTCGGAGCACTCGGGATGATTCTCTACTATCTCCCTTATAGTCATACCCTTCTTTATCATTGTCCCGCCCCCCTAATAATTGCATATAATATATCAAAAATGGTTTTACAAAACCACCCAAAAATTGGAACAGAACAAAAAAAGTTTTGTCATAATTACATCACAAGCTAAAATCATAAGTAAAATCAAAAGCAAAATCAATATTACAGGAGCCGAATATGAAATTCAAATCCCCTATTTTTATTACGCTGCTTATCGCCCTTTTACCCGCTTTCGCGGCGGCCGATGGGATCATCATCATCGATCCCCCACCCCACCCGGACGAGCAGGTCATCCCCCTGGAGGTTATCTATCACCGCGTGAAGATAAACATCACGAAGGGTGTCGCCGTAACCCACATCGACGAGGTCTTTTACAACCCGAACAATATGGACCTCGAGGGGACGTTTATTTTTCCACTGCCGGTGGGGGCCTCGATCTCGGATTTCTCCCTTTACATCGACGGGAAGAAGGTGAGCGGCGAGGTCCTCCCCGCGGACGAGGCGAGAGACATATACGAGGATATCGTAAGGAGACTGAAAGACCCGGCGCTCCTGGAGTATATGGACAGAAACCTCTTCAAGCTTCGTGTCTACCCCATACCCGCGAGGGGGAAGAGGCGCGTCGAGCTTACGTACACCGAGACGCTCAAGTACGACTTCGGGACGGTCAAGTACGTCTACCCGCTGGACACCGAGAAGTACTCGTCGGCTCCCTTGAACGAGGTCACCATCGAGGCCTCCATAAAGACCGACATCCCCATCAAGTCGGTCTACTCGCCCAGCCACGATGTCGACATCGTAAGGAAGGGGAAAAGTGAGGTAAGATTGTCTTACGAGGAGAAGAACACGCTCCCCGACAGGGACTTCGTCCTCTACTACACCCTCTCCAAGGAGGAGATCGACGCTAGCCTGATCACGTATCGGGAGAGGGGCAACGACGGCTTCTTCATGCTCCTTCTGACCCCGAGCCCCGAGGTCGACCGGAACAACGTGATCCCGAAGGACGTGACCTTCGTCCTGGACACGTCAGGAAGTATGAAGGGGGACAAGATCAAACAGGCCAAAGACGCCCTGACTTTCTGCATCAAGTCCTTGAACCAAGGCGACAGGTTCAACATCATCCGCTTCGCCACCGATACGGAGTCCTTCAGGAAAGGACTCGTTTCCGCCAACAAGAAGAACAAGAGCGAGGCTCATAAATTCGTGAGCGCCATAAAGGCGAGGGGTGGAACCAACATCAACGACGCCCTGCTCCTCGCGTTGAAGTCGAACGGGCAGTCTAAGCGTCCCCACATTTTAATCTTTATCACCGACGGCGAGCCGACCGTAGGCGAGACGGACCTACCGGACATAATCGACAATATCGAGAAGGGAAACAAGAAAAAGGCGAGGATCTTCGTGTTCGGCGTCGGCGAGGATATCAACACCCACCTCCTGGACAAGATATCCTCCGAAAACCACGGCGTCTCCGAGTACGTAAAGCCGGCGGAGAGGATCGACAAGATCGTGTCGAACTTCATCAAGAAGATCCAGAGCCCGGTGTTGAGCGGCCTCTCCATCGATATGACGAAGGTCAAGGTAAAGGACGCCTTCCCGAAGGAGCCGCCGGATCTCTTCGCAGGATCCCAGGTAACCATCGTTGGGAGGTACAGGGGATCGGGAAAGAGCACTATTCTCCTCACCGGCTTCGTAAACAAGAAGAAGATGGTGTTCGAGTATCCGGTCAAGTTCCCGGAGAGGGACACGGAAAACGACTTCCTCCCCCGAATCTGGGCCACGAGGAAGATCGCATATCTTCTCGACGAGATACGCCTCAACGGCGAGAACAGGGAGCTTGTCGATGAGATCATTAAGCTGGCGACCGACTTCGGGATAGTGACGCCCTACACGAGCTTTCTGGTCACAGAAGACCAGAGGGAGGGATTCGGAGGCGCCCCTACCCCCGAAGCGGACGAGGAACTCCACGTAATGTCTGAGCGGAGTATGCTGACAAAGAAGGGCGGCAGTTTCGGCGTAAAGTCCGCCGAGAAGATGAGGAACCTGAAAGAAACCGACAAGGTAAGGGGACCGAATCTCATGAGCATAAAGCAGGTGGGCGAAAGGACGTTCTTCTTGAGGGAGAAGGTCTGGGTGGATTCGGAATACAAAAAAGGGACAAAGACAAACGAGATCAAGTACGGCTCGAAAAAATATTGGGTTTTTGCCAAAAACAACCCTAAGGCGGGAAGGTATCTCTCCCTGGGTAAAAAGGTAATCTTCAATTACGAGGGAAGCTGGTACAAAATAAACTAAAGCTTGATGTAAAAGTATTTTAAAAGGGCCGGTACCGTTTAGGATTAGGTGCCGGTCACTTTTTTTATCATCTCATCAGGAAAACCATCTTCTTCAAAACCTTGTATATCTCTTCCTTTTCCGAGAGGGGAATCGACTTCAGCTCCTCGAAGAGCTTGGCGCGGTAGCCGATGGGGGTCGCCTTTGCAACCTGCTCCCCGGAAATCGTGAGCCTGGCCAATACCCTCCTTGTGTCGACCGGATCTTTTTTCTTTTCGACCAATCCCTTCTTGGACAGCCTGTTTACGTACCCCTCCACAGTCGTTATGTGGAGCTTGGTCAGCGTGGCGAGCTCTCCCAGTGATATGTCCGGATTTTGGCTGATTGCGCCCAATATCTCAAGCTGGGACGCCGTAACGCCGTATCCCTCTTCCAGGAGGCGCTTGGAGTACTCCTTTTTTATGTTGTCGAAATCGTCAAGAAGTCTCGATATCAGATAGTAGATGTTCTTTTCGGTGATCTCCATAAATAATATTAGGCATGCATAATAAATACGTCAAAAAAAGACCTTCCATTACAGACTCTCGATATATCCCCTGAGATCCTTCAGGTCGCTTATCGGTATCGAAAACCTCGGCATCTCCCAGCTCAGCGTCCCGCCCTCTTCCGTTATCCCCCACTTCAGGAGATTTTCCAGCTCCCCCTCAGGCATTCCCCTAATCCCGGTTATCGACTTCTTTATATCGGGCGGTGAGAGCTTCAAATCCCTTACCTCCTTTTTCCCTTTGCCGTTTGCCCCGTGGCACACACCGCATCCTCCCCCATCTATTATAAACCACGAAGGCCCGCCGCTGATCGGTATCATCTTCCCGCCGATATCCTTTCCCGTGTTGTAAATGGCGGCCCCATTGGCGAGGTCTATCTTCTTTTTGACAGCCGGAAGAGGCGTGTTTTCTCTCACCGTCGGTCGCCTATTGTTCACCACGAAAACAACGAGAACCGAAAGAATCAGGAGCATGGTAAATGTATATATTACGAGTCTTCTCTTTTCCAACGCTAATTCCCAGTTGACCGATTTTTAGATATTGCTAAAATAATATCACACCGTCTCGGGTCAATCAAGGATTTAGTATCAATTTCCTTGCAATTTTCCACACATAATGATATTAATTTTGTAAAGGAGAGATTTTTATGAAGAAGATCATCGATAACAAGGATGAGAAAATTGCCAAGGTCATTAAAAAGATGGGCGAGAGTTTTACCCTTTCGGACTTCGTGGAGGGCTTTAAGAAGAGCAACCGTGAGGACTACAACAGGCTCGAGGAGCGCTTTATCAACGATGAAAAGAGTGTCAGGATAACAGAGTGGAAAAAGCATACAATGCCGACACCCGAAAAGTACCTCCTGAACGCCCTGAAGGATTATATAAAAAAGAACAAGAAAAAAATCACCGTTCTTAAAGGAAACAAGTTTAAAAAGGTGACATCATCGGCGAAAAAGTAATTTAGGGCTTTGCCCCCTTTCCTCCTTTGTTCTCTGTCCCTTGGTTTTTGCCCCTTGGCCCTCAGTTTTTAGCCATTTGTTCACTGTCCCTTAGTTCCCTGCAACTTCGCTTTCCGCCATTTGTTGTTTGACCCTCTATTCTCTGTCCCCTTGGCCCCCTGCTGCTCTGTTCACTGATTTGTCTTTCGCACCTCGCCCTTTTAATTTGCCAGTATCTCTATATCTTTTTCACGATTCTCAACGAAACCGATCCAATCAAGTGCGTAGCAATACTGTTCCGGCTTCAACTCAAAAGCAGCCCTTCACCAGTCGCCACACCGCTTTTAAGCCCCAAAGGTCATATCCTGAGACGCTGCGTTCCTATTATCCCCCTCTCACATCAATGGAGATTGTATCCATACGATATCTGCCCCCATCACAATTCAGTGGCAATCTGCATGGATCGACCCCGTCTCCCAGCCCCATATCGTCCCATGTCCCCCCAAGTCGTCCCAAGTAGCTATATGAACTCCTTTCTGAATATTAGGAGCGGTACTAAAAATATCAGCCCTATCAAAATGGCCAGCGGAAATACGAGGGTCGTCGGGTTCGTGATGAAAAAGAGCGGCACCTTGACAGGATATATCAACTCGAACACCGCCCTTGCGATCCACAGTATCCCCTGCGAGATTCCGAAGAGCCACGCGGATTCGGATTCCGTCTTCAGCTTAGTCGAAAAATAGACGGAAAGCGTCCCGAAGATAAAGAGACACAGGCCTATCGCGATCGAGCTTAAGATGAGGAGTTCTTGATATTTCGGCGAGAGGAACGAAAACTCCCCATATTTTATCAGCTCATAGGGCCAGACGAAGTGCATGACAGCAATCAGGATTTCGACTATACCTCCCACCGTCATACATACAAACGCAATCTGTTTTTTCATTTTTGACCTCAACTAACGGGATTCTCAAAAAAAAACTGCCGTAAAGGATTTCGACGCCGACCTCTGTCAACGGTCGGCTTTTCCATACATAAAAACCGATCCCGTTCGGCCGGCTCGTTTACTTGCGCTTAACCCTTCCCTAAATCACAACACCCTTCTCCCTCAGCTCCCCTATCTCTTCCTCCGAGAGACCTATTAGCCCCAGTATCTCGTCGTTGTGCTGACCCAAGATCGGCGGCGGCTTTATCTCCTTGGCCTCGGTGTCGGAGAACTTCAGCGGTATCCCGATCCCCTTCACCTTCCCCTCCGTGGGGTGGTCCATCTCCACGATCATATCCCTCGCTATAGCGTGGGGGTTGTTTTCCACCTCGTCTATTGTAAGGACGGCCTCGGTCATCGACTCCTCCCCCCTGAAAACCTCCATCCACTCGTCCCTGGTCTTGCACCTTATAATCCCCTTCAGCTCCTCCTTCATCGCGTCCCTCTCCTCCCCCTGGGCGTACTGGCTGTCTTTCCACTCCTCCTTCCCTATCAGCTCGCAGACGCGCTTCCAGAACTTGTGCTCGAGAGCCCCCAGGGTT
Source organism: uncultured Thermodesulfobacteriota bacterium (assembly GCA_964542895.1). Taxonomy (GTDB): domain Bacteria; phylum Desulfobacterota; class Zymogenia; order Zymogenales; family Zymogenaceae; genus Zymogenus. Next base: position 12,006 of record CAZIWT010000076.1, read on the forward strand.
ATGTACCTGTCGTCCTTGGTCTTGTATATATCGTAGCATAGAAGGCCTCCCGACAGGAACGAATCCCCCCTCTTCGGAAGCTCCCCCCCCGCCAGGTATGCGGAATAGTGCACCCCCATGAAAGGCAGAATCCCGTCGAACATCGAGACGTCGACGTGCTGTCCCCTCCCGGTCTTCTCCCTCGCCGCCAGGGCCGAGAGTATCCCTATGACCGACATCAACCCCCCTCCGGCCACGTCCGCCACCTGAATTCCGGGAACCACCGGGTCGCCGTCCTTGACGCCTATAACGTCGGTTATACCGGCAAGGCCCATGTAGTTCATGTCGTGCCCCGGTATCTGCGAATAGGGCCCGGTCTGGCCGAAGCCGGTTATCGAGCAAAATATTATCTTCGGGTTTCTCGACGCCGCCTCCTTGTATCCGAATCCCATGGAATCGATAACGCCCGGTCTGAACTGCTCCACCACCACGTCCGACACCTCCACGAGCTTGAAAAAAAGTTCCTTTCCCTCATCGGACCTCGTGTCAATGGCGAAGCTCTTCTTGTTCCGATTCACCGCTATGTATCCCGCACCCTCCTTGTTGAACATCGGCGGGAAGAAACGGATATAATCGGGGCTGTCCTTGTTCTCGAGCTTTATCACCTCCGCCCCGAGGTCTCCCAGAAGCTGGGTCCCAAAAGGCCCCGGATAGAGCCTGGTAAAATCGATTATCCTCACACCCTCAAGCGGTCCTGGCATATTTCCTCCTTCTCCAATTTGAATATCTAACTATTTAACGAGATTCTTCTTGACTTTCTTTACAACATCCGGTGAGACTTTAAGGATGGTCTTTATGTAATACTCCATCCCGCCGTAGTCTTCAAAATACCTGTTTATATGCTCCCCCCACTCCCTCTTAAGCAGAGCCCCGCGCTTTTCCGAGAGGAGGTAGTCGTACAATCTGTCCTCGCCACTCACGCCAACGGCGCCGAGGAGAAACATCGTCGCCACCTCCACCTCGTGTATCCCCCCCTCGTCAAAGATTACCACAGGTAGATTGTTCCCGTCCGATACGTGGTTAAGAAGCTCTATCAGGGATTTCCTGCTCAGGACGATAATCCTCCTGTAGAACTCCGCCTTGTCCCTCAGGTTGTCCCTCTTCATGGGGAGCTTCACGACCCTGATTCCCGCATCGGCAAAGAGCTTATTCATCCTTTCCTCCCCGGCCCCGTCCCTGAGATCGACGACGGTGACAACGCCCATCTCCACAAGCTTTTTTACACCGGCCGACCCTATCTTCGAGATGTCGCCTGATCGGTAGAGAACCCCCGATTTTACGGCACCGCCGTCCGCTTTGTATCCCCCCACATCCCGGAAGTTGTCGGAAGCCCCCTCGATCTTTACCCAGACTCCCTCCTCACAATAACCGTTCAAAGCAAAGAGAGAGATCGCGAGGATTGAAAATATCGCGATAAAACTTGCCGCCTCCCAGGATCTATCAAGACGTCCCGCTGTCATAACGCCTCCATCAATCTTTATTAAACGAATGTGGCCGATACCCAGTGGATGCGGCCCAAAAAAAATAAAATATAAAAACGACTTTTAAGAAATCGCCGTCAATATCTTTTGACGATACTCTCCATCTCCCTCTCCAGCTCCTCCATTGAGCTTACAAGCTTGAACTGCGTCCTGGCCCTGTCGAGGTTTTGGCCCTCCCTCTCGATCTTGAAGTATTTATCCCCCCTCAGGTGGTCTGTCAGAAACCTCAGGCCCGTCTCGAACGTGATCACCCTGCCGCAGATCGGCAGAAGCCTCCTCTCTTCATCGGTGATGAACCCGGAGCAGGCCTCGATGTATCCCCTGACCAACGCCTCGAACAGCCCGAGGTCGAAGGCGACCTTGTCGAGGTCCCGCTCGTCCTCTGCTGTGGAGCTCGTGGTCGTCCTTACCTGGTCGCCGAAATCGTAAAGGAGCGACCCCGGCATCACGGTGTCCAGGTCTATTACACAGAGCGCCCGTGGGGGCGACTTTCTCCCCCCTTCGAAGATGACGTTGTTTATCTTCGTGTCGTTGTGCGTCACCCTGATCGGTATCTCTCCCGAATCTATTCTATCGGTAATGGCGCCCTTCAGCCCCTCCCTTGCAAGACAGAACTCTATCTCTTCTCTTGCTCCCTTATACCTCCCGTGGGTGTCGTCTTTCACGGTTTTAAGGAAATCATCGAACCTGACGGATGTGTTGTGGAAGTCGTCTATCGTAACGTTAATCTTTGAGATATCGATATCTCTCAGGTCTTCCTGAAAGCGGCCGAATGCGGCCGACGCCTCATATGCTATCTCCATCCCGCCCTCGTCGCTTTTAACAAAATCTACGGTGAGCCCGTCTATGTAGAGGTAACACCTCCAGAACTCCCCCTGCCCGTCGATATGGAAGTGCCTCCCCTCTTTCGTGTCTACAAGGGTCAAGACCTCCCTCCTTGAATCGCCCCCCCTCTCCTCCACCCTCTCCCTAATCCTCTCGGTGACACTCTTTATGTTGTCGATCAACGGCTTCGGCTCCGGAAAGACCCTGCTGTTCACCCGCTGGAGGACATACCTGAGACGACCGCCTCCCGTGGGTACCGGCTTCGTCTCCACTATATAGGTGTCGTTTATGTGGCCCACCTTGTGGGTGGTTACTTTAACAACCTCCCCGTTGAGTGAAAATCTATCCGCTATGTCGAATAGAGAGCCCGTTTTACCCTCCTCAAGACGCCTCAATGACCCATCAGCCTGCAACAAAAATCCCCCGGAATAAATCCCCTTTGCCGATCCCAAGATCACTATCTCAACTTCTCTGGATACACTCCCTCCGCTATCATCCTCTTTATCTCGCCCATCACTATCTCCCTGTCCTCCGGGTGTGTCATGCCGAACCATATCTCTTCCGTGTCGATTACCTTTAACCTCGCCTTTTTGCTCTCGACGAGGGAGGCCACCACATCCGGTATCAGAAACTCCGCCTTCGGGTCGTCTCCCTTCTCCTTAAGGAAGATCGACAGCTCCTTCTCAATGTGGTCGAAGATATAGGGATCGAATCCCCAGAAGTTCATGGAGACCGCGGTCAACGGATCGAGCTCCTCCCATACGCCTTCCCTCTCGAATCCTATTTTCCCGTCCCTGATCACTATCCCCCTCGTCTCATCAATCGTGACAAGCCACGAATCGGAGACCTTGGAAACGCCCCTCGTCACCGCTCCGTGGGGGCTTACGGTGTTTTTCAGAAGGTATCCCACCATGGAATAGGTGTTTTCATTACATTCGCTCGACCTCAGAAACTCGTTCAGCGACCCAAACGAGCTCCTCCCGTAGAAGTCGTCGGCGTTGACCACGCCGAATGGCTCATCTATCGAATTCCGGCATACGAAGACGGCGTGCCCGGTGCCCCACGGTTTTTTTCTCCCCTCGGGAAGGTCCTCGATGTCCTGATAGGCGTAAACCTCCTCCATCTCCGACGGCATGAATCTCGATACCATATCCTTGAACTCGTCCTCGAAATCGCGGCGGATTACGAAGACCGCCTTGTCAAAACCCGACTTGTGGGCGTCGTAGAGGGTGTAGTGGATCAAAAGCTCCCCGTTGGGGCCGACCGGATCGAGCTGCTTGAGCCCCCCGTAACGGGAGCCCATCCCCGCCGCCATGATAACTATAGAGGTTTTATCCCTTTTCATCTCATCTCTCTTAAAAAATATTTCAAAGACAATATATACCTAATGTTCCAATCCCGGTCAAGTCGAATATTACTTTTTATAGTGGATTTTTTACATGCCTATGAGCATAAGTATGGCCGCAACGAAAATCACGACTATGATGACATTGAAGAGCTTTTGATGATCTACTTTGTGAATCTTTCCCGCGGCCCACCTTGAGACTATGATTCCAGATATAATCATCGATGCCGCGGCGGCTATGTTAACGTATCCCACCGAAAAAGGAGGCAGGTTTTCCACGCCCCACCCATGGATAATATGTATGATGGCCCCGAAAAAACCGTTCATCATAGTTATGAAAGAGGAATGAGCTATCGATTCAACGGCGTTGAAACGGAGGAGAAAAAGCGTCGCCGGAAGCATCACGATTCCACCCCCGATACCGAAGAATGAGGATAAAAAGCCCGCAAAAAAACCCGATATCGCTGAAATTAAAAGGATCCTTTTAGTTATCTCCCTTTTCTCTATCTTCGTTTCGTTTTGGCTGCCGATAACCGCCCTTGTTAATATGTCTTTTCCTAAGTAAAACCTTAGACACACTATTATCATCAATGCCGCAAATATCTTTTTAAACAGCACAACATCTATCGAGACGGAGACGGATCCCCCGATCCATGAGCCAACGGCTCCGAATGCAATCATAATCAGAATTACATTTCGGTAGAGAACCCCCTTCTTTATATGAACAAGGGAACTGGAAAGCGCCGCAAATGTAATAACGGTAAGGCTGGTTCCCACTGCCAAATGTCCTAAAATCTCCTCTGAATATCCAATGAGGGTAAAAGTATAGATAAGTATCGGGACCGAAAATATACCTCCCCCGCCGCCAACGAAGCCGGCCATTAGCCCTGCTATAACTCCCGTAAGAAAGAAAACGAAGAAGAGGAGTAGCATATTGGAAATGAAATAGGACATACAGTGGTGTCTTAATTATTTACTTAAAACGACCTCCCGTTAGGTTAATAACTGTTCCTTGT
>CAZIWT010000077.1:0-16697 GCA_964542895.1 uncultured Thermodesulfobacteriota bacterium
AAGCATTTGGTTTAATTTTATACACGATTCCAATAATAACCAAATCAAGTTTTGTAGATAATTTCAAGCAACTTTAACGCTTATATACTATATTTTAATATTCTGACATACAATACATAAATTATTCTCAATGTTGTATTTATATATTTAAGATGGTCTATATTATGACTAAATTTATATAAAAAAATGCCCCAAAAAACCTTAATCCTTGACTTGATAATATTTACAGATTATAGTTATTCTACATTGGAGTCAAGATGAGAACAAAGATAGAGGAAATGGGAAAGGAGGAGATAAAAAAAGGTCTTGAAGCCCTCGGTGTTGGTCCCGGGGATAAATTTTTGGTTCACTCCAGTCTTAAGATGATGGGGTGGGTTAACGGGGGTGCGAACTCCGTAATCGATGTCTTGATGTCGCTCGTAACGTCTTCCGGGACGATTATGATGCCGGCCTTCACTCTTCCTCCGGTAGAGATCTTCGATCCCGAATCCACACCCACAACCCTTGGGACAATCGCCGAAAATTTCAGAAAGCGTGAAGGTACGGTCAGGAGCCTTCACCCGACCCATTCAGTGGCCGTGTGGGGAAAGGACAGCGAGAATTTCTCAAATCTCCATCTCGATTCCACGGCCTTGGGCGTCGGCTCCCCTGTTCACGGACTTATAGAGGCTCAGGGCGATATTTTACTTTTGGGAGTGGGACATTGGGCGAACTCGGCGATTCACGTCGCCGAGGCGTTAGCCGAAGTCCCATATCTCGATATACCATACAGTGAGGAATATGAAAAAAGTTTGGCCGTAAGGACGGTCGATGGTACAATTAGAGAGGTTCCACCTAAGGAGAACCCTGGATGCAGCGTCAACTTCGTCGCGGCGGAACCCCCTTTGAAGAGAGCAGGCCTTCTGAAGTATCAACGAGTCGGCAATGCACTTTTCCAAAGGGTCGATAGCAGAGGAATGATAAGCCTCTTAAGTGAGATGTTGAACGTTACTCCGGACGCTCTTCTCTGTTCATGGGACCTATGCCCTTTTTGCCCCAGGGCGAGGGCGGTGATTTCTACAAAAAATTGAATTAGAGGACTAAAGATCTATGTGGGAAAAATTTATCGATCACATTTCAGGTTTGATTACCGAAGTCAGAAACTCGCAGGGCGGTAACTTGGAAGAATCTGCGAAACTCGTTGCAAAGACTATTGAATCCGGGGGTATTATCCATACATTCGGAACGGGTCACTCATCGCTATTAGCTCAGGAGATATTCTGTAGGGCGGGTGGGGTAGTACCAGTAAATGCTATTCTCGATCCATGCTTTCTACTCTCCTACGGGGCGATCAGGAGTTCATCGATGGAGAGAACTCAGGGCATCGCAAGCTCCGCAATTGAAGGTCACACGATAAGGTCCGGAGATGTGGCTATAATCATCTCCAATTCCGGGAGAAACGTGGCTCCGGTCGAGATGGCCCTTAAGCTCAAGAAGATGGGACTCTCTATAATAGCCCTCACAAGCCTCAAACATTCGGAAACCGTCAAGTCCGGCCACCCCTCCGAGAAAAAGCTTTACGATTTGGCCGATGTCGTGCTTGATAACCTGGGACCCAGAGGTGACGCCTCTTTTAAGGTCCCGGGGATAAAGGCACCGATGGGGGCCACCTCGGGGATTATCGGTGCGATACTTCTTCACTGCGTAATCATAGAAGCGGCATCGATCCTCTCCTCAAAAGGAAAGGCACCCGCGGTATTTCAGAGCATTAACGCGGAGACCGAGCAGCTGGAAGAGCTTACAAAGGAGTTTATGAAATACAAGGGGAGAATCAAGCATTTCTGATCCAATCATAATTGCAAACGATTCGACCGCCGTTTCAATCCTTCCGATCCCCCAAATAACTGAAGGTCTCGGCGTAAGATTTGCACTTGGAGGTTGGATAGCCGATTTTAAAGACGGTTCCGGTTACTCGTTCATCTCAGATGATTTCCCCAAAGACAGGGTCGTGGGCTTCGGGTACCCGGACGAGTTCATAAACCCGATAATTCCCCTTGACGATCCCTCAGCGGCCGACGCGGCGGTAAAGATAGGAGTGGGAAGAATAAATCTCTCAAGGCCCGGAAGCTACAGGTTTACCGAGGAGCCGGGTCTGATCGAGATTTTCCCCTGGAATATCGAAAGAAAAAAGGACGCGCTAAAATTCACCCAGGAGTTTAATGAAAACGAGATCGGCTACAGGCTCGAGAAGATAATCAACCTCCATCCAGGGGTTGAGAGCGGCTTCACGATCTCCTTTAAACTCAAAAACCTCTGCCGAAAGAGGCCGGTACAGACCCTCTGGTATTACCACCCCTTCGTGGCGCCGGGCGGTATGGGCGCCGACTGCTATGTAGACCTGCCCGAGACCCTGAAACCCGCCTTCGATTTTATAAAGCCCCTTATTAAAGACGACGCCGGCAGACTCCGTCTACCGGACGATTTCAGAGAGATAAAGACACAGCTCATGGAGTTTACCCCCGCCGACATGGGTCATCTCAACAGGTTCTCGGTGGGAAACGTCAATCACGAAACGGCCCTCGTGATCGAGGGGGATTTTCCCCTCGCCTTTTTCAGGATCTGGTACGAGCCGAGGACCTACTCCCCGGAGCCCTTCTACCACATAACACTTCCCGCCGGCGACCAAGTATCGTGGTCTATAAAAAACAGTATCATTGAAACCAAATTTTAGTTATAGTATGTAAACTGTAATCCTATATATTTTGGGAGGTGTAGATTATGGTAAAGCAATTTACAAAGAAGCTCACAAACAAGGAGATATTTTTCTACAACTGGGGCTCGATAAGCCTGAACTTTATCGAAGGGGTGCTCTTTACATGGATCATGTTTTTCTACGCCCCGACCGACCCCGGGCCGAACCAGATTGTCTATATACCTATCGTATTGACGGGAACTATCTTGGCACTGGGAAGGGTATTCGATGCGATTACCGATCCCCTGATAGGGAATTTCTCCGACAATCTGAAGAGTAACTGGGGACGGAGAAAACCTTTTATCATCTTCGGGACGCCTTTAATGATCATAGCCTTCATCTTTTTCTGGACGCCACCCGTGGCCGGGGAGTCGATGTATAACGTCATCTATCTCGGAGTTCTGTTCCTGTTTTACTTCCTCTTCTATACCGCCATAGGCATTCCTTACGATGCCCTCCTCGCCGAGATCGCCCTTACCTCGGACGACAGGGTAAAGCTCACGTCATGGAAGCTTATATACGCAATTATCGGCTTTATGCTGGTAGCCGCAGCCGCGCCGATGTACGAACACTGGGGGCCCTTTAAGATGGCCCTTGTCGTGGGAATTATCGGTTTTGTGACGATGTATATGTGCCTTCCGGGGATAAAGGAGCTTCCGGTAGAGTTTTCCGGCGCTGACAAAAAAATCAGCCTCTGGAATTCCCTGAAGGCGACGTTTGGCAACGGGCAGTTTCTCTTTTTCGGCATCGCGATCATCCTCCTATACATGTGTTACATGGTCCTTCTTCCAGTAATGCCATATTTTGTAACGGTAATCCTTGGGAAAAACCCCGGCTTTGTCATGTACCTTCAGTTAGAGTTCATCCTGTTTATGGTGGCTTCCGTTCCCCTCTGGATGTGGCTCGACAAAAAATACCCGAAGAGGACCCTCCTTCGGATCGTTTCCCTTTTATTGGCCCTCTTCTTTCCGCTCTTTTTCTACGTGGGAATGATTCCCGGGATACCGGCCGAGGTCCAGGCCTTTATTATCTTCCCGTTTGTCAGCGTGCCCCTCGGGGGATTTATGATCCTCGTCTACGCGATGATGGGGGATGTCGTGGACTACGACCAGATGCTCACGGGAAAGAGGCGTGAATCGATGTACTACGGAGTCTTCGGCTTCTCCCGAAAGGTGGGATTCGCCTTTGCGGTCATTACCTTCCCGTTTCTGTTCGAGATGTTCGGCGCAAAACCCGGGGACGACCTGGGGCTTCGATCCGTCTGGGCCATGCTGGGCATAGTCTCTCTCCTGGGTTATTTTGTGCTCCACGGATACAAGCTGGGCGACTCCCCTGAAGAAACGAGAAAAATTATGGGGATCAAAAAGAGGTAATTCAACGTGAAGAGTGGTGGTGTTATCATCTCGATTGACGGCGGCGGGACAAAGACCACGGCCGTCGCCGTAACCGCCGAGGGGGAGGTCGTCGGGGTCGGCTTGTCCGGCCCGGGAAACCACGTCCTCTCCCCCATCGAGGTGGTGAGAGAATCGTTAAAGGAGGCGGTGACCCTCGCCGTCAAGAGCGCGGGCGTTAAGGAGAGCGCCCTCCTCATCATATCGGGGGACACCGCCGGTATCGGCCACCAGCGGGAGGGCGCCCAGTACGTAGAGGCGATCCTGTCGGAGGTCTTTACCGACACCGAGGTCTATCTCGTGGGGGACATGGTTGCGGGATTCTACGGGGCTATGCCTAAAGACCGCGGAAGCGGTGTGGTGGCCACAGCCGGCACCGGCTCCTCCATCTACGGCCTAAACGAAAATGGGGAGGGCCTTCAGGTCGGCGGCTGGGGACACATCATAGGAGACGAGGGGAGCGCCTACAACATAGCCGTCTCCGGGATGATGGCCGCCGCCAAAGCCTTCGACGGAAGGGGCGCCCCCACAAGCTTGACGTCGGCGTTCCCGAACTTCTTTGGCGTCGACGACATGTTCCTTGTTCAGATACCGATCTACCTCGGCGAGATTATGACGAGGGAGGAGATAGACGGGGGCGACACGGACGTAGAGTACAGCGCGGTAAGCTCCGGGCTTTCGAGGGAGAAGATCGCCGGGGCCGCCGTGGCGGTTGCCGAGGAGGCGAAAAACGGGGATGATGTGGCCCTCGGCGTAATGAAGGAGGCCGCAGAGGAGCTCGCCCTGGGGGTCGTCACGGTGGCAAAAAAGCTTTCAATCCCTAAGAACGACCTTCTGGTCTCATACACGGGAAGTGTCTTCAACGCGGGTGAAGTGATCCTGGGCCCCTTCTCCAAGTACATCCTGAAACAATACCCGAAGGCCGAGATAATAGAGCCCGCCCTCCCGACTGTAGGGGGCGGGATCAGGGTCGCCTTCGAGAAACTCGGCATCGATTTTAGCGGTGCCGCGGAAAAGATCAAGGAGGGACTCAAAAACCAAGGTGTGACCTGATGGAGGAGGGCGTATTCAGGGCCTCGGCCGCCGCTTTGGATATCACCCCGCCCGTGGGCTTTCCCCTCGGCGGCTACATAATGCGAAGCGGCGTCTCGACGGGAGTCCTCGATCCGATCCGGGCCCGAATGGGATACATCACCGACGGGGAGTCTTCGGTCGTAATTGTAGGCCTGGACTGGATTTACGTCTTTGGCGGCTGGGGCCTCGCCCTGAGAGAGGGTATAAGCGAGGCCCTCGGGATCGACACCAAAGACGTAATTTTAACGGCCACGCACACCCACTCCGGCCCCGGGATCTTCGGGTCGTTTCACACCCATGAGGACAGCGGCGTGGAGGAGTACCTTAAGGGCACCTCCAAGACGATCTTCGAGGCGACGGCCGATCTCAAGTCGAATGCCCGATTCGTCAAGATAAAAAAAGGGAAGCTCAAGGTAGAGGGACTTGGGGCCAACAGGAACGACCCGGACGGGTTTTTGGACGAGAATATGGTCGGCCTCAACTTCGTTGATGACAACGACGAAACCGTCTTGCGGCTTCTGAACTACGGCTGCCACCCAACCGCCCTTGGGTCGGAAAACCTCATGTTTTCGAGCGACTTCGTCGGCTACGGATTAGACCTCCTCGACGAAAGATGGGGCGGGATCTCGATCTTCATGAACGGGGCCGCCGGTGACGTCAGCACAAGATTTACGAGGATGGAAAGGACGGTTAAGGAGCGAAAGAGATTCGGCGAGATATTTTTCGAGGCGGCCGATTTTATGCAGAGAATCTCGGTTCCCCACAAGGGCGACATCATTAGCGTGAAATCGAGGGAGGTTCCCGTCTCCTACAGGGATATACCTGATGTTAGGGACTCGGAGTCGATCGTCGAGGAGATAGGGAAAAGAATCGAGAGCGGAAGAAAGGCGGGGCTTTCCAAAGAGGAGATGAGAAGATCGGAGGCCCTGATGGAGGGTGCGCTGGCGAGGCTCTTCATCTCGAATCTCGGCGGGATGGAGGCGATCTTCGGCGAGAGGAAGATGGCGGCCGAGATAGAGCTTGTAATGATCGGGGAGATGGGAATTCTCTTCCTCCCCGGCGAGGTCATGAGCAAGACCGCCATGAGGCTGAAGACATTGTCGGAGTTTCCACTGATGGTAGCGGGTTATGCGAACGACTATTTCGGCTATCTCGTCGAAGGGGATGAGGAAAACGAGGCGGACTACGAGTCGATCGTCGCTTTTCTCTCGGATGAATCGATAAACCGGATATTTGTGACCGCTGAAAACCTGATAGGAGAATGAGACATTGAAAGATATATTAATCAAGTGCGGGCGTCTAATTGCCGAGGACGAGATAAAAGAGAACGTCGACGTCCTCATATCGGACGGAAAGATAGGCGCCGTAGAGTCGGCATCGAAAGGCACGGCCGACGCCGAGGGGGCGGAGATCGTAGACGCCGCGGGACTGTACATCTCCCCCGGCTTTCTGGATATCCACATCCACGGGGCGATGGGGGAGATGTGCGAGATTGCAACGCCGGAGGGGATGGAGAAGATCTCCCTTACCCTCGCCGAATACGGGACGACCGCCTTCCTCCCCACACTAGGCGCATCCCCCCATGAAGAGACCGTCCGGCTCCTCAAGATAATCGCCGGCGCAAAGGAGAAGGTAAAGGGAGCCGAGATATTGGGGATAAACATGGAGGGGCCCTATCTAAACCTCAATTGGAGCGGCGCCCAGAGGGCCAACGCCATAAGGAACTACAGCAGGGAAGAGTTGAAGGAATACCTCAAGGTGACCGACGGCCTCCTTACCGTAATGGGCCTCGCCCCTGAGGTTGAGGGGGGGATGGAGCTCGTATCCGTCCTGAAGAAGGCGGGTGTAGTCCCCTGCGCCGTCCACACGGACGCAACGTTCGACCAGACGATAGAGGCGGTAAGGCACGGCCTCAAACTCACCGGCCACACGTTTAACGCCATGAGGCCGATCCACCACAGGGAGCCGGGAATAATAGTTGCTGCGATGCTCACCGACGAGCTTTTCTCGGAGTACATCGCTGACGGCTTCCACACCTACACCCCCATAATCGAGATGGCCTACAGGCTCAAGGGGGAAAAGAGGCTGGTCTTCGTCTCAGACTCCGTGGGGGGGATGGGAATCCCGGACGGGGACTACGAGTTCTTCGGCACAATGTGCAGGGTGGCGGACGGCAGGATTACCATCGGGGACTCCGACATCCTCGCGGGAAGCGCAAGCCCCCTCCTCTCCGGCGTCAAGAACCTCCACAAGACCTCGGAGATCCCGCTGGCCCACATAGTGAGGATGGCAACTCTGACGCCGGCGGAATTGCTCGGTGTCGACAACCGCCTGGGGAGCATCGATGTGGGGAAGGACGCCAGCGTAATATTGTTGAACGACGACCTCAATATCGTCAGGGTTTGGGTCAAGGGAAAGGAGATTAAATAGAAAAAGGTACCGAATCGGCCGCCGAGTCACCATGAATCTGTTTATCCGGGAATCGATCGAGGTTCGGGTCTTTTCCACAATTTGACCGGCAGATTACTTGAAGCTTAACAAGTGCTCCTATAAATTAAAAGGCCCCGAACCGCTCCGGATTTCATCCGGGTCGATCGGGGCCTATCTTAATAAATCATGCTCGGCCCGTTCGCACCTGTCTCGGCGTTGCCCCCCTAAAAGCTCCCTCACCCTTTTATTACAAAAATCGGTTGGGCCCCTAATAATTAATCAATCAGCCTTTGCGGGATAACTCCAGTTTAGTCCCAACAGAATTTTGTCAAACTAGAAACCCCACAGAAGCAGATCAAGCCGTTAGTAGCTTATCTCCATGTCGGACAGCGGATAGGCCATGCATGAGTGGATGTAGTCGTACCACCTGTCAGACTCCCTGACGGTGACCCTGTCCGGCATGAACGCCTTGCCTTTGTGGACCTTCGTCCTGCAGTAGCTGCACTCCCCGCTCCTACAGAGGTAGGGAGAAACCAGTCCCGCCCTCTCCAGGCTGTTCAGGATCGGCTCGCCCGCCACCGCGTCGATCGTCTTCTCGCCGTTGACTTTTATCTTGAAGACCTTATCCGTGGATATATCCGAGGGCCAGCCCGGCTCCTTGGTGATATCCGCCGGCGGGCCGTACGCCTCCTTCTTGATCTTTCGCCCCGGGACCTTCAGCTTTTCGAGCTCAGGCTGAACGAATAAGTACATAAGGTTCGGGCCGCACATGTAGAAGGTCTTTCCCTTTACGTCCCCGACGAACTTATTTATGATATCGGCCGTGATAAACCCGCCGACACCCTTATAGCCGTCCGGCGGCTCCGAGACAACGATCTGGTAGTTGATGTTCTTGTGCTTCTTGGATATATCTTCAAACTCGTCGCCGAAGATCACGTCATCCGGGACGCGGCATCCGTAGATGAGCCAGATATTGAAGTCGAGCCCCCGGTCGATCACCTCCCTGATGATGCTCCTGAACGGGGTGATCCCGGAGCCACCGCCGATGAAGACGAGGTCCTTCCCGTCGGTCAGCGGCTCGTGATAGAAGGAGCCGGACGGTTCCGATATCTCGAAATCGTCCCCGATCTTCACGTCGTCCATGAGGTAGTGGGAGACGAAGCCCTCATCCATCCTCCTTACCGTCACGTCGTAGTAGCCCCGGGTGTGGGGCGGAGAGGAGATCGTAAAGGAGCGTCCCGTCAGGACCTTTCCTATTTTTACCTTGAGACTCACGTACTGGCCGGCCCTAAAGGGCGGAAGGTAGCCGTCCTTCGGCGACAGCCTTATGGTCTTGGTGGAGGGTGTCTCCTCGATTATATCTACAGCCTTAACTTCTATCGACTTCGGGTGGAGGAGGCTTACGAAGTCCTCCACGAAATCCTTGGGCAGGGTGAGGTCTCCGAAGACCCTCTTTAAGATCTCCCGCTCCTCGACGGCCTCTTTGAATCCATCGACGTTACTTAAAAATTCCTGTATATTCATCTTTGTCTCCCCCCTATTGCTATTTCATTAGTTTGCCAAGGGCCCTGCCTCCGGCTATGGAGCCCGCCGCAATCGACGGCTGGAAGCCGCCCCCAGGAATCGTCCAGGCGCCCGCGAAGAAGAGGCCGTCCACCGGTGCCTTGTGCTGAAGCCTCAGAAGCCCCGAATCGGATAGATACTGGTCGGTGCCGTAGATGGACCCCCCCGGGTTTCCGGTGTAGCGCATGTTGGTCACCGGGGTCGCCACTTCTATCACCTCGATATGCTCTTTCAAGCCTGGGAAGTATTTTTCCCCCACCTCGAGCATTCCCTCGGCGTATCGGTTCTTCACGTCCACGTACCTGTCCGGGGGTATCATGTACCAGGGTCGGGCGTAGGCCGTGGCGGTCATCACGATCACAGAGGTCCCAGGGGGCGAAAAGAGCGGGTCGGTCACGTTGTAGCATGTAAAGAGTATCCCCTCGGGCGGCTCCATGGTGAATCCCCTCTCCCACGCCTCCTCTATGCCGCTGCCCATATTCAGGAAGTTCTCGTGGACATTTGCGCCTATCGTCTCCGGCGGACAGTCGAGCCCTATGTAGAGGTTCACCGTGGAAAAGCCGATTATCTTGCTGTTCATCTCCCTCTGAAATTCCCTCGGGGTGTTCTCAGACCCCACGAGGTTTATCATGGTGGATAGGGGGTTGGCGTTAGACACCACGACCGAGGCCGTTACCTCCTCGTCCTCGTTGGTGATCACGCCGGTCACCTTCCCGTCCTTCACGTTTATCTTTTTCACCCCTGTGTTGAATTTGACGACGCCTCCGCCCTCGAAAAAGGCGTCCATAAAGGCGTTGGAGAGCGCCTGGCACCTTCCCCTTATATGGTGGGGGGGATTTGTGAGAAACGCGTCCCATATGGCGGACATGAGCTGAAACGGCACCTTGGAAGGGGGAAGGCCGGCGTACCCCCAGTAGGGGGAGAGGACGCTCTTCAGCCTCTCGTCCTTGACGAAAGAGCTTAAGACCTCCTCGTACGTCTTCATCCCAGATTTTGCGAACGTGGGGAATTTCTCCACGGAGAAGTCGTCCGAGCGGACGGCCGCAGAGTTGATGATGGCCCTGTAGTCTTTCATGAGGTTTACCGTCGCGTCAAAGAAGTTCTCGATTCCCTCCGCCTCCTTCGGAAACTCCTCCATCAACATCTCCTCGCACTCGTCCCGGTTCGCCGGAAGGGTCATATCGATGTTGTCGTCCACCACCCTGTAAAGATCCGGCATCGGGATGAACTCAACTTTATCGGCCACCCCGATGGCGGTCAGGTACTGGTAGAGGTCACCCGGCACCCCTTCAGGACTCTTCACCCCGGAAAGCTCGTGGAGGGCCACATCAAACTCGAACCTACCCCTGCAAAACGAGGTGGCGTACCCGCCGGGGATGTTGTGACGCTCCAAAAGCAGGACGCTCTTTCCCTGTCTTGCGATCAACGTGGCGGCGGACATACCCCCCAGCCCCGCCCCGATTACGACCGCATCGTATTTCTTCGCCATGATATTACTCCTTATCATTGCAAAAGCAATTTTTTCAAGCAGGGCCGTCGGCCCGACCTATCCAAGATTTTACATTATTTTCGATATTAAATCACGTTTAAATATACACCGACCAACTCACAGGCACGGCCGCAAGACTCACAGATTGTACGCCTCCTCGAATCCCTCCTGAACCGCCTCGGTAATCTTCCTCGGCCCCGCCGCGTCCCCTATCGTTATCACATTAATATCGTCGTTTCCGGAGACCGAGTCAAGAAGAGTCCCGACAGACTTCGCCCCTACCGCCGTAATCACGGTGTCCGCCGGTATCGAGTACTGTCCCTTATCCGACTCCACAATAACGGCGTCGTCGGTGATCTCGACAAGCTTCGTCTTCGGCTTGAGGTTTACGCCCAGCAGCCTCAGGCTCTTCATTAGGGACCACCTGGAGGTCTTGCCCACGTTGTCGGCCAGCCTCTCCACCATGTCGATTACGGTAATCGTCCTTCCGGTCTTGTAGAGTAGCTCCTTTGCAAACTCCATCTCCTCCGCGTCGTGATAGAGGATAAACCTGAACGTGTCCGCGTCCGGGACATTCATCGCGGCGATGTAGTGGGCGGTCTCGCATCCGGTGGCGCTCCCCCCTATTATCACAACGTTCTCCCCGATCTCCGTCACCCTCTCCATCAGGACGTCCCAGGCGCTTATGACGTGCGGCTTGTCTATCCCGGGGACCTTGATCTCAATAGGCTCTGCCCCCGTGGCGACGACCAGGACTTCGGGCTTTAATTTCTTTACCATCTCGGGGGTCAGCTCCTCCCCGAGTCTTAACTCAACGCCGAACTTCTTCATCCTGTTCTCGAAGCTCTCTATGATGTTCATAAACTCGGCCTTCCCCGGCGGTGACATGGCGAGGTTTATCTGCCCGCCGAGCCTCGACTCCTTCTCGTAGAGCGTGACGTCGTGTCCCAAAGATCCCGCCGTTACCGCGAACTCCATTCCGGCGGGGCCTCCCCCGGCGATCATTATCTTGAGCTTCTTTTTCGCCTTCCCCTCTTTCTTAGGTAACTCCAGCTCCCTTCCGGCCCTTGGATTGAGGATGCACGAGACTGACCTCCCCTCGAAGACCGCGTTGAAGCAGCCCTGGTTGCAGGCGATGCAGGGGACGATCTCGTCGTACCTCCCCTCTTTCACCTTGTTGGGAAGCTCCGGATCGCATATCAGGGGCCTCCCCCAGCAGACGAGGTCGCAGGCTTTGGACCTTATCGCCCTCTCGGCCACCTCGGGGTTCCCGAGGCGGTTTGACGCGAAGACCGGGATGTCCACCTTCTCCTTTATCCCCCTGGCGAGGTATAGGTACATCCCCTGCGGGACGTTCGTGGTAAGCTGCGGGATGTAGGTCTCGTGCCAGCCGCCGGTTACGTTTATGGCGTCGGCGCCCGCCTTCTCACACTCGGCGGCGAAGTGCGCCGACTCCTTGTTCGTGTGCCCCCCCTCCAGGAAGTCGTTTCCTGCAATCCTGATTCCGACGGCTACCGTATCCCCGATGGCCTCCTTTATCCCCTTGACCACCTCTATCCCGAAGCGCATCCTGTTCTCTATCGGGCCGCCGTACTCGTCTGTGCGCTTGTTGGTCAAAGGCGAGAGGAACTGGCTTATGAGGTAGCCGGTGCAACCCACCGGCTCCACATAGTCGAACCCCGCCTCCTTCGCCCGCCTTGCGGCGTCGATAAAGGCTCTCTTAACCTCAACGATGTCGTCTTTCGTCATCTCTCTCGGGGTCTCCCCGGTGAGCTTTCCGGGAATGGCTGACGGCGCGATAGGTGTGTTTCCAGTGAAGTAGGAGAAGGCGTTCCTTCCCATGTGGAAGAGCTGGGTGCCCGCCTTGACGCCGGTGTCTTTCTTTATCTTCTCTATGAAGCGGCTCAGCTCCTCGACGTTCCTGTCGTCGAAGAGCTCCGGCACGTAAGGGGCGGCGCCCACCTTGTCTATGGCGATGGGGCCGATCAGCATCAGCCCGACCCCCCCCTCGGCCCTCTCCCTGAAATAGGCCTTGAAGCGGTCGGTGAATGTGTAATCGTCCGTGTAGCCGAGCCCCATGGCCGGCATGACGATCCTGTTCTTTACCTCGATCGGGCCGACCTTGACCCTCTCGAAGAGCCTCACAATCTTGAAGTCGCCCCTCTTCTGGGCTTTATCGAAAACCAAGAGTCGATCCTCCCCCGGAGTGTAGGTTTGGAGTGTAGGTTTGATTTTGGGCAAACAAGCCCTTTAACCAAGCCCTCTCAATTTATCGGTCGGTCGGAATTTACCCTCTCGTCAGGTCTTCGGGAATGGGGCCTCCATCCCCTCCGGCATCTTGCGGATCTGCCAGATCCCCTTCACGATCGACACGACCTCGCCGTTGGCGTCCTTCAGCTCCAGCTCCATCTCGAAGTCCGCCTTACCCTTCTCCTCCGCCTCCTTCTGGATCCTGTCCGCCTCCTCCTTCTCCATGGAAACTTCGACCGTGATATCGGTCATGGCGGGGCGGCGAAAGCGGATGTTGATCTCCTTTACGATGGGGACATACTTGTGGACGTCAAAGGAGCAGACGTGGATGACTCCCCCGTTTATCTCCCCTATCGTAAAAAGTGACCCGGCGTACATCATGTTGATGTGGTTGACGTTCCCCTCAAGCGGCATCAGGAGCTTGGCGTATCTCTCCTTCATCTCCAGAAGCTTTATGCCGGTTCTCCTTATACCCTCGATGCTCGTCATGGCGAATTCGGCCGCCGGCTTGAATCTTTCTTCTATCACGTTAAACCTCCATTGGTTTTGTTGTCAGAAAAGACCTGGAAGATATAAATTCCGGTAGGCTGCCTCCCCCCTCCCCCCCCAATTTCGGCTACCTCCCCCTTTAGTTCGGCTGCCTCCCCCTTTAGTTCTGCTACTTCCTCTTCCAGTTCGGCTCCCTTCGCTCCAGCTTCGCCTGCACACCCTCCTTGAAATCCTCCGTCCTTAAAATCTGCGACTGGAGATTGACCTCCATGTCGAGCTGCGTCATGAGGTTCACCCCCTCGCCCTGCTTGGCGATCCTCTTGACCGCTCCCACGGCGATGGGCGACGTCTTGGCTATCTCCCCGGCGAGCTTCTCCGCCTCCTTGAGGAGGTCCTCCTTCGGGTATATGTGGTTCACGAGACCCCAATCAAGGGCTGTCTTGGAGTCGTACATCCTGCCGGTCATCAATATCTCCATCGCCCTCTGCTGGCCGAGCTGCTTGCAGAGACGCGCCGTGCCCCCCAGGTCAGGGATAACCCCGATCTGAAGCTCCTGCATTCCCCACATGCAGTCGTCGCTCATTAGCCTTATGTCGCACGCCAGCGTGAACTCCACGGCCATACCGAAGATACGCTCGTGGATTGCGCATATGATGGGAACCTCTATCGCCTCGAGGCGGTTCAGGTAGTGCTGGTATTTGTGGATGTCGGACCTGATCGTCGCACCCCCCGCCGCCGAGTCCGCCATAAACCTCGTAACGAGCATTCCGAGAGAGTTGAAATCGATTCCTGCGGAGAAGAGCTTCCCCTCACCCTTGACGATGATAGCCCTCACCTCCGTATCGTCCGCCGCCTCCTCCACCTTCTGGGAAATATCAATGAGCATTTCGAACGTAATCGCGTTTCTCTTCTCGGGACGGTTGAGCGTTAAATAGTATATGTTTCCCTTTTTTTCACCAAGCACATGGTTTTCGGACATCTCTCTCCTCCCAATACAGAACTTCTATGTTTTATCGATAGATCTATTAGTGTTCTTAAATCTTATCTCTCTATTTCTTTATCTTCTTACTGGCCTTCTCCAGTGTCTCCGCGGCCTCCTTCGCCATGGTTTCAAAGAGCTCCTTGACCGTCACGATCTCCTTTATGAGTCCTATCGACTGACCGACCATCAGGGGCGCAAAATCCACATTTCCATTCTCCCAAGCCTCTTTAATCCTATGCCCCGATATTAACGGAATGAGATCTTCCAGTCCGCCTCCGGACTCCTCTATCTTGATTACCTCATCGATGACCTTACTCTTCAAGGCCCTCCCCTGGAGGCCTATCGATTGGCCGAATATGGTGGTGTCGAACTCCTGTCTCTTTAAAAGCTCCTTCTTTATATTATCGTGGCAGGGACACTCTTTTGTAGCGATAAATCGACTTCCCATCATAACCCCGTCGGCGCCAAGGGTAAGGGCCGCGGCGATTGAGCGACCGTCCGCTATACCGCCCACCGTAACAACGGGGATGTCCACCTCTTCGGTTATCCTTGGGGTTAAAATCATCGTTGATACATCATCGTTCAGGGGATGACCCCCCTCCTCGATCCCCGCCGCGTATATTCCGTCATATCCCACCTTTGCGACGTGTACGGCGTGGCGCACCGCACCCACCTTCTGAAACATCTTGACGTTAGCCTTCTTCAGGGTCTCTACCGCATCCATCCCCAGCCCCCTGTCCAGGGGGGCACCGGAGATCTCGACACCCGCTACCTTCTCCTCGGCACAGACCTTCACATACATGGCGTGGTGCTCACCGGTAATCCTCAAAGAGGGAAGAATCGTTATTCCCACCATGAACGGCTTGTCGGTCTGCTTCCTTACCTCGTCCAATGCCGCCCGAAACTCCTCTTCCGTCTCGTAATTCCCCGCGGTGAGATTCCCTATTCCCCCCGCCTCGGATATAGCGGCACAGAGGGGCGGAATTGAAAGCCACATCATGGCGCCGCAAAAGATCGGATATTTCACGCCGAACATCTCGGTTATCTTGGTATCAAACATAATGACCTCCTGGTATCTTAGTCTTACAACTATTATCCATTGAAAATTCCATGTAGTCTCTTCAGATCAGTCTCCGCTTCTGCAACCATTCCCTCAACGATCTCCTTTACGCTCTTTATATCGTCAATCAATCCCACGCACTCCCCGACGGCGATGACACCCATCTTCGTGTCACCGGTCTCGTAGGCCTTTTTCCCCACCTTGCCGCTGGCGTATGTAATGAGCTCCTCCAGGGTCGTTCCCCTCGCCTCTATCTCCCTGACCTTCTTCGCGGTATCGTTTTCCATAACGCGCATCGGATTGTAGATGCTCCTGAGAAGGACCGTCGTGTCGTTCTCGGTGGCGTTTATGAACCAGTCCTTGAAGTTCTTGTGGACGATCGACTCCTTGGACGCCATAAACCTCGTACCCATGACGACCCCATCCGCCCCCAGCGCCAGGGCTGCTAAGAAGCTTTTCCCGTCGACTATCCCCCCCGCCGCCAGTATGGGAATATCGAGTACCTTGGACGCCTTGTTTATAAGGATCAACGAGGTTACGTCCGCCATGCCGGGGTGTCCCCCGCACTCGAACCCAACTATGGTTACTGCGTCGGCCCCGAGCCCTGCGGCCTTCTTTGCAAAGCGAACCTGGGGAACCTTGTGAATAAGGGGAATCTTCGCCTCCTTTATCGAAGGGACCAGGGTTTCTGGAGAGCGCCCCGCCGTCTCTATCGCGTTTACCTTCTCCTCTATCCCAACGGCAAGGTAGTCCATCGTCAGCTCCCCCTCGCTGAACTCGGGGAGCATCGATATATTGAGACCTATCGGCTTATCCGTTAAGTCTCTCGTCCTCTTTATCTCGGCCCTCAGGCCTTCGGGATCCTCAAAGGAGGCCGCGGGTATGAATCCCATGCCCCCCGCCTCCGAGACGGCCGCAACAAGCTCCGCATAGGACAGCCACTGCATTCCACCCATGAGGATCGGATATTTGATTCCCAAAAGCTCGGTAATTCTGGTTTTAAACATGAACCCTCCATTTAAATATTAAAGCAGAACAATATGCTCGACCTTGTAGCTTCCGCCCACCCATCTCAACAACTTCAAAAGAACAATAAGCTTAACCTTATTGTTTGCCCCACCTGTTTCAACAGCTTCAAAAGAATAATACGCTTGACCTTATTATTTGCACCCCCCCGTTTCAGCAACTTAAAGTATAACTTTAAGCTTTAAGTTATTTTTTTATACCAGAATATCTTT
>CAZIWT010000078.1:0-16474 GCA_964542895.1 uncultured Thermodesulfobacteriota bacterium
TATCATTAATTAAGGAGTGATTTTAAAATGGCAAAAAAACAGTTTTGGAGGGATTCGTGGGACAAGGGAATGAAGGATCTGGATCCGAAGTTATGGGAGACAAGCTACGTCGATGCGATCAGGCCGACATTTAAAAACTTCCCGGATAAGGCCGCATTTGGCTTTATGGGCGTCGAGGTGACGTTCTCGGAGCTCGATGTTTACGCAAATCGCTTTGCGAATATGCTAATTGACAACGGCCTCAAAAAGGGGGACGTGGTGGGAATAAACCTACCCAACATCCCTGAATACCTGATCGCGTGGCTGGGCGCCCTGAAAGCGGGCTGCGTCGTCTCCGGCGTGTCGCCCCTGCTCATGTCGGACGGGATGCTGTATCAGCTCAAGGACTCCAAGGCCAAGTGCTTGGTTACTCTCGACGCAATCTTTCAGCACAGGTTCTTGGAGATATCCGACAAGCTGCCGAACCTCAAGGTTGTCGTTGCGGCGAGCGTCGGGGGATTCCTTCCCTCGATTAAGAGCTTTCTGGGAAAGCTCCTGAAAAAGATCCCCTCCGGCAAGGTTACTCCCGTCAAGGGAAAGGCGGTCATGAAGATCGAGGATGTCATCAAGACCGACAAGTACTCGGACGCGGACCCGAAGGTGAAGGTAACGGCCGACGACATCGCATATATCCAGTACACCGGCGGCACAACGGGCCCGCCGAAGGGAGCGATGTTGAGTCACAGGAACGCCGTCTCGAATCTCCTTGTCGTGCAGGAATGGCTGGGCTGGGAGCCGGGAAAGGGATTGGCCCTTTCGGGATTTCCCTTCTTTCACATCGCCGGTTTGTTTTTCAACGAAAACTGCATATATCTTGGCTGGACCCAGGTACTGATTCCGAATCCACGGGACACCGAGCATATCTGCAACGAGATCGCCAAGTACAAGCCGACCGCCCTCGTCAACGTGCCCTCGCTCTTTCAGCTGCTGATTGCAAATCCGAAGTTCAAAGAGCTCGACCATTCAAGGCTCGAGGCTTGCGTATCCGCCGCGTCGCCGTTCCCGGAGGAGTCCCAGAAGGAGCTCGAGAAGATCGTCGGAAAGGGCAAACTGGTCGAGGCCTACGGTATGTCGGAGACATCACCCTTGACCACGATGAACCCGTTCCGGGGCAAGAAGAAGTTGGGCTCCATCGGGCTGCCGCTGCCGAACACGGATATCAAGCTTCTGGATCCGACAACGGGAAAGGAAGTAAAGCTGGGAGAGGCGGGGGAGATATGCGCCAAGGGCCCGCAGGTCATGGTGGGCTATTACAACAAGCCGGAGGAGACGAAAAACGCCATCGACAAGAACGGGTACATGCACACGGGCGACGTCGCAATAATGGACAAGCAGGGCTATCTGCGCATAGTCGACAGGACGAAGGATATGATAATCGTCGGCGGCTACAAGGTCTTCTCGGTAAAGGTGGAGGACGTCCTGAGCGAGCACCCGTCTATAGACATGGTCGGCATAGTCGGATTGGAAAATCCGGACAGGCCGGGCTCCGAGATAGTCAAGGCCTTTGTCCAGCTCGTGCCCGGATACGAGGGCGACAAAGGGGCGCTGAAGGAGGATATAATCAAGTTCGCCAAGAAGAAGCTCGCGGCCTACGAGGTTCCGAAGTCCGTCGATTTCATAGACGAGCTGCCCCTGACCCCAGTTGGAAAGCTCGACAAGAAGGTGCTGAGGAAATAAAGAGAAGAAGATCTGAAAACTACTTATTTTCAAGAAGAGGGGAGGAGTATCTGATAGTTGAGCGATGATGTGGGAAACGGGACTCGAATGGCGGGGCAAGTGATAAGGATAAGGGATTTTTGTTCAATTTGGCACAGGCTATCTTTAAATAAATAGTGAAGGGTTTATCCCTTCCGCCCACTTGATTGTCAAGACAGGAGTAATGTAGCTGGATAGCTGGATAGCTATATAGGTAGATATTACAATCGGTGGAAAATAACTTACAATGTAGTGGCGGATTAAGACTCCGCCACTACAGCTTATCGACCCTATCTCTCCCATTAAATCGAGCCGAAGTGGGTTTTATTTGACATTTCAATGCGGCTTTCGGGATGGGATTGTTGGTTTTGAAAGAGTGGTAGCGGCAGAAGTACAAAAAATTGATGTAAAAAATCTTAATTACTGTCGGTTGTTGCTTGAGCTAATATTCAATTTCAGATGGAGAGCAGATTAATGGAAAAGGTTTTTTTTGAGGACTATGAGATAGGGGAACCCCTCGTTTCTCCAGGAAGGACGATGACGGAAACGGATATCATCAACTTCTGCGGATTGACAGGTGATTGGCATCCGATACACACAAACGTGGAGTACGCCGCAAAGACGATGTTCGGGGAGAGGATAGCACACGGGATGCTCGGCCTCTCGGTCGGGTCGGCCCTCGTTTTTCGCCTGGGACCCTACGTCTTTACACCGAAGAAGTTCATCGCATTTTACGGGATCGATAAAATTAGGTTCACCGGTCCAATCAAGATCGGAGACACCATAAGGTGCGAGGCTACGGTGTCGGAAATGAAGGAGAGGGACGAGAACACGGGAACCATCGCCTACGAGGCGAAGATCAAGAATCAACGGGACGAGGACTGCATCGTCTTTACGCCGAAGATGCTTGTTGGCAGAAAAAAGTAGAGAGCGTTTAAAAGCTATTCGTTCCAAGGAGTTTAGTAATGGATTTTGAGTTAACATCCGAGCAGAAGATGTTGAAGGACACCGTCGCCAAGTTCGTGGACAAGGAGGTAATCCCCCGGGCGCCGGAGATAGACGAGGACGGGAAGTTCCCGGAGGAGAACTTCAAGTCGATGGCGGAGCTGGGCCTCTTCGGGATATCGATCCCGGAGGAGCACGGCGGGATCGGCGCCGACCTGATGTCTGCCGTTCTGGTCATGGAGGAGATAAGCAGGGGGTGCGCCGCCACGGCCAATACCTTCGGCTCCCACGCCATTCTCTGCACCGAGAACCTCTACAGGAACGGCAACGAGGAGCAGAGGAAGAAATACCTCCCCGACCTCATCAGCGGAAAGAAGGTGGGCGCCATCGCCATCACCGAGCCGGAGGCCGGGTCGGACGCCCTGTCTCTACGCACGAGGGCCGTCAAGAAGGGAGATAAATACATCCTCAACGGCACCAAGATGTTCATAACCAACGGGCCGCTCTGCGACGTGGCGGTGGTCTACGCCAAGACAGACCCGGACGCCGGCCACAAGGGGATAACGACCTTCATCGTCGAGAAGGATTTCCCAGGCTACTCCACCGGAAAAACCCTGAAGAAGATGGGGGTTCGGGGATCGCCGACGGGAGAGCTTATCTTCGAGGATATGGAGGTTCCGGCCGAAAACGTCCTCGGAAACGAGAACGAGGGGATAAAGGTCCTGATGAACGGGCTCGACAGGGAGAGGATAATCTACTCGATTACCCCCATAGGCGTGGCCCAGGGGGCCTTCGATATCGCGTTGAAGTACGCATCGGAGCGCGTCCAGTTCGGCACCGCCATAATCAACTTTCAGATGATTCAAGATATGCTCGCCGATATGGCAACAGAGCTCCAGGCGGCGAGATTGCTTTCTTACTGGGCGGCGACGCTGGCCGACCAGGGAAACAGGGTCCGCCTGGAGGCCTCCTACGCGAAGCTCTTCTGCTCACAGGTCGGGATGAGGGTTGTCGACAAGGCGACCCAGATACTGGGGGGCTACGGTTTTATCAGCGAGTTCGCTGTGGAGAGGATGTACCGGGACATGAAGGGGATCGAGTTCGGCGCCGGCACCACCCAGATCCAGAAGCTCATCATCGCAAGGGAGCTGATAAAAGGGATGGGGGGAGCGTAAAAACCTATATAGATACAGTCATTGCGAGCGACCACTATTTATTTAGAACGGAGCGCATCAATCCGGTGTTAACAAGCAAAGTGAATGTTTAGGGGGGGAGGGAAAATTCTGATTAGAAGACGGGGGGCAACCCCCGTTTTTTATGCCGTCTTCTTCTACTATATGGGAGATGGAGAAAATGTTAAACACTCCCAACCAAATAATCCTTGAACCTTTCCCCCTTTGACGGTATAATCGAAGGCCTTTAGAACAAACAGTAGCGAAGAGAGGCCTCAACCTCCATGACCCGACTCCCGAATAAAATCGTCGACTTTCACGTCCATCTCTTTCCGGACAGGATGTTCGACGCCGTCTGGCGCCACTTCGCAGAAGTCTACAAGTGGGACGTCATCTACCAGCTCTATTATAAAGAAACCGTCTCCCACCTCCGGGAGAGAAACATCGGCCCCATCGTCTACTCCAACTACGCCCACAGGGCGGGCGTGGCGGCGGGCCTCAACGACTGGAACAAAAAGATATTGGACGAGGTGGAAGACCTATACTGCTTCGGGGCGTTCTCGCCGCTGGACGACGATGCGATGAAGATCGCGAGGGATGCCATCACCCACCCCAAGATGCTGGGATTCAAGCTCCAGCTCCTGGTCCAGGAGCACTATCCCGCGGACGAACGGTTCTTTCCCCTCTATGACCTGGTGATGGAGCGAAACAAGCGGATCCTCTTTCACGTCGGAAACGGCCCCGCCGGAAACCGGTTCGTCGGCTACGACAATTTCAAAAAACTCCTCGACCGATACCCGGATCTCCCCTGCAACGTGGCCCACATGGGCGGGATGGAGTATACGGAGTTCATGGCACTTTTGGATCACCACGAAAACCTCTACCTTGACACATCGTTCACGTTCGTCCCGAAGATGGCGACCTTCTTCGGCCTCGAGGAGATATTCGCCGACCTCAAAGGCTTCTGGGGAGACAGCCTCGAAAAGCACAAGCGCAGAATAGTCTACGGCTCCGATTTTCCGAACCTGATTTTCCCGAGGGAGGACGAGATAGAGTGCCTCGTGGGACTCGACCTGTCGCGGGAGTTCTACGATATGGTCTTTTACGAGAACGGCGTGGGATTGATAGGGGAGCACGCGGGGGATTGAAGCGGTGGAGCTCAATCCGTCTCACTTTTTTTGGGCTGGTTTGTAATCGAACTTCAGAGGCTTGAACTTTCCCCCCTCGAGGATTACGTAGTCGTAATCTCCGTCCATCCAGCTGCCGACGTTGACGTAGACGCGCTCCCTGCCGTTTAGGGTGGTTTTTTTAAGCTTCCGCTCGTGAAAGTGGCCCATGACGACCGCATCGTATCCCTCTTTGAAGCGGGCGTTGGCGAACTCCCAGGCGATCTTTTCGTGGTCGTCTTCCTTCCTGTCGGTGTAGGCCCGGCTCGCCCTGCTCATCTTCTTTGCAATCATCTCGATGACGAAGTTCGGAGTAGATCTCCTGATAATGCGAAAGATCGGGCTTCTCAATATGAATCTCAGGAGCCTGTAGCCGTGGTCCTTTCTGTTCACCTGGTCTCCGTGGGCGATGTAGATCCTTATCCCCTGCGCCTCCATGTCCCAGGGCTTTACGTAAACGGCGGTCCCGATACGGTCGGTGAATATCGGCCCCATGAAGAAGTCGTGGTTTCCCTCGGTGTAGCGAATATCCACATCGCTTCGGGAGAGGTCGGTGAGCCGGTCTATGATCTTCTCGTATCTTTTCGGGAAGATTTTCCTGTATCCGACCCAGAAGTCGAACAGGTCCCCGAGGATGACGAAGGTCAGGGGGCAGGATTCCACAGCGGTCTCGGCGATCAGTCGATCTAAAAAGGAGAGGAGGGCCGAGTAGTTCTCGTCCTCCGGGCTTGACAGGTGGCTGTCCGTGACGAAGTATATCTTACCGCTTTTCGAGGTCATGGGATTTCTGAATTATCAGGTTTTTTACTGGCCGCTATTTAGGCTCTATTGCCTTGTCGTCCGAGTCTTCCGTGTCCTCGTCGTCTACCGGCTCCTTTTTCTTGCCGAAGAAGTAAGATACCCAGATGCTAATCTCGTATAGGATTATCAGCGGTCCGGCCATCATTGCCTGGGTTATGACGTCTGGGGGGGTCAGCATTGCCCCGACTACAAAGGTCGCCAGAATGGCGTACTTCTGATATTTCCTGAGCATCTTGTGGTTGACAATCCCGAGGCGCGACAGGACGAGGATGACCAGGGGAAGCTCGAAGATTATTCCGAACGCTATGAGCATCTTTGTGGCGAGGGAGAGAAACTCCTTTATGGAGGGCATCGCCTGCACGAACTCCGATGAAAATTTGCCGATGAGAAACTGAAAACCGTAGGGAAAGACGACGAAATAACCGAATAGGGCGCCACCGACAAAAAAAACGGCGGAGATAATCGATATGGGGATGAGGATTTTCTTCTCTTTTTTGAAGAGGCCGGGCGCCACAAAGGCCCATATCTGGTATATTATGTAGGGCGAGACGAGGAATATGCCGGCGATGATTCCGACCTTGAGGTATGTGAAGAAGCCCTCGGTCACCCCTGTAAAGATGAGTTTTTTCCCCGGAAGGGCATCCAGAAGGGGCTTCATAAGGAGGGAAAAGAGCCACTCGGACATCCAATAGCATACGGCAAATCCAAGGGCGGACGCGATGAAGATCTTTATGAGCCTGTTTCTGAGCTCTTCGAGGTGGTCGAGTATGCTCATTGTGGAGCCCTCCATCTCCTCGTTGTTTTCTCTTTTGTTTGTCTCTTCGCCGTTGTTCTTGTTTTTGTCTTTCTCTTCCAAGCCTCTTTTCCTTAGCTGTAAATATCAAATATCGATATTGCGATATCGGCAAATATCTCAATATCGATACATAGTTACCGTATTGAAACCTTTTAGGACTGCCCTAAAAGAATTGACAACATATATATTTCGCTGCCTCCCAAGATAAACCGGACTTAAGGATTACGCCAGCCCCCAGGATGCGCCCACCCACCAAAGCACGTCCGCACATAGAATATGCCAACCCCCCCGTAAATTAGTTTCGCCGTTTGTTATAAGCGTCAAGCTTTTAAAAAATTGGGATTGGATTACAGTCCCTTTAAACTTACTTATGTAACGAGATATGAGGCCCAGGAGCTTCACGCTCTTTTTATTTTCAACTATCCCCCCTCGGTATCGGCCCGACCGCCCACCTCAATTCCCTTTTGAAACCGCTGTAATATCCCCCACCCCCCCCATGACCCTACCGCCCCATCTTACGCCCTCTTTCTTACCCCCTCAATTGCCTCCCCTTAATTTACGCCGCACCTATTTTTTGTCCTCGGCTTGATCGTCTCCCGCTTCATCCCCCTCGGAATCGCCGTGAGATTCTCCCCCGTGGCCGCTCTCGCCCTCACTGTTGCCCCCCCCCGGCTGTCTCGAATTCGGGGGATTGCCGTCATCCTCGCTCATAAAGTCGTGAAAGGCCCTGTTTACGTTTACGCTGTTCTTTATACCGTCGGTGGCCCTTCTGAGCTCTCCGAGGCCCTTCCCTATGGCCCTTGCCACCTCGGGGAGCTTTTTCGGCCCCAGGATCAAGAGGGCGATGACGAGTATTAAAATAAGCTCTGGTGTACCGATTCCAAACATTCCTTAATAATACGGATTTTTTTGTCGTGTGTCAAGATTATATGTAAAGAATGTGGGATTGGATTTTTTATTTGCTCATTGGCCGAAAAGGGGATATCATGTATATAAGGAGGAAAAGCATGAAAATGAAAAGATGTAATCTGTTTTTCGTTAAACGGTTTCTCGCCGTTTTATTTATAACCCTGATTTCCACTGTGATCTTAACGGGGAGCACATCTTCCCAGAAGCTTGAGCGCTACAGGCTGCCCAACGGCATGGTGGTGCTGCTTTATCCGGACGGCTCAACTCCGGCCGTTGCCATGAACGTCTGGATTTCCGTGGGGAGCTTTAACGAGTCGGAGGATGAAGGGGGGATATCCCACTTCCTCGAGCATCTCAGCTTCAAGGGGACGGAGGAGCTCAAACCCGGAGAGGGGGCGGCGATAATTGAGGCGTCCGGGGGATACGCCAATGCGTATACCTCTTTTGACTCCACGGTATACACGGCCAACGTGGCCAGCCGCTTCGTGGAGGATATGATCAGGGTCGTGGGGGACTCCGTCCTGAACGCGACGGTACCCGAGGTAGAGGTGGAAAACGAGAGGAAGGTGATCTTGGAGGAGATAAGGATGAACATGGATTCCCCCGGGAGGAGGATAATAAAATTCATGCTTGAAAAATCCTTTCCGGGGCATCCCTACGGGAAGCCTATCTTAGGGACAGTGGAGAAGGTGAAGCTGTACACGAGGGATGATATTAACAGGTACCGCAAGGCTTATTACGTCCCCTCGAACATGACCCTCGTCTTGGTGGGGGATTTCGAGCCGGCGCTGGTAAAGCCGATGATAGAAAAGTACTTCGACTCCGGGCGCAAGAGAGAGACTGTCAGGCCCGCGCCGTCGGTGAGATACCCGACAAACAGCGGTCTTACGGTCAGCGGGCTTTACGAGAACGTCAACATGGGTTACCTAAAGATCGGTTTCAACATTCCCCCCATAGACCACGAAGACCTCTACGCGCTCGATGTGTCCTCCCTGATACTGGGGGAGGGGAGGGGATCTCGTCTTTACCACCGTCTCGTGGACAAGGAGAAGCTCGTCTATTCGATTAACGCCTTTTCATACACGCCGAAGAGGGCGGGGCTGTATCTGATAAGCGCAAACCTCGGCCAAAAAAATATGAACGAGGCGGTGTCGACTATACTGGAGGAAATCGTCGCCCTGAGGACGGGGGGAGTTACGGAGGAAGAGCTGATAAACGCCAAGACCAGCATCAAGACCGACTTTGTGTACGGCAAGGAGACGTTTAAGGGGCTTTGCAGTACGCTCGGCTACTTCGAGACGGTTATTGGCGACGTGAGATTTGAGGAGAGCTACCTAAAGAATATCGACAGAGTCACGGAGGCCGACATAAAGAGGGTGGCAAAAAAATATTTCAACGAGAAGAATCTCACGGTTACGTATCTTCTTCCCGAGGGTGCCGCCGGGACCGTAACCGAAAAGGGCGTTGTAGAAGCCGTCCACCAGGGCTTTAAAAAGGGTGGAGGGGAGGAAGCGGTCTCCTTAAGGGCGGAGCTGGTGCCGGGCGAGGTCGGTTTTAAGGCAAAGCTCAAAAACGGAATAACCTTAGTTATAAAAGAGGAGCCGGAGCTTCCCATCGTCTCGGTCGTCGCGATCTTCCCGGGGGGGGTGAGATACGAGGATGAAGACAACAACGGGATCAACAAGCTTATGTCCCGCATGTTGACCCGCGGCACGGAAGACCTTACGGCCAAGGCGCTTACCGACAGAATAGACTCGATAGCGGGAAGCGTCAACGGCTTTTCCGGAAGGAACAGTTTCGGGGTCATGGCCCAGTTTTTGAAGGAGCACGAAGACGAGGGGTGGGAGATATTCTCGGACGTTATCTTGAATCCGACGTTTGACTCGGACGAGCTCGAGAAGGCGAGGGAGAAGGCGCTGGCGGCAAAGGACTCCGAGGCGGACAATCTTGTCCTGACCGTCATGAGGCTCTTCAGGGAGACCCTATATGGAGATCACCCCTATTCGATGCCGAAGACGGGGACGAAGGAGAACATAAAGAAGTTTACCAGAGACGACCTGATGAAATACTACAGGGCCCACGCCGTTGCGTCCGAGATGATAATTGCGGTGGTGGGGGATGTGAAAGCGGAAGATGTCCTGAAGAGGATGGAGGAGCTGTTTGAAGCGATGCCGACGGCCCCGGCACAGCCCCTCGATATCGAGCGGCCGAAGAGGCCCGATTCGCCGAAGAGGGTCGTTACGAGGGTAAGGGGGAAGGAGCAGGCCCATATCGGCATGGGATTTCTGGGCGTTGACCTCAAAAACGATGACCTGTATTCCCTCGAGGTCTTGACGGCTATCCTCTCCGGGCACGGGGGGAGGCTGTTTGCCGAGCTTCGGGAGAAGAGGGGGCTTGCATACGCGGTCACCGCGGTGAACATGGCGGGGCCGGACCCCGGCTTTTTCGGCGTATACATGGCAACCAAGCCGGAAAACCTCAAAGTGGCGGTCAGGGGGATGGAGGGGGAGCTGATAAAGGTAAGGGATGGGGGTGTTACGGCGGTGGAGCTCGAGAGGGCGAAGAACTACATAGTGGGAAACTACGAGATCAGCCTCCAGAAGAACATGGATATGGCGATGGTGATGGCGACAGACGAGCTCTACGGGCTGGGATACGATTTTTTCACAGAATATCCGAAGAAGATCCTTGCCGTGACGGTGGATGACGTGAAGAGGGCGGCCGAGAAATATATCGATTTTGACGGGAAGGTTACGGCGATAGTCAAACCTTAGAACTAATTAATCGGATTGTTTGGCGACGGATCGGCTATTAGGGGGGGGACAATCGAATAAAAATATCATTGGAGGTTGAGATCACAATGGACGCGATGGAGGCGATGCTGACGAGACGCAGCATCCGTAAGTATACGGACAGGCCGGTCTCGGAGGAGACCGTGAAGAATCTCCTGACCGTAGCTATGGCTGCACCGACGGCGGCGGATCAAAGGACGTGGGAGTTTGTGGTGATAGAAGATAGGAAGATGCTCGACGAGATACCGAGATTTCACCCCTTCTCCAATATGCTCAAGCAAGCTCCCCTTGCCGTCTGCGTTTGCTCCGATCTGCACAAGGAGACGAAGATAGGCTACTGGCCCCAGGAGTGCGGCGCGGCGACCCAGAACATCCTTATTGCGGCAAACGCCATGGGCCTGGGGGCCGTATGGCTGGGGATCCATCCGGTCGAAGAGAGGGTTAAGGGCCTAAAGAAGCTGCTGAGTTTGCCGGATCGCGTGATGCCGCTTTCCCTCATTGCCCTGGGGTACCCGGCGGAGGAGAAACCGCCCTTAAATCGCTACGACGAGGAGAAGGTCCACAGAAACGGGTGGTAAAGACAATTTTTTATCCAAGAAGTTAGAATTGTCTTTACAATATTAATGATAGGATATAGTATAAGATACATATAAAAAATAGTATTCATTTATTTTTGGGGATTGAATATGGAAGTCGTATGTCCGAGCTGCGGGTTCAAGTGAAATATCAGAGACGATCGGATTCCCGAAGGCGGCGGGAAGGTGACATGTCCCCGCTGTAATACGGAGTTTTTCGTAAAGAAAAATCGGCCTGCAAGACCGGAGAGCGCAACTGGCGAAAACTTGATCTCGAATCTTCCCGGGGAGAGCTACGGGCCGCATGTATCGGGGCCCGGTAGGGAAGTCAAAAAAAGGAGTCCGATTCTGGTCTGCTCCGTTCTGCTGGTTACGGCAGCATTTTTTTACATCCTTGGGTTTATTTCCGGAGTTGTCGTTTACGAGGCCGACTCCGAGTCCGATGTCGAGGTATCGAAGCCGGACGGTGCGGCTGGCGATAAAACCAAATCGGGCCCTTCGACGGTGAAGGAAAACGAGCCCACCGAAGCCCCGTACTCCGATGAGGAGGAGAACTCTCCAGCGGAGATACCGCTGTCCACTGAAGGGGGGGTCGAGGCAAAAAAGCTGATGGAGTCACTATTGCCATTCTCAAAAGTGCAGGCGGAGAAATTTGTAGAGGACAATCTCTATCTCAAGGTCTATGGAGAGGGCACCGTTGTTGATGTACAAGTGATAGATATTTTTTGGAAGTCTTATACCAAAAAAGATTATGAAGACAACAAATATGGAATGAAAATTCAACTCGAAAGCAGTAAAGAGAATGTGAGTATTGCTTTGGCGATGAAAGACAGTGAAGTTGTGAAAATCAATAAAGGGGACATCGTAAGGTTCAGTGGAAAATTGGTAAATTTTCGTAATCTTGGTTTTGGTTTGGAATATATCTATCTTGATGACGGCAAGTTGAAGAAAAAATAATCTGAAGGGGCCGCACTAATTAAAACGGCTCAAATCTTTATTTATCAATCCACCCTCTCCCAGACGGGCCTGCCAGATCTCATCGATCGGTTGACCGTGCCTTCTTTTTCCATGTCGAGGATCACGGTCAGGATCAGCATCAGAGTCATAGCCTCCATCGAAAAGGGTACCTCGGGAAAGATTGATAACATGATCTCTTTCAGCCTTAACGGCCCGCCGGCCAGCGCCTTCCTTATAATATCGGGGTATTCGAGACCGCCCGAAAGTGCTCTTTCGAGTACCTCTCTTACCTTTCTCCTTCCCACCGTCGGCTCGCCGTGGCCGGGGATCAATATCTCCGGATCGAGCGAGATGGCGGTCTTCAGCGATTCTACGGCAGAGACGTAGCTGGAGCGGGGATTGTTGAGGTCCATCCCCTGGGAGTTCGTAAAATCTACCAGGTCCCCGGCGACGAGGAGGCCGGCATCCGGGACGAAGTACCCGGTGTGGCCGTCCGTATGGCCAGGAAGGGAGACCGCCCTTACCTCCCTTCCGATCGTGTCGGCGCAGAGGTGGTCGCCGTCGGAGAGGACGCTGTCCACCTTGATCCTTGGCTGCTTTCCCCAGGCGTAGCGAAGAAGAAGCCCGGCAAGCCAGATCGGATAGGGGAATACCTCTCCCGTCAACGGGCCGAAATCGGTTAGAAAGCCGTTGAAATTGTCCTTCTGGTTCTCGATGTATCTCTTGGCGGCGGAGGAGGCGGATATCTCGGCCCCGCACTTTGACTTCAAGAGGAAGGCGGAGTTTATGTGATCCCAGTGGGAATGGGTATATGTTACTTGCCGGATGTCACGTAATTTCAGGCCGTCCCTCTCGATATTCGCCTCGAGCTCTCTGAAGGCGCCTCCAGGGACGACGCCGCTGTCTATCATAAGCAGGGCGTCGCCGGAGACGATCGTCACCGAGGCGGAGCCCGCCCCGGGCCTTATCTTGTCGCCCGGCCTGTCCCTATAGGTGTAGATACCGTCCGCTATCTCCACTGTCCTTCACTTCTATATTTAGAACTCATTTTATATGATCGTCCGGTGGGGCCCGAAAAACTCGGTGATGCTTGGAAAAACTATTCTATAGACAAAAATCTAATTGTCAAGGGCCGCCTGTCAGGGCAAAAATAGAGAGTAAGCTGAATAGATGCGGCCGCGGAGCCTTAATCTCAGGTCCTTAAATAAAAGGTTTAAATGAAGGGCCCGGCCGTTTGGATTTAAAATCGATCCCCCTCACCCTGTCATGTTCTGACCGTCAGGAACAGGTAAACGCTGGCGAAGACGAAGAGGATGTTTGCGGTCCAGGCGGCGATGAATGGCGGGAGGGTCCCCCCGTGCCCCAGGGATATGCAGATGCTGTGGACCACCCAGTAGAAGAATGAGAAGGTAAAGGCGATTACCGTTGCCGAGGCGATGCCGCCTTTCCTCCCGATCATAAGGGCAAAGGGCGTGGCGATCAGCGCCATGATGAAGTTCACAAGGGGATACGACACCTTCGAGTGGAGGTCCACTTTGTATCGTGTGGTATCGTATCCGTCTTCGTTAAGACGATCTATGTAGCGGGAAAGCTGGCGGAAAGACATCTTTTCGGTCTGCTGTTCAAATACTATCTTGAAATCCTCCGGACGCTCTTTGATATCGTAGTATTTCACGTCAAATTTCTTTACACTCAGAAGTGTCGGGCCCGTGAAGTCCTTTTCATCTACGGTGTGAAATTCCCAGCCGTTATCCGTCCACTCGGCGTCTACCGCCATGATAGTCTTGACGAGGGTGAAATTCTCGTCGAAGTGGTATATCGTAATCCCCTCGATCTTCTTTTCCTTCGGCAGAAACCTGTCAATATAATAGATGACGTTTCCCCTCTTTACCCATATCTTATCGAGCTTGTACTCCGGCTTGAGCTGTTGTTCTTTCTTCTTTATCTTGACGATCTCCATATAATCGGTAAGCCTGTTTGCCTTGGGGACGATATACTCGTTGCCGAAAAAGGCGATAATACTTATCAGGAAGGCCACGACAAGAATGGGCGCGATAACAGCTATGTGACTTACCCCGCATGTCCTCAAGGCGATGAGCTCGAGGTTTTTGCCCAGGAGCCCCAGGGATATCAAGGTTGCCAGCATTACCGTTATGGGAAGGCTCATAAAGAGCATAAAGGGTATCTTGCTGGCGAAGTAGAGGATTATGGTCGAGACGGACGCGGGATGATCGAGAAGTAATCCCGTGTTTTCGAAGACATCTACGATAAGAAACAGGACAATAGACGCGGATATCGCGAAAAACATTATTATGAAGAACTGTTTTAAAATATACTTCGGTATAATTCTCATTTGTTGAATCTTTGAAATAACTTGTTAATAAATGCCATCATGTTGTTGTAGAGCGTGATTATCAATACGGGGGATTCCCGCCCGGTCTTGATAAATATATACAGCCCCGCCCCTCCCATGATTACATTGCCGATCCACATCGAGTAGAGGGGGGGGATCAGGCCGTTTTTCCCCAAGAGCTCTCCTATGAGCATAAAGATGTAGTAGGCAAAGATAACGATTATGGCGAGAAACATTCCCCCCGACTTCCCCCGGGGATTTGTCTGGATTCCCAAGGGGATTCCTATGAGCATAAAGACGATGCAGGCAAAGGGGAAGGCGAAACGCTTGGATATCTCCACCTGTCTTTTTCTTATCGACGATATCGTGGAGTCGTAGTGAAACTTGGCCTCCGGATCGTCCGGGTTTTCAAGATACTCCCTTTCATGTCCGACAAGGTCGTTCCTCAGCCAATCTATGTCGGCGTACAGCTCGCCCAGGGTCATCTCGAAGTCCCTTTTTCGAACCTTCTCCTTGTTGTTCTCGTCGCCGAATATGTTGATATTCAGATCGTACTTGTTAAAGACGGACGTTTGATCGGAGTCCATTTTTTTGCTCGAGAGTATGATCGTCCCGTTGATCAGACTGATGGTAAGAAAGGAATTGGACTCTTCCGCCTCTATGTAGCCCTCCTGGGCGATGATGGTAACCGCCATATCTACATTGGTCTCGTCGTAAACCAGAATACCGTGAAGTCGGTCGGAATTGGCCGGTATATCATCGACGTATATGATTATCCCTCTCATATCGTTGAAGACCTTCTCCTGCAACGCCACGTTTACCTGAGAGCCTATGATTTTAACGACGAATTTGTGCAGGTTGAAATTGTTTCGCGGGGCGACGTAAATCGTAAGGTAGAATGTTAATACCAGGGTGAACAGCGTGAATAGAATCACGGGGCGGATAAGCTGATAGATGCTGACCCCTGAAGCCTTAAATGCGATAATCTCGTAGTCCCTCGAGGCCCTGCCGAACGTGAGAATTATCGACAAAACCAGGGACATCGGTATCGTGAAGACGAGGAAGTTGGGGAGCATAAGGGCGATGAGGGTCACGACTTTGATAAAGCTCATCCCCTGACTCACCATCATCTCGGTCAGCTGAAAAATCCTCCCCATGATGATAATAAAGCTGAATATAACAAGACCAATCGAGAAATTGACGAGGATTTCAAGCAAGAAATGTCTTGAGATTATTTTCTGCATAACCATCTATTCTAAACGATAAGACGATAAAAGTAAATAAAAAACTATCGAAAAAATATGGAAAAATTTGCCTGGCTAAAAAAAATCGATGGAAGCCGGGATTTGTCGGGGTTATTTCCCACGGGTTGATTCGGCTCTCTCGTTAACAATGCGGGTGATATAAGCGGACTCGGGGGGTCGGGGACAAACCGTGAGGCCGCCCCCTGTGCATTCCTTTAACCGCGATTTTTCGAGTTATACGAGGATTCTATTCGTCGCTAACTCTTTTTTCCCCTCGAGCTTTCACGGTAGAACTTGACGAAGTAGTCTATCCCGGACCAGAGCGTAAGAAACAGGGCGATCCACATCACCAGGAGTCCCGATGCGTGGAAGTTGAGTGATATTGGGACGTTATTTACCTTTGTCAGGGGGTATGTATGATGCATGATCAAGCCGATTGTCGCTATAACCTGAAAGAGATTTTTGTGTTTCCCCAGAGAGCTTGCCGCAATAACTATCCCCTCGTTGGCCGCAACTGCCCTCAGGCTTGTAACGCCGGTCTCCCTTAAGACTATGAGGGCGACGATCCATGCGGGCACCCGGCCCAGCGGAATCAACATGATGAGGGCCGTCAGGACGAGGAGCTTGTCGGCCAGGGGATCAAGCAATTTACCGAGATTGGTAACGAGGTCGTATTTTCGGGCGATATAGCCGTCCACAATATCGGTCAGGGTTGCGATAAGGAAAAGAAGTGCGGTAACGAAGTTTATGAATGGGGTCTCGTATGTGAGCATTACCATAATGACCGGTATTATCAACAACCGAAACGCCGTCAGCATGTTCGGTATATTGAGATTGGATCCTTTGTTAAATAACCTATTCAATGATTACCTTCCCCTTTCCAGCAAATTCTATAAATGGGATATCGACCGCTTTGTTCTCATCCTTATTTTGCGAGATATTAACGACCCTTGGTGTGATCTTGCCCTGCCAGCCGATAAATGCCCCCGCCTTTACCTTGAAAGGCGATCCTTCAACTATATCCCTTGTA
>CAZIWT010000079.1:0-16366 GCA_964542895.1 uncultured Thermodesulfobacteriota bacterium
ATTACCGTAAACATCATTTATGAGAAGCGTGTTTTTCCCGATCACCCCAAGACCGGCAAAATATCCTGCATGTTTGAGCGAAATGACCCCACGGCCGTGTCTTAAGGCCGAATCCCAAAATTCATAAGGATCCGAAGACGGTATGGGAATCAACCCGATGCCTCGTTTTCCCAAATATAATGACAGTTGAAATGAGATTTGGTCCAGTTTATCTACCAGCAAATTTCTGACAAAAGTGTAGGGAACTGTTGTAGAGGGCTCAAAAGTACTCTTCGGGAAATGTGAGGCAAAGATAACAACCGATTTAGAATCGGGATAAATATCGGATGGATGGAATCCCTCCGGGGCGTCGGAAAATCGACTTACGGGTGCAATGCCGCACAGATCGGCGCCCAAAAGGAATATCTTTTCTTTTAACTCCGTTGCGTCCATCATTTTACCCCCAGAATCCTATTGCAGATCAAATATCGATTATTGTAATTGAGTGATTGGAACGTATAGAGTAAACCATATAAATTTTCAAGATAGAAAGATAGGCTCATTATCCCATATAAATTTCTTGACCTATTTCTACAATTTCTTTTGAATGAATAGTAGTCTTCGGTGCTGTTTTTCTATTTTTTTCTTGACATTATGAACAGTGTTATTTAAAATAACAGCGTTCTTGAAAGGCAATTCCGACAATCCGTTGGAAATTTATGGGGAGATGAATGGATATAAAAGACGTAATAACGAACAGGCAGGAAGCGGAGCGAAAGGAGAGGATAGAGAGGATATTGAACGCCGGGAAAAAGCTCTTCCTCGATAAGGGTTATCTCGGTGCCACCATGCGAGATATCGCCCTGGAGGCGGAGCTGTCCACGGGGGCCATCTATGTCTACTTCAAGGGCAAGGATGAAATCTACGGCAGGGTGTGTGAAGAGGCGTTCCACATACTTATGGAGCTGTTGGAGGAAGCCCGGAAAAGCGATGGAAATTCACTGGAGAGACTGGAGGCCGTCGCCAGGGCGTACGTCAGGTTCTACATAGATTACAAGGACTACTTCGACATCCTGACTTTCAACGACCTGGGATTCAAGAAGGTCGGCATATCGGATGAGCTTTTGGCCAGCCTGGAACAACTGTCTCTGCAGGCGGTCTCGATCGTCAACGACACCGTGCTCGAGGGGATTAAGGAAGGCCTCATCTTTGGGAACGTGGACAGCTGGGAGCTGAGCGTCGCCCTGTGGGCGGGGATAGAGGGACTGATATTCATCCACAAGAGGGGATACTTCGACAATTACGGGCTTGATCTGGAAGATTTTGTCAATACGGAGCTGAGGCTCGTATTGTACGGGATAATACCCAGATAGTGTGGGGGGTTTTTATATTTGTTTTTGTACGATCCTGTAGGGCCTTTTGACCCTATCGGATTGAATTGTGGTAAGTTTCTCAATTCCTTATGGTTAGGAGGGATCATGACCGCCAAAGGAGATACTAAAAGGGGCGGGGAAGCCTATTACAGGAATCTCTTCTTTGTCGGGGCCGTCTGGAACTGGGGTGCCTCGATCGTCTTTTTCTTATTCTACAAACGGATTTTCACGCTCTTCGGGATGGAGATACCGCTCTACCCGTCGATCCTGCACCTTTTTGTGGCACTGGTCCTGGTGTTCGGCATCGGGTACTACTGGGTTTCGAGGGACATTCAGAAAAATAACGATATCGTGAGGATGGGGATCATAGGTAAAATACTCGTCTTCCTCTTGTTTCTCTTTCATTCTCTATTCGGGAATCTACACCCTCTCTTCATCGCTGCGGGAGCGGTTGACCTCGTCTTCGCAGTTCTGTTCATCGAGTTTATCATCTCGTCTAAAAAGAGATGACACCTGTTTTGTTAAACGCCATATCTATGGCTATGGAATCGATTGGGGGGATATGGATTCGGTGAATTACGCCCTACTCTCCGATGTCCACGGAAACCTCGAGGCGTTGACCGCCGTCCTCGAAGAGATAGAAAGGTCGTCCGTTGACAGGACTATCTTCCTCGGGGACGTCGTCGGGTACGGCGCCGACCCGGTGGAGTGCCTGAGCCTTATCGGGAAGGCCACAGATATTTCGATACTGGGCAATCACGATCTGGCGATTGCTGACGGATCGGGGCTCGATGAACTCAACGAGGATGCGGCCATAGCGGCTAGATGGACCACGGGCCTCATAAATGACGACGACAGGGAAAAGATAATGAGGCTGCCGCTGGAGCATCTTGATGCCGATTCCGGAATCCATCTCGTGCACGGCTCGCCCGATAAGCCGGAGAGATTCAACTACATATTGAGCGAATGGGACGCCGAAAGGGGATTTGCCGGGTGCAATAGCAGGATCGTCTTCGTGGGGCACTCCCACATTCCGGCCGCCTTCGTGGAATTGGAATACAAAAGGACCTTTACGGGGGAGGTTCGGCGGGTGAAGAAGCTTGACGCCTCAAAGGTTCAACTGGAGGCGGAATATCGATACATTATAAACGTGGGGAGCGTGGGACAGCCCAGGGACGGCAACCCGAGGGCGGCCTACGGCATATATAACGGCGGGGAAGAGACATTCTCACTCAGGAGGGTTCCCTACGATGTAGAGAAAGCGGCCTCGAAGATAAGGGAGACCGGTCTCCCCGAGGCCCTGGCCCTACGCTTAAGGTCGGGTCGCTGATGGAGGGAAAAAATGGCGAAAAATTTCGATTTTAAGGGATACACGGTGGTTACGAGCCTGTCCCACGGGCTACTCGGGCCGCTGAAGCTGCGCCTCGATACACTGTTGAAGAAAAGCGGCTCTGAGCACGCCTTCATGGGGAGCGGCGATGTAATCGGGAATTTCCCAGATCCGAAAAAGACAGTGCTCGTAACCGGATGCACGAGGGAGGCCCTCTTCGACGACGACCTGAAAGTTGATAAAGGGGGGTACAGGGGGATCTTCTGCGACCGCGTGATGTTAGAAGTCCAGGGCTACGTGAAGAGGATACCAGAGGCACAGGTTCGGTTCAGGGATATATCAAAGCATGCTGGGGACGTTGAAGAGATGATTTCGAGGATCACCGATATCTTTGAAAGGCTGGGGACTGATATCGATGACGATGGCAGGTTAGCGATAAAGGGTGAGCTTACAAAGAGTGGATAGGGGTAATATCCGATGGTTGAAGGAGCTACCAAAGATCGAGACATCCTTCGCACGGTGGAGGATTACCTGAGCGACAGGCCGGAGTTCTTCTTGACCTCGCTTGACGTGAAGGAGATGGGGGAGCTGTGCGGAGAGTGCTACGTCAAGGTAAATACGGTCGACAAGAGGACGCCAGAGCTCTTCATGATGTGTGACGTCAGGGGCAATTCAAAAAAGAGGGTGGTACCCTACTTTCTGGTTCGGGAGCGGCCGGACAGGCAGATAATAAGCTATTTTCTCGGAAGGGACATCTGCAATCTCTCCGAGGTGAGGGAGATAGACGGAAAGCTCTATTCCCGATACGCCGACAGCTACGGGCCCGATGAGCTCAACCATCGGGACGAGATCGTATCAAAGATCGCCCTGTGGGTCCACGACTGCCTGACGGAGGACTTTGACCATCACCGCTCGCTGAACAGGCATGACCTGCCCTTCGGGGCCTCCATCTCCTACGACTTCGGGATGTCGTTTACGAACTCCTATTTCCCGCCCTTTTACGCCTGGGAGCTGGGCATCTCCGACGACTCCATAAGGGAGAGGGGCGGTTTTATGATGGAGCTTTTAACCCGCTATGCGTGGCTGGTCGAGGCGAGCGAGGATGTAATAATCTCAAATATGAAGGAGATATACCCCACGACGCACAACGAGGACTTCCTGCGGTACCTCTTCAGGAGCTACAAGACATACTTCCCGGTGAGGCTCTATTACGGCCGCATCTTCGAGAAGCTGAAGGGCACCGAGCTTCAACGGGACAAGTTATCAACCATATTGGGGGCCGTGGGGCTGTCGATAGATGGGCTTGACGACTGGACCGACCTGATAAGGCTGATTTCGGAAAACCGGCGTAGGAACCTCGACCTGAGGGGACTTGATCTCTCTCATGCCAGCATAAGAAAGGCCGACCTCTTCGGGGCGGATCTCAGGGACACCAATCTCGAGGGTACGGACCTCAGGGGTGCCGACCTCAGGGATGCCGATCTCAGGGGCGCAAAGACGAACGGAATGGACATCGACGATGCCAAAACAGAGGGAATGAAAGTATAGGAAAGCATTTTTTTAAGGAGGACTAAAAAATGGCAAAGAAGGAAAAGGAGCACCTTTCTAAGGACCACTGGATCGAGCAGGAGGGAGTTAACTGGGAGCAGTCGGAATCCACCGAGGATTTTTCACCCCACATACCCAAGGCGGAGTTCGAGCTCAGGATCAAGAAGGCCAAGGAGCTGTTGGCAAAACATGGCATGGACGCCATGATCCTTTTTGCCGAGGAGAACAAGTACTACTACGGCGGTTACAGGGATGCGGCGCTTATGTTCACGGACCGCTGGCGCCACTGCTTTATCGTCTCCCAGGAACATGATGTCGTCTTTGTCGGGGAGTCTATCCTTGACAGCAACCTAAAGAAGACCACCTGGGTGAAAGACGGCCGGTACTGGTGCGGAATAAAGCTCTGGCGTCTGCCCATCAGGTTTAACGACGTCCTGGTGGATACCATGATAGACCTGAAGCTCGACAACAAGGTGATCGGGATGGAATACGGCGCCCACCACATACCCCAGGTTGGAATCGACGAGATTCGCCTTATCGAGGCCTCCCTCCCGAATGCGAAGTTCGTCAGCGCCGAAAAGGTCCTCTGGGAGCAGAAGATGGTCAAGACCGACTGGGAGGTAGCATTGATGCGGGAGATGCTGGATAAGACCACGAGGGTGATGGAGAAGACCTGGAAGGCGATAAAGCCGGGCGTCACCGAGAGGGATATCCACCGCATCACGTGGCAGGAGTGGGTGAACGAGGACATGTTCGAGACGCCGTGTATGAGTAACCCGGTTCTCTTCATATGCGGAAGCGACGCCCCGGGCAAGTGGCGGATCGTGACCACCCCATTCTACGACAGGGTGATAAAGGAGGGCGACCAGGGATTCTCCGACTGCGGCCCGTCCTACAAAGGCTACTGGACCGATGTCCAGCGCTGTTTCTACGTGGGGGACAAGCTCCCGCCGAAATACGATGATCTCTCCAAGTGGGGGAGGGACGCATACATGAACACGGTCAACAACATGTATCCCGGCATGAGGGGCTGCGACGTCTTCAAGCTTGGCGAAAAGGAGACGTATCGCCAGGATTGGAACCAGGCCGTGCCGATAGAGTTCGTGGGACACGGAATCGGGACGCTGAACCACGAGCCCCCGTGGCTTGCGGAAAACGACATGACGGAGCTCGTCCCCGGTATGACCCTCTGCGTGGAGGTGGGATGCTACGGCACCGACATGGTCTATTACGGCAACATGCCCGAGGACATATGGCTGGTGACGGACAAGGGCCTCGAGCTCCTCGGAATCGACCTGCCGAGAGAGGTATGGCTCTGTAAATAATCAGTTTATCAATTACGCCCCGTCGGGCCTTCCCGGCGGGGCACCTTAAAACGAGTGAAACGAGAAACGAGGTTTAGATATGGCAATTGAACTTTCGACGGAAGAGAGGCTTATGTATCTTGTGATCATGGCCGGCGGCGGGAACAAGGTCCTGCACAACCTCTACAAGGGGGCGGATGAGGTGGAGAAGAAGAGAATCTTAGGCGTTATGGGGGAGTATATGAAGGAGCTTGAGCCGGTGATGGACGCCTACGGCCTGGGGAGGGACCCGGAGGGGGTTGCCAGGGGCATGATGCTTACGGAAGACCTGATCGGTTGCGAGCCGAGGGGTAAGCTCTTGTCGGTAACGGAGGACGAGGCGGTGAGGAAGGTCACCTCCTGTCCCTGGGCGGCCTCCTATGAGGGGGGCACGTGCAGGCTCGTGATGGCGGCCATGGAGGAGGGTATAGGCAAGAAGCACGGCCTTACGATAGTCTGTGAGCAGAGTATGGCCGATGGGGCGGAGTGCTGCATCTGGAAGGTCAAGAAGACCGGGTAGATCGATATACGAATCCACTCGGAGAGTCTCGGCCGTATCGACAATTTATCAACGTTGCACTTCATATATATATTTCTTTTAGATAATTACAATTCGGAGGGATAAAATATTTCATTTATGTAAAAAAACTTGACATGAATTTTATAGTGTGAAACAATCCGTCTGGACGGTCGGAAAATTTGGTATCTTAAGCCACATATTCTATATCTCCTGTTCTCGTTCTCAATTTTCCTTTTTTTCTCCCTCTTCTTCTTCCTCCTACTCCTCCTCCTACTACTGTTCCTTTTTCTAATCTGCCACCACCTGTTCCTATTACTGTACC
The DNA here is from genome assembly GCA_964542895.1 of uncultured Thermodesulfobacteriota bacterium. Classification (GTDB taxonomy): domain Bacteria; phylum Desulfobacterota; class Zymogenia; order Zymogenales; family Zymogenaceae; genus Zymogenus. The sequence continues at coordinate 6,416 of CAZIWT010000079.1, forward strand.
TGTACCTGCTTTTGCTCTCATCTTATAGCCGTCCAGGTAAGCAACAGCGAGAGATACACATTATTAACCAGGCCCGAACAAAATTTCTGTCGAGGTATATTGAAATTGAACGATGACCTTCGCTCCGAAAAGGTAAGAAGGATAGTCTCCTGTGCCCAGGAGATTATTGCGAAAAAGAGCGGTTTTTCCGTCAGCATCCAGGATGTGGCGGACAGCGCCGGAATCTCGAAGGGTGCCGTCCTGCACTATTTCCCCACAAAGAGCAGGCTCTTCAAGGCGGTATTCGAGGACTTTTTCAACAGGATATTCGAGAGGGGCAAGAGGGTTATGGCGGAACTTGAAGACCCCGTGGAGAAGGTAAAATCGTTCGCCGACTGGCTCTACGATTCGAGCGATCCCGATGTCCCTTTGGGTTATCCCCTCTTCTTCGAGTGTATGTACAGGGCGGCCTACGACGAGGACTTCAGGGAAACATTTCACAACTGGATCACGGGCTGGGTTATCATGCTTGAAGGGTCCATCAGGGACGGCATCGAAGAGGAGAAAATAAAGGAGGTGGAGCCGGCGGAGACGGCAAGGGCCATATCCGCCGTGTATCAGGGGGTGGCTTCGAGGTGGTACCTCGACAGGTCGAGGCATTCGGACGAGTGGGCAAAAAAGGTGGTGAAAGACACCATCGATAAAATACTCAGTGTCAAGTATTGAGTCTAAACCTTTTTTAGGGAGGTAAATCATGCCTATTTTTGAAAGCACCGAGAAGATGTACGATGTTCTGGGGAGTCTTTTCAGGTTTCTCATGGAGCATCCCGAAGTCGGTCCGAAGTATGTGGAATCCGGTATCACGATAAAGTTCGATATCTTTGATCCGGATGGATATATCTGGCTCACGCCGGATGGGGTTGTCCTGGGGGCTTCCGACATGAAGCCGACCATCGAGATGAAGCTTTCGGGGGACACCTGCCACGATTTCTGGCTGAAAAACGTGTCGATGCCGGTCGCCCTGGCCAAGGGGCTGATAAAGGCGAAGGGTCCGATGCCGAAGGTCCTGAAGCTCTTGCCCCTTCTCAAGCCCGCGTACGAGAATTACCCCAGGATCGCAAAAGAGAAAGGGCTTTCCACGGATTAAAAGGAGGAAAAAAATGGAGAGAAGTCTGAAACAATACGAAGGGGACAGGAAGGAGGCCGCCCTGATCGCGGCAAAGCTCATACTGGCCTCGGCGGTGACCTCCCCCAGGCTCGGCGGTGTGGGCGAGATAGCCGTCCAGCTGTATCACGACGACGCCGACATCGAGGACATCTGCATCAAGATGGAGGAGATGAGCTCGGATAATCCAGCCTGGGAGTTCTTCAAGAGGGACGCGGCCATGCTGAGGGACGCAGACGCGCTTTTGATCATGTCGTCACTGAGGTCGCTTACCGACCCCGCCGACATCAACTGCAACTACTGCGGATACGTGACGTGCGAGTACATGAGGGAGGTCGAAAAGCTGCCAAAGGAGCCGGGTATTGCCTTCACGGGGCCCTTGTGTTTCTTAAGGGCGGACAACATGGGTTTTGCCCTGGACGGTGGGATATCCCTTGCCAGGAACCTCGGTATAGACTACGGCGTATTCTGGTCGGCCGGGGCGGCCGCCATGAAGATGCGTATTTTACCCAAGGACACCGGCATAGCCATCGGGTTGGCCCTGTCGGTCACGGAAAAGAGCCCCTTCAGGGACATTCCCCTTCGCTACGACGAGATCAACGAGCGCACGATGATGGACAGGGTCATAAGGAGGCTCTATCCGCAGTTTCGCTCGATATACAGTTAAGGAGGGTATCATGGCTGTTACCGAACTCAACGAACTTATCAAGGGCGGGCTGGACAGGGCGGTGGAGCTCATGGCGATCGCCGCTCACAACAGCTATCGCTTCGGGAAGACGAACAACACGAAGATCATCTCCATCGGACACGAGGAGATGCAGCAGATAGGGGAGTTCTGCTATTCGCTGGCGGATATGTCTCCCCTGGCGGCCAGGGACGGCCGGGCGATGAAGGAGCTCATCGCGATGGACGGCAGGATGCTGATCATAGGCGAGAAGCGAAAGAGCGATCTCAACTGGAACTGCGGGGCCTGCGGATACCGCACCTGCGCGGAGCTGAACAAGATCGATGAGGTGGAGGCCCTTACCGGGCGCGGCCCGTCTTGCCAGTTTAAGAACCTCAACGTGATGATCGCGGCGAACGCAGCCGCCGCAGCGGCCTGGAGGCTGGGACTCTACTGCAGGGTCTATTCCACATACGGCATGAGTGCCTTGGCCATGAATGTCATCGAGGACGTGGACATAACGATCTCCGTTGCGGTGGCCGCCGGCAAGAGCGACCCCTTCTTCGATCGGCACCAGTACTGGACCCAGGAGTTCTGGGACGAGATATTCAAGAAGGAGTTCCCAACCTACGATCGGGGATTCATCGGGGCGATAGAGGAATAAGAATGAGTTAAGGAGTTGAAAAATGTCTGCCAAGTTAGAATTGAACCCGGTCATCCTGGGGCACCTCATAGAGATCAGGGCTGGCGAGACTCCCGAAAAGGAGATACTCGTCTTCGAGAAGGGAGAGTTAGGGGAAGACGTGCTCACATACTCGGGCATCCACGAGGCGTCCAACAAGGTCGCGAGGCTGCTTCTGAAAAGCGGCATAGGCAAAGGTGACAGGTTTGCCCTCTTTATGAGGAACCACCCTGAGTTCATCTACGCCGTTACCGCGGCTACGGTCATCGGGGCCGTCGTGGTGCCCATAGACCCCCGCTCTCGTGGGGAGCGCCTGAAGTATCTCCTCGAAAACTCCGACTCCAAGGGGATTATCGTGTCAGGGGAGTGCCTCGGTCAGCTGGAGGAGGTTATGAATGGGCTTCCCGATCTGAAGTTCAAGGCGGTCGCCTGGAGGGAGGAAGAGGGAATCAAGCCGACGGACAAATACCAGGCCCTAAACGAGACGCTTAATGCCGACACCTGGGATAGGGTCGAACAGATGATATTCGACGTCCGCCATCCGATGGAGGTCATCTACACATCGGGGACCACCGGCGACCCGAAGGGGGTCGTCTTGAGGAACAACCGCACCGGCGCCGTAAATCTCCTGAACCTCCTGGCCTGGAAATACAAGCCGGGGGACGTCCTCTATTCGGGGCTTTCACTGACCCACGGCAACGCCCAGGCGGTAACACTGTTGCCCTCGCTGAGCAACGGCTACAAGGCGGTGATCAGCCCGAGGTTCACCAAGAGCAGGATTTGGGACATATGCCGAAAATACGGCTGTACATCTTTTTCGCTTCTTGGGGGGATGATGTCGGGAATCTTCAACGAGCCGGAGCGGCCGGACGATGCGGACAATCCCGTGAAGGTCGTTATCTCGGCCGGAACCCCCCACGCCATCTGGGAGGGTTTTGAGAAGCGCTTCAATGTTAAGATCCTCGAGTGGTACGGTGCTGTGGAGGGGGGATTCTCGTTCAAGCCGCCGGGCGTGGGGCCCATCGGCTCGTTCGGAAAGACCCTCCCCGGCGTGATGGAGCTTAAGGTCGTGGACGAAGACGACAACGTGGTGCCGCCGGGGGAGACTGGGGAGATGATAGTCAAGATGCTTAAAGGTGAGACGAAGGTGGATTATCTCAAGAGGCCGGACGAGAGCGCCGACAAGACGAGAGGTGGGTGGCTCAGGACGGGTGATATGGTGCACCGGGATGAAAAGGGCTGGTTCTTCTTCGATTACCGCAAAGGGACGGAGCTCAGGCGCGCCGGGGACTTCATCCAGCCGGACTACGTCGAGAGGATAATAGGCGAGCACCCCGAAGTCAGCGAGGTCTGCGTCTACGGCATACCTGCCGCAAGCGGCGCCCCGGGAGAGAGCGACCTCGTGGCGGCCCTGGAGCCGTTCGAAAGCGGGAACATTGATCCCAAGAGCGTGTTCGACAAGTGCAAGGTGGAGATGGAGGCAAACTTCATCCCGTCCTACCTGCAGGTGGTCGAAGAGATACCGAAGAGCATCTCCGAAAAGGCGCTGGACAGGGTGTTGAAAGACAAGTTTTCTCCCGATGCGGAGAACGTCCATAAATTCGAGGATTATAAGTAAAACGAAAAGGAGTCTTAATATGAGCTACCTTGACCTTAACATCGAGCTCACCGATGAACAGATTGCCTTAAAAGACGCTACCCATAAATTTGCAAAGGAGGTATTGAGGCCGGCGAGCCTCGAACTCGACAAGCTGGAAAATCCGGAGGAGGTTATAAAGAGTCCCGTCTTCTGGGACGCGATGAAGAAAGGGTACGAACTGGGCTATCACACCATCTTCATTCCCGACAGCTGGGGGGGGCTGGGGCTTGAGCCCCTCGAAGTCCACATGGTTCTGGAGGAGATCGCCTGGGGGAGCGCGGACTTCGCCATAGCGTTAGGGGTGGCGTGCTTTCCGGCGTTCTTCGCATCCATGCTCCCCTCGGACCGCTTGGCCGACGAGATACTCTTCCCCTATTGCGAGAACAAGGACGCCACCTTCATAGGCTGCTGGGGCATAACGGAGCCTGACCACGGGACGGACACCCTGGCCCCGGGCACCCCGGACTTTACGAATCCGAAGATTACGGGGCAGGTCACAGCGCGCCTCGACGGGGACGAGTGGAACATAAACGGCCAGAAGGCATCCTGGGTGTCCAACGGGAGCATCGCCACCCACACGCTGCTCTACCTCACGATAGATCCGTCGATGGGGATGTCGGGCGGCGGCATCTGCATCGTTCCGCTGGACCTCCCGGGGGTGAGCAGGGGAAGGGCCTTAAACAAGATAGGCCAGAGGGCCTTGAACCAGGGGGAGATATTCTTCGACGGCGTGATGGTGCCGGCGGAATACATGCTGGTCGATCAGGAGAGCTACGAGTCTATGCTCGACCTGACTCTCTCCACCGCTAACGCCGCCATGGGGGCGATGTTCACCGGCGTTGCAAGGGCCGCCTACGAGGAGGCCCTCAACTACTCGAGGGAGCGTGTCCAGGGGGGAAAGCTTTTGATCGAGCACCAGATGATAAAGCACAAGCTGTTTTCGATGTTTATGAAGGTGGAGGCGGCAAGGGCGTTCTCCCGGGCGGCAATGATATACAATTACAACAACACGCCGCCGGACACAAAGTACTCGATCGCGTCCAAGGTCTTCTGCACCAACAAGGCCTTTGAGGTCGCCAACGACGCCGTCCAGATATTCGGCGGGTACGGCCTGAGCAGGGAATATCCGATCGAAAAGATCTTCAGGGACGCGAGGGCGGCGTTGATCGAGGACGGCGCCAACGACAGCCTGATGTTGACCGGCGCCCATTCGCTTTGAGATTGCGCTTTGAAATTCATATTATGGCGGATCAAGGGTTGGGTTGGGGTATTATTGTAAGCAGAACAGAAAGTGAATCTGTATATGAATTTGGGTAACCCTCAATTGATTGCAGCCGTTGCCGAAGGTTGGTCGTCAACAGAATGAAAGGAGTTAAAGATGGAAGATGTCTATATTATCGGCGTAGGGATGATAAGGTTCGGAAAGTACCTTAACGGCACGATAAAGGGGATGGCGAAAGACGCCGTTGACCTTGTCCTCGAGGACGCGGGGCTGAAGAAAGAAAATATAGAGGCCGCATACGTGGCCAATACTTTTTGGGGTATGTTCAACGGGCAGCACTCCATCAGGGGACAGGTGATATTGAGGTCGATGGGAATACAGGGGCTTCCGATCACGAATGTGGAGAACGCCTGTGCCGGCGCATCGACGGCCTTAAACCTTGCCTGTCACGGGGTGTCCTGCGGGGCCTACGACGTGGCCCTGGCCCTGGGGGTGGAAAAAATTACCAACGAGAACAAGGCGCTTTCGTTTCAGGCCTACGCAACGTGCCTCGACGTGGAGGGCTTCAACGAACATATCCAGTTCCTGCTTAATGTGGGGAAGAGCCTGAACCTCGACACCCCCGAGGAGTCCGGGGCGCCGGGGGAAGGCAGGAGCATATTCATGGATATCTATTCGATCGGCGCCCGGTGGCACATGGCGACGTACGGCTCCACCCAGAGACAGCTTGCAACAATCAGCGCAAAGAACCACTTCCACAGCTCGTTGAATCCACTGTCCCAGTACCAGAAATCGATGACGACCGAAGAGGTCTTGAACGACAAGCCGATCTCCTACCCCCTGACCAGGGCGATGTGCGCCCCGGTGGGGGACGGGGCGGCGGCGGCCATAGTCTGCTCAAAAAAATATCTCAAGGGATTGACCGGCTTAAGGCCGGTCAGGGTAAGGGCGTCCGTCCTCGGCTCCGGCACGGACAGGCCGATAGATGGAGTGGATATAGGCGAGAGGCTCTCCAAGAAAGCCTACGAGATATCGGGGATCGGCCCCGGCGACATCGACATCGCCGAGGTCCACGACGCCACGGCCTACGGCGAGCTCCACCAGACAGAAACCATGGGCTTCTGCCCCGAGGGGGAGGGGGGAATCCTTGCCGAGAGCGGCGCAACAAAGCTGGGCGGGAGGATCCCCATCAATACCAGCGGCGGACTTGAGAGCCGGGGCCATCCGATCGGGGCGTCGGGGCTGGCGCAGATCCACGAGATCGTAACGCAGCTTCGGGGAGAGGCGGGGAAGAGACAGGCTGATGGAGTGAAGATTGGGTTGGCGGAAAACGGCGGCGGCAACATCGGCGTCGAGGAAGCGGCCATGTGCGTCCATATCCTGGAGAAGGTCTGACAGCCGTCAAAGACCCGCCAGTGTGTCCGGCCGCAAGGCTACAGGCTGTACGAATATCGAAGGACAAAGGGGATTGGTTGCGGCTGGATACTAAATAATGCCGTTAAAATAGCCTTGCCACATTTTACCGCTGTAACGCACCGGTGGTCATCTTCGTGGTTGGAAGCACGGCCGATCGAAACGAACGCCACGGCCTTAAAATACATCAGGCGCCGGAGCGTCTCGATTCAAGTATAAAAGCTTCATTGACGGAATGGTTGACAGACGAGGATTTGGGAGCGTGAAGGTGGATTTTACAATTAATATACAGCATTTTGTTTGCTGGAGATAAAATTCAATACTTGGCTTTTCTTGGAAAAAGGGGTTACGAAGAAATCGTGACCCCTTAAATGATCTGGCGCGCCCGACAGTAATCGAGCATCAAGTCCTTTAAACAAAATCAAAAAGTCTATCCCGTAATGAACATCTTCGTTCTGATCTTTGAATCAGGCCAGCCCCCGCTTTTTCGCCATCATCATCATCTGCTCGAAGCTGTTTTTCGGGGGCGTGCGCTGCTCCCCCTCCGGTTTGGGAACCAGCGTAATCGCCTCCACCGGGCAGGTCGTCACGCAGAGTCCGCAGCCGATGCAGCGGTCGAGGCTCACCCCGCAGACGCCGCCGCTTACGGTGACGGCCTCCATCTGGCAGCGGTCCACGCATATTTCGCACCCGTCGCACAGATCTTCGTCCACCACCGCGTAGTGGTTTGAAAAGACGATCCCGGCCGGCTTCGGATGCCTGTTCAGCGCGCGAAGCACGCCGCAGCAGTCCCCGCAGCAGTTGCACATCCCGCCCGGATTTTGAGCCGTGGCCGGCTGCGTCACCAGGCCGGCCTCGTGGCATTTCAGCAGAATCTCCTTCGCCTCTTCAATGTCGATCCTTCTCCCCATTTCACGGTCGAGGTAATACTGCCCCATGGAGCCGAACATGAAGCATACCTCCAACGGCCTGTCGCACGACCTGTCGATAACCTCCATGCTCTTTCGGCAGACGCATTGAGTAACCACGATCTTTTCCTTGCCGCGCAAAATCTCCACGGCGTCCTCATAAGGAGCAACGTTGTAACCCGTCTCCACCGACTCCTGGATGGGAATCGTGCGGACAAAATACTCGGCGCCTTTTTCCATCGCCCCGTCAAGGCCCTCTTCAAAATATTGCTGGACCATCTCGGAAAATTCAGGCTCGATGTCTTTCACCTGGAACTCGAACAGGCCGTGGGCAAAAGGTATTGCGGCGTACCTGACGGCGTCCCCCTTTTTCAGGCGGAACAGCAGCCCCCGCTCGGCCATGTCGTCCAATTGGGCTGCGACCTCTTCCGGCGGCCGGCCCAGCCGGGAAGACACCGCCCCGGGCTCCTCCAGCTCCTGGGTCAGCGACAGGAACATCTCCGCGTCGTCTCTGGAAAAGAGATACTCGAGAATCTTCAGCTCGATGCCGGACTCTGTCTCGGGAAATCCCATCGAGTATTGGTCAAGGCGCTTCTGCAGTTGACGGAAAAGATCTTCAGACATGATGGCTCCACTCCTTTTTTGGTTGGAAAATCAGCCGCTCCCTCTTACCCGGCCTCCCGCCGGGAGACCGCGTTCGGAAAATTCCGGGGTTGGAGGGGCCGGGAAGCGTTATATTTTTTTCGACCCCATGCAGATTATACCACGGCCGGGGGACTTCCTTCTATTAAATTTTGCACTTTTGATTCCGGCCCATAGCCTATAACCTATAAAATGGGGGCGTCTTCAATGCCGGGGGCGATTTACGGTCATCCTCAAAAAAGTGAGACGGCTTAAATGTGGGGGCTCCCTCCCGGACGGTTATCAGTTTCGGCTCTTCACGTATCCGTTTTTGATGAACCAATCGACGGTATTTTTGACCGTGGTCCTGATGGGGGTCAGCTTTAGGCCCAGCTCATTTACCGCCTTTGAATTGTCAAAATGCTCACCCATGTTTCCGATGCGCACCTGGGACAGCGAAACGACGGGGGTTTTCTTCGTGATGCGGGCCTGGATTTCAAAAACGTAACCCAGCATCAGCGCGGCCCCGTAAGGGAGCTTCAGCCGCGGCGGCTTCACCCCGGCGATTTCGGCTGTCAGCCTGAAGAAATCCCCGACGGTCACGTTCTCGTTGCCCAGGATATATCTTTCACCGATCCTTCCCTTTTTAGCCGCCAGCAGGTGTGCGCGCGCCACATCCTGAACGTCTATGATGTTTATCGCCCCGTCGATATACCCCGGCATATCCCCGTTGACAATATCGACGATCAGCTTCCCGGAAGGCGTGGGCTTGATATCTCTCACTCCAATGACCAGAGTCGGGTTCACCGTGACCATCGGGAGGCCCTGTCCGCAGATCTTTTTGGCCTCGATCTCCGCCAGGTACTTCGAGATGGCATAGTGGTCGCCCGTTTTCCACGCATTGAACTGAGCCTCCTCATTCACGAAGTTGCCGGCTCCATGAGAGCCTATAGTATTTGAGGTGCTGGTGTAGACGACCTTCTCCAATCCCTGCGCAAGGGCTTCTGTAAGGATGGTCTTTGTCCCCTCGACATTTACCTCGTAGAAGAGATCCTTGTTCAACGACCAGTGGGCGAAATATGCCGCCACGTGGTAGAGTGTATCGCAGCCTTTGAGGGCTCTCCTCATGGCCCCCCTGTCCCGGGTATCGCCGTAAACCACCTCCACATCGAGGCCGTCTATGTTTCGAGTATCGCTCTCTTTCCTGGCCGTGACCCGTATGTCAGCGCCCTCTTTCAACAGCTCTCTTACCACCGTCGAGCCGATGAAGCCGGTGGCGCCCGTGACCAATGTCTTCATCCCGAAACCTCCAATCTTGTTATATATGAGTGTTCTATCTATATCTATATCAATATAATATATTGTGGGAAATCGACTCGATTTATTTTACTGGAGACAGATTCAGCATCAAACGTATATTTTTATCAAGCGCTCCCGCCGGCGGGTTTCATCCATCCTTTCAGCCCTCCCTTTTCACCGCCAAAACAGTTATTCATCTTCTTCCTCTATATCGTCTCCGCCGCATCGATAACCTCCCATCCCCTTTTGACGGCGATCCGCTTTAGCTTAGGCGTGGGGTTGACCGCCATGAACCTGAAGTTCTCGAAATTGTCGAGCCCGTCCGACACGATCTTTACGATATCCGGCTCATCGTCCAA
>CAZIWT010000080.1:0-16305 GCA_964542895.1 uncultured Thermodesulfobacteriota bacterium
CTCACCTGCGAGATAGTAAAAGAGGGGGTCCTGCTTGGGGGCACCGCCGTAAACTACGTCAAGGCGAAAAATATCCTGAAGAAGGACGGAAGGTGTATCGGCGTCGAGGCTCAAGACGTCCTCTCCGGAAATTCCCTCAACATAAAAGCCAAGAGTGTAATCAGCGCCGCCGGCCCCTGGACCGATGATCTGATGCCGAAAGAGAGAAACCCCGTAATAAGGCCGGCCAAGGGGGTTCACATAGTCGTCAAGAGGGAGTCGATCGGAAATATGGCCGGCCTCTACACAAAAAGCCCCGAAGATGGGAGGAGTTGCTTCGTTCTGGCCCACGGCGACTACACCTACATCGGCACAACCGACACAGACTACAAGGGAGACCTCGACGAGTGCTACACAGAGAGGGAGGAGTACGAGTACTTCAAGGGGATAGTGGATCACACATTCCCGGAGGGAAACTTCGAGGAGAAAGATGTTATCGGGACGTACGCCGGCACGAGGCCCCTGGTGCGCGAGGAGGGGGTGGACGAAGATAAGACCTCCAGGGAGGAGCGCTTCGAGGAGGTAAGCCCCGGTTTCTTCATGATCGCCGGCGGGAAGCTCACCATATTCAGGACGATGGCGGAAAAGCTCCTCGTATACATGGCGGAGAGGGGCGGAGTCCCGCTGAAGAGTTACAACAGAGATACATCGAGGTCCCGCTTCATAATGTCCATGACGAAGGAGGAGTGGGACGACGCCGTAAGGGAGACAGGGAGCGGCCTTGACGAGAGGACTTTGACCCACCTCTTCGAGAACTACGGCAAAGGGGGGCTTGAGATCATCGACTCCGTAAAGAGGGAGCCGTCTTTGGGAGAAGCCATTACGGCCGGTCAGCCGAATATAAAGGCGGAGCTCCAGTACTCCCTGAAGTACGAGATGGTGACAAGGCTCAAGGACTTTCTAATGAGGAGGTCGAACCTCTCCCTCTACGAGAGGGACAGGCACGAGTCTCTGGGCCGCGCCGTGGCGGCCGAGATGGCGAACTTCCTCGGCTGGGACGAGAGGCGAGTCGACGACGAGGTTAAGGAATACGTCAGGGTAGCGGAGAAGAACCGCTTCTTCCTCAACAAGAAGTGAGTCCTTGAAAAGAGAGTCCGGTCATTTTTTACCGGTCTGTAATCCTTGATAACTGGGGGGTTTTTTGTCTTATTTGCCCCGAGCTTTATATTATAAAACGCTGTATTTTTGAAAGATACGCTTCATAGAACATATTTTTAACGTTTTTTTAAGGAATTATCCAAAATGAAATCAAGCGATGGAAAGGGCGACCTTATCCTCGCCATAGACAGCGGGACGCAGAACGTCAAGGCGGCGATATTCGATCTTGACGGGAACGAACTCGCCCTGTCGAGGCTCTCCCACACCCCCAACGACTCCCCCCAGCCACAGTGGATCGAGCACGACCCAGAGGATTACTGGGAGAAGATGTGCAAGGCCGTCAAGGAAGTGATCTCCTCTATCGGTAAAGAGAACGCAAAGAGGATCAAGGCCGTGGGGCTCACCTCCCAGCGGGGGACCGAGATAGCGACGGACAAAGACGGAAATCCGATCCGTCCCGCCATTGTCTACAACGACAACCGCACCACCGAGGGCTTGAAGAAGCTCGGCGGTTTCTGGGGGCTGTTTTTCAAGGCGATCGGGATGTACAGCGCCATCGAGTACGTCAGGGGGCACTCGAAGTTCGTCTGGATTAAAAATTACGAGCCGGATATCTACGAGAAGACGCACATATTCATGCAGGTGGCGAGCTTCCTTACGTTTAGATTAACCGGCGAGGTGAAGGAGTCGGTGGGGACGATGGTGGGGATGTTCCCCTTCGACTACAACAAGCTCAAGTTCTACCCCCAGAAGGGAATCCACGATATCTTCGGCATCACCCCAAAGCAGCTCCCTGAGGTGGTTCCGGCGGGAAGCGTAGTGGGTAACATTACCAAGTCAGCCTCAAAGATTACGAACATCCCGGAGGGGCTTCCTGTGGTGGTAGGGGGCGGCGACGTCCAGTCAGCCCTCGTCGGCATGGGGGTGGTCAACGAGAGGAGCGCGTCGCTGGTTCTCGGCTCCACCGTGGACTTCGACATCCCCTCAAAGAAATACGTCAAGGATAAAGAGATCAGGTTCATCTCGTGGCCGGCGGCCGTCCCGGATTATTACATCATGGAGGCGGGAGTCGGGGCCGGATTTGTTACCGTGACCTGGTTCAAGAACGAGCTCGCCCACCTCGAATCGGAAATGTCGAAAAAGAGCGGCAGGTCCCCCGAGGAGATTCTGGACGACGCCATAAGGGACATCCCGCCCGGGTCGCTGGGACTTATCGTGCAGCCCTACTGGTCGCCGCCGTTTCACAGGGACAGGGCGAGGGGCGCCATAATAGGCTTCACTATAGCCCACGGCAGGGCGCATATCTACAGGGCGATCCTCGAGGGGCTCGCCATGGAGACGAGGGCCGGGTACGACGCGATCAACGAGGTATCCGGGGTGAAGGTCGACGAGATCAGGGTCTCCGGCGGCGGCTCCAACAGCAACATGGTCCTCAACATCACGGCCAACGTCCTTGGAATCCCGACGGTGAGGATGAAGGTCTCGGAGGCGGCGGCCCTCGGGGCGGCTATATGCGCCGCCCACGGAGCCGGCCTCGTCCCATCGATCGACGAGGCGATCGAGAAAATGGTCCACACAACAGACCGCTTCGAGCCAAATCCGGAGACAACAGCCACATACAATAAAATATACAAGGTCTACACTGAGATATATCCGAGGATGGAGGAGCTGTATCTCGATACTGAAGATATGGCGATATCCGCGGATCCAATCTAAAGGCAATCTAAAGGAGGTCAATGTGAATGATACCTACGAGAGGGACAGGTTGAACATTGGGACTAAGGTCTTTTATCTTTTCGGCGATGTGGGAATTTCTATATGCGTCGCCGCTGTTGGATTTTTTCTGCTGTTTTACTTTACGGAGATACCGAAGGTCAACGCGGGCGTTGTGGGAACCGCTCTCCTTCTGGGGAAGCTCTGGGACGCCGTGAGCGATCCCCTCTTCGGCTGGATATCGGACAGGACGAAGTCGAGGTTCGGCAGGAGGAAGGTCTATCTCTACTACGGCTCCATACCCCTGGGTATCGCCTTCGCCCTCCTCTGGATTATGCCCGAATCGCTGACTCCGGGCGACATCACTTTGCCCGTGAGCGCCCCGACAATTGCGTGGATCATGGCGGTCTGCTTCTTCTACTTCACGATGATAACGGTCGTGGGAGTCTCCTACTACGCCCTGACGCCGGAGCTTACCCGGGACTACGACGAGCGCACCAGCCTTACCACGTTCAGGATGATCGGGGGAACGGTAGGCTACATGACTGGAGCCGGCTTTCCTCCCTTTGTCGCCTCCCTCTTCATGACCGAGAGAATTGGCTGGGGAATGATGGGTATAATGTTCGGAGCATTTTCGGTCCTTATGCTCTTTGTCACCGCCTTGGGCGTAAAGCAGCGTCCCGAGCTGGAGGGCCCCCCCTCCGAGCTCCCAGTTTTCAAGTCCATCTTCGTCACATTTAAAAACAAGCCCTACCTCCTCCTTATGATCCAGGGTCTTTTCACCTCCGTGGCCTTCGGCCTCGTTATGAGTTACATGGCCTACTACCTGACCTACCAGATGGACATAGAGAAACAGATTCCGATCGTAATAGTCGGGCTTCTTGTGACTATCGGTGCATTCCTGTTCTTCTGGAAGTGGCTCTCCGACAAGTGGGGGAAGAAGGGGCCGACCTACGCGTTGGGACTCTTTATCGCCTTTTCAGCCATGTCGATGACCTACTTCCTCAAACCGGGGGATTATATCGCCCTCTACACCATTATCTTCATCGCCGGATTCGGATTTTCCGCCCAGTGGGTAATGCCCTGGTCTATAATCCCGGACGTCGTGGAGTACGACGAGCTGATAACCGGAGAGCGAAGGGAGGGTATCTTCTACGGCGTCAAGGGACTGACGGACAAAGTGTCCACGGCGATCTCCCTCTTCATAGGGGGGTGGGTCCTCGAGATTGTAAAGTACGTCCCGGATCAGGCGCAGACGCCCAAGGCGCTCCTTGGAATAAAGCTCTTCTTCGGGCCGATCCCCGCCCTGATAACGTTCATCAGCCTGCCCCTGTTGATCTGGTTTCCGATAACGAGGGCTTCCCATATCAAGACACTGGAGCTTTTGAAGGAGAAAAAGGGAAAGAAATAGAAGGCTTTATTTTTAGTGCGCTTTTCCCTTAATTCGACGTTCAATATCCGATATACCGTCTTTCAATTATCAAACGAGAGATGTACTGGAGGAAAAAGATAAAATGGCAATCCCCGAAAAGATGGAGGCCGTGGAGAGGCTGAAGGCTGCGGTGGCCCTCGAGCCGGTGGACCGACACCCGGTATTTCCGATAATCGTCACCGCGGCGGCCAGGCTCAACGGGATCACCCAGGGGGAGGCGTGGCGCAACCACGACGCCGCCCGGGAGGCAATGATCTGGTGCTACAACGAGTTCGGTTACGACATCGCCTCGAAGCCGAACTTTTACTACCCGATGCTCCCCGGGAGAAACCTCTCGGCACCGGTGAGAAACCTTATCCCCGGAAGGCAGCTCGCCGAGGACGACCTCTACCAGATAGACGAAAGGGAGCTCTTTTCGAGAGACGACTACGACAAGCTGGCCGCACTTGGCTGGAACGCCTTCTGGGACGAGCACTACGAAAAGATGAGCGGGAAATCCCTCGAAAAATTCACCAACATGCAGATGTTCTCGAACCAGCTTTACTTGGACGACATGAAGATCTGCGAGGAGAGCGGAGTCCCGATCGCCCTGGGCGTCGCCGTCGACTCGGTCCTCATGGCCTTTTCCCTCTCCCGGACACTGACCGAGTTCACGAAAGACCTCCACGACGTCCCGGACAAGGTGGAGGCGGCGATGAAGGCCACAGTGGACGACCTGATCGCAAACGCAATACAGGTCTGCAGAAACAACAACCAGAACACCGCCTTCATAGTCCTGGAGCGTGGCTCCGGCTTCTATTACCGCACCGAGGTCTTTGAGCGGTTCGAGCTCCCTTTTCTCACGAAATACGTCGACTCCTTTATCGCCGAGGATATCCTCCCCTGGCTCCACCTCGACACGGATTGGGGCCTGAACATCCCATATTTCAAGAAGTTCCCCAAGGGGAAGTGCGTCTGCGACCTGGACGGCACCACCGACATCTTTCGCGCAAAGGAGATACTGGGCGGCCACACCTGCATCAGCGGCGACGTGCCGGCGGCGCTGCTCTCCATCGGCTCGCCGGAGGAGGTGGAGGCGTACTGCAAGAAGGTCATCGACGATGTGGGAAGGGGCGGCGGCTTCATGCTGACTACGGGGTGCGAGTGCCCCGTGGACGTAAAGCCGGAGAACCTGAGGGCCATGGTCGAGACGGGCAAGAACTACAAGGGGAAGGACACAAAAGCCAAGGGGGCGAAAAAGCCGGCGGAGGCGAAAAAGGCCGTCAAGGTAAAGGCTATGCCCGAGGGCGCCATCTCCAATGCGCTGGGAGAGCTCGACTTCGACGAGGTGGGCGATCTCGTCAAGGGTGCGATTGCCGGCGGCGAGGATCCTTTTTCGGTGCTAAGCGAGCTGAGGCTCGGCATGGACGCCGTGGGGGAGCGCTACAGCTCCGGGGAATATTTTCTCGGCGAGCTGATCCTCTCCGCCGAGATATTCAAGGAGGCGATGGACCTCATCGAGCCGCACCTCGCTAAAGACAAAGAGGGCGATTCCCTCGGAAGCGTCGTCATCGGAACCACCAGGGGGGATATCCATGACATCGGGAAAAATATCGTGGCAACACTCTTCAAGGTGGCGGGATTTAACGTCCACGACGTCGGTGTCGACGTCGAGCCGAAGGCCTTTGTCGAAAATATAGTCGAGGTGGACGCAAAGATAGTCGCCATGTCCGCCCTCATAACCCCCACCTTCGCCTCGATGAAGGAGGTCGTCGAGATCTTGGAGGAAAAGAACCTTAGGGACGGGAGATACGTAATCATCGGCGGCGGCCCGACCACGGACGAAGTCAGGAAATACGTCGGGGCCGACGCCTGGTCCCTCGATCCGAGGGTCGGCGTCGAGATGTGTATAGATTTCCTGAAGGGAAACAGTTGATAACTAAAGGGTGATTTATGGCGGAACTGTTCGACAGGACGAAGATAAAGGGGCTTGAGCTCAAAAACAGGCTCGTTCGCTCGGCGACCAACGAAGAGATGGCGGATAGAGACGGCTTTCCCACCGAAAGGCTTTTTGCGCTCTACGAGCGGCTCGCCAAGGGGGGAGTCGGTCTTATCATCACCGGGCTTGCCGCCGTCTCGGTGGACGGGCGAGCCTCCCCAAGGATGAACTGCATCTATTCGGACGACCATATCGAAAAACACCGAAAGCTTACCGACCACGTCCACAGTCACGGCGCAAATATAGCTATGCAGATTGCCCACGCGGGAAGGCAGACCACGAAAAGGCTCATCGGAGAGCAGCCCATCGCCCCGTCGCCGGTTAAGGACAAGGCGAACTTCACCACCCCGAGGGAGATGACCGAGGGGGATATCGAGAGGGTCATCGAGGACTTCGCACAAGGGGCGAGACGCGCCAAGGAGGCGGGGTACGACGCCGTCCAGCTCCACTGCGCCCACGGCTACCTCATCAGCCAGTTCCTCTGTCCGTATACGAACAGGAGGAGGGACAGGTGGGGTGGATCCGTTGAAAACAGGATGCGATTTCTCGCAGAGATATGCAGAAGGACGAGGAAGCTCGTGGGAGACGCTTATCCCATCCTCGTTAAGATGAACGCCTACGACATGATGAAGGGTGGCCTCACCTTGGATGAGGCGACAGTTCAGGCCCGTATGATGGAGGAGATGGGAATAGACGGAATCGAGGTGAGCTGCGGAATTGCGGAGGACGGCATCTCGTCATTGAGGGGGGATATTCCGATAAAGGCTCTAATCGACGATCTGGGGATGTTCAGGAAACAGCCGGTTATGCGCTTTATAATGAGGCGCTTCGGCAGTAAGATAATCAAGACCCACCCCTTCTACGAGGAGTACAACCTGAATGCGGCCCGCGTGATAAAAAGCAACCTAAAAATACCGGTGTTCGCTGTGGGTGGAAACGTCGATCCCGTAAAGATGAGGGGAATCGTCGAGAGGGGCGACGCCGACTACGTCTCCCTATGCAGGGCGCTTATCATCGAGCCTAACTTTCCGAGACAGATGGAGGAGGGAAGGACCGAGCCCTCCCGCTGCATACATTGCAACCTCTGTCTCTTCTATATGCAGCTCGGCCCCCTGCGCTGCTACAGGGGAAAGAGGATCAAAAGGGACTGATCCCCCCCCGTTGATCCCTTGTTTCACCAACTCAAATTTCCATGAGACATGCTGGAAGATATGTTTGATTTACGGCTTTTCTGTTTTCTATCAACTCGTGGATGGAAATTAGCGCTGCTCTGCAGATAGACTATATTATATATTGGATTTTCTTAAAAAGGTTCTCAAGACGAGCCTTGACAAAATATCACAATATACTAAAATTGGGTTTACGGCGCTTCGGGCGATATAACGGGGCGGTTTTAGCAGTGCGACCTGAAGACAGGTTTCAAAATCAAACGGTCAATTAACCCTGAAGGGCCACGACCGATCTAAAACTACTTATCAGTGGATGGTGGAACAACTATGTCCGTCGAGAAGGGAGAAGTAGAGGAGAGGGGAGCTCCCGGCATCGTAACCGGCTCTGTCATAAGGCCGATGGTCATGGGCGATCTCGACCAGGTACTGGAGATCGAGGAGAGCTCTTTTCCCACCCCCTGGAGCGAGACTCTGTTTAAAAGGGAGATAGAGCTCGACTTCTCTTACATTTTCGTCCTCGAATTCAACCGGGAGATCATCGGGTACGTGAACTTCTGGATAAGTGTGGGTGAGGCGCACATAATGAGCATCGCCGTTAAGGAGGGATACAGGAGGAGCGGGATCGGGAGCTACATCCTGTACTACTCCCTCAACATAGCGAGGCGGCTGGGGGGGGTCTACGCCTATCTCGAGGCCAGGATAAGCAACTCCGCCGCCCACGCCCTTTACAGGAAGAACGGCTTTGAATTGATCGGCATAAGGCGGGGATACTACACCGATACGAAGGAGGACGCCCTTATCATGGCGAGGGAGCTTTAGCGCCGTCGCTTGATACTGAGTGATGGGGAGCAGACAGAAATAGATTTGGTTTTTTACGGCGGTTATCCGTGATGCCGCCGTTTTTACAAGAGGGGCAGGGGATTAATTTAGTCTTGATTTTTTTGAAGCATATTTTCTTTGGGTTTAGGGAGGCGGCAATTTGTTTAGCATAACCGCTCGATCTTTCACTCATCCTCCTTCGGTATTGAAAACTCGATGTTAAAGAGGGAATTCCTCTCGTCGATGTCGAGCTCCTCTATCTGGGTTTTCGTTGGCGGGTAGTTCGATTCTATATACGTGAGGAACTCCCTGACCCTCTCCTGGGGTATATGTATATTTCTCGAGCTCCTCTTTGCTTTAAATACCGTTGTTTTTTTATCTTTACTCTCCTTTACAACGTAGCTCCCTCCCGAGCCTTTTTCAGCTCTGTATCCAGCACTCAATTCGATGGCCTTGTTCTCTATATCGTATCTCACCTTATCCGGATTATCGGTATATATTATAAGGTTTATGGGGTGTCCTTTCTCATCGGTCGCCTTGAAGATAAGGGTTTTCATGCCCTTCCCTGCATCGCCTCTGGAATCACGGCCCTCCAATCGATTCGGTAGAGCTTCAGATTTGACACCCCTTGCGGCGGATCTTACCGCGACCATGTCACTATAAGTATGTGTACCCCCCGAATCGGGCGAGACCACCGTTGTCGGGGCTTTACCTTTCGGTTTTCCCTTGACGAGGGGGAGCGTTACGTCCTCCGGCTCTTCGTGGACCGTAAGCGGGACGACCGCTTTATCCTTTTCGGACGCCTTTTCGGACGCCTCGTCGGCCGCCTCCTCGTCTCCGGTCGATTCGAGGGGAGATTCGGGAGGCTTGGCCTTGGCATCATCCAGCTTTGCGGGGGCTGAAGGAGCGGCCTTACCCACCTCCAGCTCCCCTTCGGCTACGATATCCCTTGTCGTCGTGAACCCGGGCACGAAGCGATAGACTGCGAAGAGGACCAGAACGGCCACGGCCGTCGCCCCGACGATCTCGAAAGAGTACTTCCTGGGGACGGAGATGATTCCCTTAAAGAGGCGATTCCATCCCCTCTCCTCATCCCCCGACCTCACCCTCTCCAACACCGCATATTCAAGGTGAGGAGATGCGGGGATTTCGACCTTCTCGGCCTTGTTCAGTATATCGCCCAAAAGCTCGTATTTTTTCAGCTCGTCCTTAAGCCCGGGATCGAGCTTGATCTGCTCCTCGACGATAGATCGCTCCTTCTCGTTAAGCTCGCCGTCCCTTAGGAGGCCGATCAGTATTCGGGCTTTTTTCTTTTCGCCAGCCATTTTGAAATTGAACCGTTATTAGACTATTTTTTAAAAAGACTTCCAAGAAATATCAGGTCTTTTGGAATCCCAACACATTAATGGTATTATAATCCCCCCCTGTTTAAAAACTTTCAGCCACTTTTCACATACCAATCTCTTTTTACAGGTATTCGATCAGCTCGTCCTTGAGGCGCTCCCTCGCACGGGAGAGCCTCGACTTTACGGTGCCGATATTGATGTTCAGAACCTCCCCTATCTCCTCGTAGTTCAGCCCCTCGAAATCCTTCAGGATGATTATCTCCCTGTCCTTCATTTTCAGCTTTGAAAGCTTCTCAAGCAAGATTCCTATAAGCTCCCTGTCCTCCGTGTAATCCACCGGGTTTTGAGTCCTGGGGACGATATCCACGGTCTCGTCGCCCGTTATGTAATCGTGGAGCTCGTCGTTTCTGTAGTAGCCCCTCCTCGATAGATAGCCGATCCGGTTTTTCGCGTGGTTTACGGTAATACGGTAGAGCCACGTCGAAAACTTCGATTTGCCCTGAAAGGTCCCGATCTTTCTGAACACGGTGACGAAGACGTCCTGGGTCAGCTCCTCGGCGATTGCGAAGTTTCCGAGAAAGCGTATCGCCGTGTTGAAGACCCGGTCCTTGTATTTTTTTACGATGATATTGAACGCCTCGTGATCTCCCCCCTGCGCCAGAGCTATCAGAGACTTTTCATCGAATGTGTCCCCCCCGTTTTTTGTCACGCACACCCCTCAGAAAATATGACGTTTGTATATATGGAATGGTTCCACTAAAATGAGAATTATAATATTAAAATTCGGGCCTCTCATTGACCATACCCATCGCTTTTAGAATCACCCTTTTTGTTATCTCCACAAGATTCAGAGGCTCGAGCTCCTTAATCGAGAAGAAGCGGGCGCTCAGGGCGTCGCTTTGGGCCTTCAGCTCCCCACCCTTCGGTCTCGCCAGATAATCGAGCAAAAAATAGTGATACTTTACCCTTCCCCCCTCCTCCCTCAAGATGATGTCCAGCACCTCGACGAGACACCCTATCTCCACATCCAGGCCGGTCTCTTCCCCCGTCTCCCTGACTGCGGCGTCCTCGACCCGCTCCCCGAGGTTCACCCTCCCCCCCGGGAGCGTCCAGATCCCGAACCCGGGCTGTTTTCCCCTCCTTATCAGAAGTATCTTTTTCCCCTCGATGACTATCGTACCGACGCCCAATATCGGCCGGGGCGGATATTGTCTGTCCATGTCGAAAAAATTACCATATTTCAGGGAAAAAGTCAAAATTACCAAAAAAAACTTGATTATTTCTTTTAAATGTCGTATAATTGTCTTCTCAAAGAGCTATAATTAAGATATATTTAGATGTAATTATAACTAATTAAATTTAATTAGGCATAAATATAGTTAAATAGTTCTATATAAAATATTATATTTTGTAGTCATGTTACGGGAAAAATTCAAAAATGTCGGCCTTTTCATCCTTGCCGTAGCCCTCCTCTCCTCAACAAGCATCTTTGCCGCCGGGACCGGCTCCTCCCATGCGGAGACCGCCTACAAGGCCGCAAAGAAGAAATACGTCTTGATGAGGGTTTCGGAATCGAAGGTGAAGCTGAGGGACAGCTGGATCGACGTCATAGACGCGTTCCTCTCGGTATATCTCGAGTATCCCGAGTCGGAGAGGGGGGACGACTCCCTCTACATGGTGGGGAGGCTCTACGAGGAGCTCTACGGGCAATCGAAGAACGGCATGGACCTCTACCGGGCGATAGAAACCTACGACAAGCTGACGGTGGAATATCCGAAGAGCAGGCTCGCCGACGACGCCCGATTCAAGATCGCCGAGATATATCAATTCGGGCTCAAGTTACCGGCCAACGCCTTTAAAAACTACCAGAGAGTCGTAGACGAGTACCCCAAGGGGGACATGAAGCTTACCGCCGCCGAGCGGTTGAAGTCCCTTGCGAAATACGTCAGGGGGGAGGCCGTTACCGAAGGGGCGGCCGATGACGGGGGTGGGGAGGAAGTCGGGCGGAATTCGAAGGCCTCCGACGGCCCGATCGTTACCGACATCCGCACCTCGTCGGACGGGGGGAAAACGAGGGTCGTGTTTGACCTGACCCAAAACTCCGAGTATACATACGGCCATCTGAAGAGCGACCCCAAAAAAAACCTCCCGAACCGTATCTACGTCGACATCAAGAAGGGAACGAGGGGTAAAACCCTCAACGAGAAAATTGTCTTAAAGGAGGGCTTCGTAACGGATATCAGGACCGGGAGTGTGGACCCGGGGGTACTGCGCATCGTCATGGACGTTCGGGGTCCCGCTGAATACAAGGTCTTCCCCCTGAAATCCCCCGACAGGATCGTCGTGGACATATCGTCGGGGGGAGACGGCAAAGGGAAAGGCAATGCCGGAAAGGGAGAGGATATTGACATAACACCTCCGACGGAGACCCCCGTCACCGATATAAAGGTCGTCGTTATAGACGCCGGGCACGGCGGCAGAGACCCGGGCGCGGTAGGGCCAACTCGATACTACGAGAAGACTGCCAACTACAAGATAGCGAAGTATCTGAAGGAGTATTTGAAGAGCAGGCTGGGACTTACGGTGATAATGACGAGGGAGACGGACAAATACCTTACGCTGAAGGAGAGGACCACCCTGGCGAACAAGCACAACGCCGATCTGTTCATCTCCATCCACAACAACGCCAGCAGGAGCAGGAGCGTTTACGGCGTCTCCACCTACTACCTCGCCGTGACGTCGGACAGAAAGGCCCTTGCCGTCGCCGCACGGGAGAACGATACGACGATCGAGAGGCTGACGGAGCTCGACTATATCCTCACAGACCTCATGGTCAGTGCCAAGAGGAACGAGTCGAGCCTCCTGGCGAAATTCGTTCAGGACGGGATGGTCTCATCCCTGAAGGGCGGTTACAGCAACATAAAGGATGACGGTATCATGCAGGGGCCCTTTTGGGTCCTGGTGGGGGCGCAGATGCCCTCGATATTGGTGGAGTGCTCCTACATATCCAACGTACGGGAGGAAAAGCGCCTCAAGAGCGATAAGTATCTGAAGAAGATCGCATACGGCATATACAAGGGATTCGAGAAATATATCAAAGAGATAGACAAGGCGAAGGAGAACTGGTAATGACCGCCGACATAGACGGCCTGATCGACAGGTTCATGAACAACATCAGGGTGGAGCGGGGCCTCTCAACAAACACCGTCTCCGCCTACGGCACCGATCTCTCCAAGTTCACCGAGCACCTTTTAAGGATGAAGGTCGACGACATCGGAGAGATCGACGAGGCGGTCGTCATCTCGTTTCTCAAACTCCTCAACGACGAGGGGATATCGACGAGGAGCAGGGCCCGCGCCTTGAGTACATTGAGGACATTTTTCAGGTTCCTTATCCTCGAGGGCATATTGGACTCCCATCCGATGGAGTTGATGGAGTCTCCCGGATTCACGAAGAAGCTCCCCGAATATCTAACACAGGCCGAGGTGGAGAGGCTCCTCTCCGCCCCCAACATCGACACCACCTCCGGGATCAGGGACAAGGCGATGCTGGAGACCCTCTACGCCTCGGGCCTCAGGGTCTCGGAGCTATTGGGCCTTATGCTCAACGACGTGAACCTCGAATACGGCTACCTTGTGGCGAAGGGAAAGGGCAAAAAGGAGCGCCTCGTCCCGATAGGGGGGGAGGCGCTCTTCTGGCTCGAGAGATACGTAAAGGAGGTAAGACCGAGCCTGGGGAAAAAGCGCGAAGACTATATCTTTCTGAACAGGAGGGGGGGGAGGCTCTCCCGGCAGTATTTCTGGAGGCTGATAAAAAAGTTCGCCGAGGTTGCCGCCATATCCAAAGAGATCAGCCCGCACACGATTCGCCACTCCTTTGCGACGCACCTCCTCGCCGGGGGCGCCGACCTCAGGTCGGTTCAGGCGATGCTCGGCCACGCCGACATCACCACCACCGAGATCTACACCCACGTCGACAGGAGCAGGCTCAAAACCGTCCACAAGAAGTACCACCCCCGCTCATAACACTTCCTTATTTTTATATTACATCCCCTTGACTAATGGCCTTGAAATCTGGTACTATTTCCAACAAATTTAAGTCCGGAGCTGTCAATGAAATCAAGAACTGTAGCGTTAATTCTGTTTTTCCTCCCCCTATTTACGCTGCTTCTCCTGCCCGGAGGCGATCTCGGCGGGGCCAGCGCGCAAGAGTACTACAACATCGTGAACACGGTAAGCAGAAGCAAGGATCAGAACGCCGTCACTAATATTTACCATTTTGATGGATACGTCTGGGTCTGCACGGAGGGGGGGGCGCTGAGATATAAGGACGGGTGGAAAAAATACACCACGGCAAACGGGCTCGCCCACAACCTCGTAACGTCGATGACGGTGGACGGTAAGGGGAGGCTCTGGTTCGGCACAAAAGAGGGCCTCACGATGTACGACGGCAAGTGGAAGACCTACAGGGACAAGGACGGCCTGCCGAGCAACACCGTCTTCGACGTCATCGAGGCGCCGGACGGTGCAATCTGGATAGGCACGAGAAACGGCATCGGGAAATTCAACGGCAAGAAGTGGGTAAAGATAGGTATCGGTGACGACATCGCGACGCCGATCATCAACAGGATAGTCAAAGACCCGGGGGGGCTGTTATGGTTCGGTACCTACAGCATGGGAGTGGGCATCATCGATTCGGGAAGGTGGGTGGTAATAAACGAGGAGGACGGGCTTTTAAGCAACCTCATATCTTCGATCGCCTTCGGTAAAGACGGTGAGGTCTGGGTCGGAACGTCGAGGGGGATCGTCATGCTCAAGAACGGGAAGGTAAAGGAGAGGTTCACGGTCAAGAACGGACTTCTATCCAACACCATAACGTCTCTGATGATAGACCGGGAGGGGAGGCTCTGGTTCGGCACATGGGGCGGCGGAGTGGGTATCTACGACGGGGAGATTTTCAGGTTCATCGGCACAGACGAAGGAATCGTGGACGACCGCGTAACCTCCCTGGCGATCGACGGTAACGGCGATATCTGGATAGGCTGCTGGGGAGGGATAAGCAGAATCGTGCGGCAGTGATACAAACGACGGGCGGTTCAAGGGGGTGGAAGGGCACAGATGGAAGGATACAGATGGTGGGAAAACACGATATTCCACCTTTTTGTTTCTATTACGGTGTTTGTTTTACACCGCTCGAATATCTTTAATTTATCTACGTCAATCCCAAAAATATTAGTTGCGCCCCTCTCGTTTAATTTCGGATTGTGTATGATGTAGCCGACCCTCAAACTTTATTTGTTGTTAAACTAAAATAATTTACATATATATATCTATTAGGTATCGATATAAGAAATTTGTTATCATACATTATTTATATATTCTCATTGTAAACTATATTAGTCATTAATTAAATATTTCTTGACACATCCGCTACAATATGCTATATTCTCCGAAAATAGCTGATTTTTCAGAAAGCGGAGAGGTATAGATTCCAGGATTTCATCTTTTATGATGCATTTTGGAAGATCATCACTTAATAAATCTCCGTAGAGCATCATAAAAAAGAGGCGCCGGCGGGATCGACCATATCTACGTTGGCGCCTTTATTAGTATATATGAATCATTATGTATTTATGCGTTAGCGTTTAATTGACAATGCTAACTATTTAACAAAACACTATATTTGAAAGGAGGTGAGAAAGATGGATTTTTCATTTATATTGGAAAGAGTAATCATAGGGACAGTATTCGGTATTTTGATATTAATCCTTCCTATTGTTCCATCACGCTATCTGGGCAAACTTCCATCTTCAAAGGCATCAGTAGAAGGACCTTACAAGAATCTTTTAATTAAACTACAAGGGCCACTTGCTTTATACTTTATAGCATTGACTATTATAGGCACTCCATTAACTATTTACCTTCTCAAATCTAAGCCAGAGTATGATCAATATGAAATGTGGAAAGTTGTAGGCTGGATTGAACTTCAGGGAAACGATAATGAATCAAAAGTTGAATATATCGTTAGGCCTAGACCAGACCTTTTTAAAGTCGATCCGGGAACCAGTGGTGATTTTACTATAACCGGCGTGGTGCTGCCGACAAAGACAACCGAAACTATACCACCGACTAAACTGTCTGTAGAGATGGATGGTTATGGAACGTTACCAATCTGTCTTGACAGAGAACACTACAGAACTATTAAATTTGGAGATTGCGACAGGATTAAAGTTAAGTATGATGAAAAAACAAAAACGATAGCGATTAATGATGAACATAATCCGCTTGTCCTTGAAAAAGAGGAAGTGCCATACAATCCAGGACCACCTTAAGATCATTAATGATTAGGAAGGGAGGACAACAAGTGAAACTAAAAACTATTATAGTAACTCTATTTCTCGTATCCTTCGTTTTGGGCGTAAACTTTGCCCATGCCGGTACAGTGCGGGGATTGATCGTTAAAAAAACACCACAGGGAAGAGAAAATCCGGTTCAAGATATTCCGGTAACACTATGTAGAACCGGAGGTGAGTGCTCCTCCCCTATGTATACAGATACAAAGGGAATGTATTACTTCTACAATGTCCCGGCCGGAAACTACATATTAAAGATATGGGCAAACGGATACAATGTTGGAGAGCCTGTCACCCGTGAAATAAGCGTTTCAAACCAACAGTACACTGACGTAAAGAAAATAGTTATCTCATCAGAG
>CAZIWT010000081.1:0-15993 GCA_964542895.1 uncultured Thermodesulfobacteriota bacterium
ATTACAACACCATAACGCGCGGATATTTGAAACAAGCCGGAGACGAGTATTATCCCGATATTTTGATCTACAGCGTCGACTTCCAGAAATACTCGGAGTGGTTCGCCGATGGAAAGTGGGAGGAGGCCGGCCTGGAAATGGCCGACGTCTTCGAGCGGCTTGGGTCGGCCGGGGCGGATTTCGGCCTAATCTCGGCAAACACCCCCCACCGCTCCCTCGAATTTATCCTGCCGAACACAACGCTCCCGATACTCTCCATCATCGACGTCACCGCGGACGCGGTAATAGCCTCCGGGGTAAAACGCGTGGGGCTGTTGGGTACGCGCTTCACCATGCAGGAGGATTTCTACAGGGAAGGCCTGAAGAAAAAGGGACTTAAAGTGATCGTCCCGGAAGAGGATGAGATAAACGAGGTCGACCGGATCATCTACATGGAGCTCGTAAAGAGCATCCTGAACGTCAAGAGCAAAGGGAAGCTCGTCAAAATCATCCGGGAGCTCTCAAAGAGGGGGGCCGGGGGGGTAATCCTCGGCTGCACGGAGATTCCGCTCATAATCGGCCCCGACGACGCCGAGGTCCAGCTCTTCGATACGACGAAGATTCACGCCGAGGCCGCGCTTAAGTACTCTATCAAGGAATAGGGAGCGGGGGAATCTGAATCCTGAACGAGGCAGTGGGTAACGATTGAGGCGGTAGAACCAGGCATTATACTTATAAAATACTGTAACATGAACAGAGTTGACATGAACCTGAATGTAAGGAGACGGATATGAAAGACGAAGCTGTGAAGCTCCTGTGCGAGTTTCTGAAGATCGATACGACAAATCCCCCCGGAAACGAGGAGAAGGCGGTGGCCTTTTTAAAGGATATCTTCGACAAAGAGGGGATCGAATACAAGACGTACGAATCGAAGAAGGGGCGGGTCTCGATCCGCGCCCAGCTTTCCGGAAGCGGAGACAAAGGGCCTGTCTTGATGATCAGCCACACGGACGTCGTCCCCGCCAACCGGGACGAGTGGAGCTTCGATCCCTTCTCCGGCGAGATCGTGGACGGCATGATACGGGGCCGCGGCGCCCTGGACATGAAGGGGATCGGGATCATGGAGCTGGTAGCCCTTCTGACCCTGAAGCGGGAGGGGGTAAACCTCAACCGGGACCTCGTCTTCCTCGCGGCGGCGGACGAGGAGATGGGGGGCGGTGAAGGGGCCGGCTACCTCGTCGAAAACCACTTCGACGACTTCAAGGCGGACGTCGTCTTAAACGAGGGGGGATTCGGGGTGAGCGACATCATCCCCGGAAGGCCGGTGATGATGATCTCGTCCGGGGAGAAGGGGATCTGCTGGCTGAAACTTACAAGGGAGGGCCTCCCAGGCCACGGTAGCGCCCCCCACGGCCAGAACGCCCTGGAGAACCTGACCAAGGCCGTGGTCAGGCTCCTCGCAGAAGAAACCCCCATCACGATAACGCCCATCATAGCAGAATATTTCAAAAACCTCGCCTCCGGCTGGGAGTTTCTTAAACCCTTCGTGGACGACGGCAGGGAAGAGACGCTGGTCAAGGTGCTGAAGGAGAGCGGGCTCCTCGCGCTGCCCCAGATCGCCGCCATGGTGAAAAACACGATCAGCTTAAACGTAATGAAGGCCGGGGAAAAGACAAATATCATCCCCAGCCACGCCGAGGCGGTTCTGGACTGCAGGGTCCTCCCCGGCCAGGACGTAGACGAGTTCATAGGCCAGATCAAAAGCAAGCTCAACGACGACGAGATAAAGATCGAGCAGATACAGAGGAGCGACTCGACCGAGTCCCCCACCGACACGGAACACTACCGGATCATGAAGGAGACGGTCGCGGATCACTTTCCGAATTCCGTGATCGCCCCGTCCCTCCTCATGGGGACGTCCGACTCCCGCTTCTTCAGGAAGAAGGGGATACCCTCCTACGGCATCTGCCCCGCCTTCGTCCCGATGGAGCATATAAAGATGGTCCACGGGATCGATGAGCAGATATCCGTTGAGAACATGGTAAAGGGGAGCGAGGTCTTCACCGATATCGTGAGGCGGATGGTCACGGGGTAGATTGGAGAGTACGGTTAGTTCAAATTCAATGGGGGAGCAATTGCTCCCCTTTTTTGTTACGAGTAACGCCGATGATCAAGACGTACGGTGCCGATTAAACTTTAAGTTGGAAAAGCACCGTTTAAATCATGTAAGATGTAAAAATGTCTGAAGACGGGATCGGAATCAAACCGCCTTCAGGATGTGCACGCCCAGGGCCGCCTCCTCGGCACCGATTACGCCGCCCCCGTTTACGTGCATCCCGATTCTCGCGCCCACAACCTGGCGTTTTTCTGCCCTCCCCCTAATCTGGGTGGCTATCTCGTATACCTGGGCGAGCCCCGTGCACCCCACCGGGTGCCCCCGGGAGACGAGCCCCCCACTGGTGTTCGTGGGTATCACGCCTCCCAGATCGGTGGCCCCCGTGGAGCAGAACTCTCCCGCCTCCTCCATAGTGCAGAACCCCGCCTGGGCCGCCTGGTATATTTCGGCAAACGTGGTGGCATCGTGAAGCTCCAGAACGTCTATATCCACAGGCGAAAGGGAGGCCTCCCTGTATGCTGTTTCGGCCGCCCGCCCCGAGATGTCGGCGTCGAAATCCCCCCTGTCCTTACCCGAAACCAGGACCGAGGCCAAAACGAGGACCGGGTCATTAATCCCCCTCCCCTCCTTGAGATACCGCTCCGAGCAGACTACCGCCGCCGCACACCCCTCCCCCGTGGGGGCGCACATCGCCCTCGTCAGGGGGTACGTTATCGGCTTGTCGCTTAAGACATCGTCCACCGTGAAATCCCGGGTGTACTGGGCCTTCGGATTCATCGTGCTCATGTGGTGGGTCTTTGCGCAGACACAGGCCAGCTGCCTCTGGGTCCAGCCGTAGCGCTCCATCATCTTCAGCGCCTTCACGGCGTAATAGTCCATAAACGGGCTCCTTCCCACCCCCACGTCCGTCTCCTCGAAGGGGGTCCCGGTGAGCCTCGATTTCTCACGGCGCCACTTCTCGATATATTCATCCTTCCTGTCCTGCTCGCAGCCGTTCCAGAAGGCGGAGAGCCCCATGTGCGGGAGGGCCGCCTCGATTTCCGGGTGGTTCGGGAGGTCATCGAAGTCTGGCGTCATCTTCTCGATCCCGACGGCGAGCGCCAAATCCGAGACCCCGGCGACAACGTGGTTCACCGCCTGGTTGAGGGCCGTAGTGGCGGAGGCGCAGGCGTTCTCCACGTTCACCACCGGCGCCCCCGTAAAGCCGAGCCTCCTCAAGACCACCTGACCCCGAATGGAGTGTTGACTCGTCAACATCCCCTGGGCGCAGTTTGCGTACCATATCCCGCCGATTCTCCCCCTGTCGTCACCGTCCTCCATCGAAAGCCCCGCATCGGACATCGCCTCGCCCACGGCGAATCCGGCCATCTCCTCGTAACTCCCCCCCTGCTTTGTAATCTTTGTCATCCCCACGCCGATGACATATACCCTCTCTTTCATTCCATATCCTCCGTAACTGTACAATCAGCTCATGCCGGATATCATATCACATCTTATAAAAAACATATCGCTATTTAACCCTATTTGAAACGCATAGTACAAAATATGTTAAGATATTCAGTACGAATTTTCTTTGCATAAATTCTTTATATTTGTTCAACAATATTGTATAATTGTCCCAAACTACTGTCGGGATGATTCTAATGAGCGCTGAAGAGAAGATGGCGACGAACCTTGGAATCCGGGGCGGCTTGGACGCGATTCGTGAAATCCTCGGCGACAACGGCGCAAAGATACTCTTCAGGAACGTAGGCCTGATCCATATATACGAAAATCCCCCGGCATACACCTGGGAGCCCTGTCTTACCATCCCGGAGCAGGCGAGTATATACTCGGAGGTGGAAAACCTCGTCGGCCTGAACGGGGCCATGGGCATCTGGCGGAGGATTGGATACACCACCATAAGATACGTCGACGAGTTCGGCCATGTCTTCGACTCAATCAACGACCTTCCACAAGAGGAGCGGTTTAACCGGGCGATGGAGATGTACGTCGCCGGCTCGGGAAAGGGGAGGGTCGTGGTAAACGATGTGGGGCTCTACGATCTGGATGTGTACGACTGTATCCACTGCGCCGGACACAAGACCAAAAGGCCCATGTGCAACCACTACGTCGGACATATTCAATACATCGCCGATTACGCATTCGGCAAAAACGTACTGACGGTCAAAGAGGTGAAGTGCAAGGCCCTCGGCGACGAGACCTGCTACTTCACTGCGGTGAGGGGGCGGTCGCAATAACTAAAAAAGGATTAAAAAGGGCAAAAACGGACCAAAAACGTGCCAAAAACATGATTCTTTCTTAAAGGGGGACATTACACATTTTAATAGATCCCTTTTGCCGGATGAGCACGATATGGTAACAATTCAGGACGTAAGGGAGGCCGCCGGGAGGATAGGCCCCAATATAAACCGGACGCCGGTTTTGACCTCCAGGACGGCCGACGAGAAATTGGGCGCATCCCTATATTTCAAGTGTGAGAGCTTTCAGCGGGCCGGGTCTTTCAAAATACGGGGCGCCTTCAACGCGATAAGCCTGCTTAACGAAGAGGAGAAGGCAAGGGGTGTCGTGGCCCACTCCAGCGGAAATCACGCCCAGGCGGTGGCGCTGGCAACAAAGCTTCTGGGGGTGAAATCCACGGTAGTCATGCCTAAGGGCTCCCCGGATGTCAAGGTCGCCGCAACCCGTGGCTACGGCGCCGAGGTCGTCTTCTGCGAGAACTCGGAAGGAGCGAGAATCGCCGAGACCGGGCGGCTGATCGAAGAGCACGGGTATACGCTGGTCCACCCCTACGACAACGACAATGTCATCGCAGGGGCGGGAACGGCGGCCCTGGAACTCCTCGAAGACGTCGAGGGTATCGAGGTGTTGATCGCCCCGGTCGGCGGAGGGGGGCTCCTCTCCGGCACGTCGATCTCGGCCAAGGGGATCGACGATAAGATAGATGTCTTCGCCTCCGAGCCGGAAAGGGCGGACGACGCCTTAAGGTCGATAAGGGCGGGGCATATCGTAAAAAACGAGCGCCCCCCAGATACCATAGCTGACGGATTGAGGACGAGCCTTTGTGAGCGGACTTTCGAGATCATCGGCAAAAACGTGACCGATATCGTCACGGTCTCGGAGGCGGAGATAGTCGAGGCGATGCGCTTTCTGTGGGAGAGGATGAAGCTCGTGGTGGAGCCGTCCGGGGCGGTTTCCGTGGCGGGTCTCCTCTCGGGGAAGATCGACGTCAAAAACAAGGTCGTTGGGGCGGTCATCAGCGGCGGAAACGTCGATCTCGAGGGATTCTTCTCCTCCCTTACGAGTTAGCCGTGGAGAAGGCCGTGTGATATGAAACGCTGTTGGGCCGAACCTTTTTGAGAGAGGAGATATATATCTCGAGGTGGAGATTTTAGGCGGGAAAAAGACAGGGCCTCAAAACCCTCGATGGTTTACGTAAGGGATCGCCGACGGTTGTTTTGTCTTGAAAAAGATCTCCGTGCGGTGTAGAATTTTGGAGTTGGGCGGGCAGACCTCCCGCCCCGCTTGAGTCGATAAATTTGTTTTTACAACTCAAGCCCGCCCGCTCAAGCCCGGGCGGACGCTGCGGTCAGTATGTCGTTCCGGTGAGCGGCCCTGAAATGAAAAAGGGGCAAAGGAAAAAGTATCGGACAGTGCGTATCTTATCTAGAGATGTTTTAGCGGAAATGGGATATTTCAGACTCGGACTCAACGAGCATTACTTCAGGTTCAGCTTTATTTTAGCTTGACAAACAGGGGACCGAAAAATGGCTGAAACAAAGATGCGCCTTGGTGACTTCCTCGTGAGCAGGAAGATAATTACGGAGGGGCAATTGAGCCGGGCCCTTCAGTACCAGAAACAGTGGGGGGGGAGGCTCGGGGAGGCTCTGATATTTTTGAGGATCGTCTCGGAAGACAAGCTGCTCGCCGCCCTGAAATATCACCTAGAAATCCCGATTATGGACCTCCAGGAGATCGATATCCCCGCCGATGTGATCAGGCTCATTTCAAGAGAGATGGCCGGAAAATATAAGGCCGTTCCGGTAAAGATAACCGTAAGCTTCGGCAAGAAGACCCTCCTTGTGGCGATGTCCGATCCCCTGGATATAAAGGCGGTCGAGGAGATGCAGTTCGTCTCCGGGCACAAGATTCAGCCGGTTCTCTCAAAAGAACACTCCATAATGAACGCCCTCAGCGATTACTACAAGCTGGATACCGGTTACATCGATCCCAAGGGCTCGCGCTCCCCCGTCGGTGGAAAAGGCACGGATGAAAATTCCAACGAAGAAGTTATGACGATAATCAGGGGCGGAGATGAGCTCAAGATCACATCCACCGGGGAGGTTATCTACGACAACGCCGAGCAGATAAGGCCGGCCGAGACAGGCGGAAAGAACGAGGAGCCTCCGAAAGACACATCGGCCAAAGAGGCCAAGAAATCAAAGGGGGACAATAAGCTTTTGAGGGCTCTTATAAAGATACTAATCGAAAAGGAGTATATCACCATAGATGATATCAGGGAGAAGCTCGAGGAGTGACGGGGACGGGCCTGAACGCCGTACGGGCCGTTTTTGGTACGATACAGCTTGAGATATATGATATGTAATATTACGCATGGATTCTCCAATCCATAAGATACCGCGTATCTCCTCCCCGCATATAGGGACAAAGCCCGCGTAATTGTCGGGGGGAAGCGTGATAGTGAGATTATTATGAAAGAAAAGGTGCGTTTGGGCGATCTTTTGGTGAAAAAGAAAATCGTCACGGAAAACGACATCAAAATGGCCCTTGAATATCTGAAGGAGCACGGGGGAAAGCTGGGGCAGGCGCTGGTCGCTCTGAACATCATCTCGGAGGAGAAGCTCCTGACGGCGTTGAGATACCACTTCAATATCCCCTCCGTCGACCTGAAAGAAAAGTCGATTCCCGAAGAGCTCGCCGAGATGCTGCCGGCCGACATAGCGAAGAAATATGTGGCCATTCCCGTGAAGAAGGATGAAGTGGGCGGGAAAAAGACCCTTTTTGTGGCGATGCTGAACCCACTCGATCTCGGTGCCATAGAGGATATGCAGTTCGTGACGGGGATCAAGATCAAGCCGGTCATCTGTAAGGAGAGCGAGCTCTTGCCCGCCGTCGAGCGTTACTACGGCGCGGTGGTGCGGGAGGATATCGCCGATGACACATCGACTTGGGTGGCGAAGGAGACTCCCGGCACGGGCGAGGACGGCGAAGAGGAATTGATCAATAAGATGGTGGATACCGCCGTTTCAGGGAAAAGAGCGAAGGAAAAGAAGGAGCTTGACGAATCCCACTTTTCGACCCTTAAAAAGGAGCGGATTATGATTCGCGCTCTTGTAAATCTCCTCATCCGCTACGACATATTCTCCGTCGAGGAGATCGAGGAGGAGCTGAAGAGGGTAGAGAGGAAATTCACCGTATGAAATCCGATTCCCTAAAACGCTTTCTCAAAAACAAGCTCGCCCTCTCGGGGCTTATAATCGTCCTCTTCTTCTTTATGGTCTCTTTTTTAGCACCCGCAATCTCCACCCACGATCCGTCGGAGATCGACCGTGAAAACGTCCTCTCACCGCCGAGCGCGAAGTACATCTTCGGCACCGACAAGACCGGCAGGGACGTGTTCTCCCGCATGGTCTATGGCTCGAGGATATCGCTCAAGGTTGGATTCGTGGCTGTGGGGATATCCCTCGTAATCGGGGTATTTGTCGGCGCCCTGGCGGGTTACTACGGCGGGGTCACAGACGCCGTCATCATGCGCTTCGTGGATATAATGCTCTGTTTTCCCGCATTCTTCCTGATACTGGCGGTCATAGCGATCCTGGAGCCGAGCATCTGGAACATAATGATCGTCATCGGGATAACGGGGTGGATGGGAGTGGCGAGACTCGTTCGGGCGGAGTTCCTGTCACTCAAGGAGCGCGACTTCGTTCTCGCCGCCAAGGCGCAGGGGGCGGGGAGCATGAGGATCATCTTCGGACATATCCTTCCCAACGCCATGGGGCCGATCCTCGTGGCGGCGACACTGGGCGTTGCCGGCGCCATCCTGACCGAGAGCGCCCTCTCGTTTCTGGGAATCGGGATACAGCCGCCCACCCCGAGCTGGGGAAACATCCTGACCGAGGGAAAAGACACCATCGAGATAGCCCCGTGGCTCTCCCTCTACCCAGGGCTCGCCATTCTCGTCACCGTCCTCGGCTACAACCTCCTCGGAGAGGGGATTAGGGACGCCCTGGACCCGAGGCTCAAGGAGGGGGTCTCCGAGTGACAGTAACCTTTTGAAGTCGGCTCGACATCGAGATTAAAGGGAGTCGTTTTTATGGGATTCAGGCGCATCTTTTGGGGCATCTCGCTTTTGATTATCGGCGTTCTCCTCCTGTGGCTTACGTTCGGGGGACAATTCACCCTTTCCCAGTTTCTCAACAGCTTCAGGCTCCCCGCGTTGCTCATAGGCTCCCTCTTTACCATATTCGGCCTGGTCTTGTACGTAGACGGGCGAACAATCCAGAGGCAGAAACGGATGAGGGATAGGGATGCCCACCGGCGGCGGACGGCGCACAATCAAGGACACCACGATCTTACGGCCGATGAGATCCCGAACGAAAGTGACCTCGAAGTCCCCAAGGAGAAGGTGTGCCCCAAATGCAAAAAGAAGATATATAAGGACGCCAGGGTCTGCCGCTTCTGCGGGCACGAGTTTGCCGTCACATACATCCTCAAGGTTTTCGGCCCGGAGGACAAGAAAAAGTTCGACCTTCTGGTAGATAAGCTTTCTATAAGGCTCAAAAGGTCGGCCGACGAGATCGAGCACCTCCTGGAGCTGGGGATGAGGTTCAGATCGCCGACTAAAGAGGCGCTTGAGGAAAAGAGGGTCGGGTTCGAGAGGTTCGGCTGCAGGGTCGAGTCCTACAAGAAGGTATCGAGGGATTAGCCTGGTTGGGGTGGGGTCGCAGTCTTAAGTTAAGGGAGGAGAGGGGAAGTTCGATGTGTCCGGTTGTTCGGCGAGAAAACGGGGTGGTCATCTTTTACTTACGGTTCTATATAAATCCACACTGCACTATAAAACCTTATACAATTCTTAAAAAGCATAGAAAAGATCTATTTCACTTCTATTAGTACCTCATACCGCCTGATCGGATAGGGGACATCGCCCATGTCGAATCCGCCCCCGTCGACAACGACATATCCCGATTCCAGGTAGGCTCCCCTTATGTCTTCGTAGGTTTGTCTCGTATCGCACGTCCCCTCCCGGTTGTCACCCCACTCTATAAGAACCAGTCCCGGCCCCCCGAAAGGATTTTCGACAAGGCGCGAGTGGATCTCGGAAACGTCGTACCTGGGGGATGAGACACCGATGTGGATTACGAGGTCGTAGCGCCTCTCAACCACGAAGCGGTTGCTGAGGGAGCATACCCAAATATGATCAGGGAACCTCGACCTGCACTTTTCTATCGCCCTCTCGTTCATGTCAACCCCGGTATAGCGGGCGCCCGGAAACTCGTCCAGGATGGGGCCCGACATGGGGCTCGTCCCGCACGTCACGTCCAGTATCGAAAGTGGAGAGGAAGCTCCAAGCCCACCGGTCTCATCACTCACCCCCTCGCAGAGAGACCGAATGTGGGTCCTCACCGCATCGAACAGGATTTTGGCCCTGTCGCTCTTCTCCCCGGCGAGGTAGTCGCACGGGATGGGCCTGTCCTTTTTCCTCCCCTTACCCAATGACTTTTCCCCCGATCGTCAATAATATTACACGTATGATACTTCAGATCGGAGCGATTTAAAAGGATAGATTTTTAATATGGCTAAAAACTTCGGTTTAAAACCAAAAACTCATATCCAATAAGCACGAGCGATAAATCCTTGATTTTGAACCGGAAAAAGTGTATAAAATATCTCAACCCAAAACTTGGAGAGGAGACTTAAAAGACCGATGTGGATCAAGGAGCCGGGCCGGATTACAGACAGGATCACGCTTCTGGGAAGGGAGGAGTCGTGCGTCTACCTCGTGGGAAAGGACGAATACACGATTTTAGGCGGAGGGATGGCATACATAGTGCCGGATATATGGGAGCAGCTCGACCGCTTCGGAATCGACAAATCTAAAATAAGGAGGCTCCTTCTCCTCCACTCACACTTCGACCACGTGGGGGCGGCCCCGGCCCTCAAGAAGCTGATCCCCGGCCTCAAGGTCGTCTCCTCCCCCAGGGGGAGGGAGCTTTTGACCAACCCGAAGGTGGCCGACTCGATAAGGGAGCTCAACATGGGCCTCCTCTCGGCAAACAACCTTGGGGAGAAGGCGGACGAGCTCGGTCTGAACTACGACTCCTTTCCGGTTGACGACACCGTAAGTGGCGGGGACGCCGTAAACTGGGGGGGTGTAACGCTTCAAATCATAGACGCCCCGGGCCACTCCTCCTGCTCCATAGGGGTCTACATGCCGGAAGATAAGGCGCTCTTCGCCTCGGACGCCGGCGGCATCCCCTTCGGAGACACCATATTCGCTTCCGGAAACTCGAACTTCACCAAGTACCAGGAGTCCCTCGAGCGCTTTGCCTCATACGACGTCGAGATCCACCTGGCGGAGCACTACGGCGCCTTCACCGGAGAGGAGGGAAGATCTTTCATGAAGAGGTCCATAGAGTCGGCAAACCGGACGAGAAAACATCTGGAGGAGTCCTACGCGAGGACGGGGGACGTCAAGGAGTCGACGGCGGAGCTGACCGAGCTCATCATGGAGGAGGCAAAGGGCTACTTCCTGCCGAGGCCGGTCATGGAGATGGTCGTGGAGCAGATGGTAAGACACATCGCCAAGGTGATGGATGGATAAATTTTTTTAAGGATTTGGATTATGAAGATCAAAAGATATTTTAAATCGGCCGCCTTTCTTCTTCTCGCTTTGATGTTTTCAGCGGCACTGTTCTCCTGCGCCGAAAAGCCGGCGGAGGTGACACCCGAGACGGTAGAGGGCGCGGTCGCGCCTGGGGCGACGATCCTTATCGGCACGAGCGGCCCCCAGACAGGCCCGGTCAGCACCCTGGGGATCATTCAGCGCTCCATGAAGACTTATTTTGACGCAATCAACGCCGAGGGGGGAATCAACGGGAGGAAGATCGAGCTCATCATCCTCGACGACGCCTACGACCCGGCAAAGACCCAGGCGAACGTTATCAAGCTTATCGAGGGGGAGAAGGTGTTTGCCATTGTGGGGATCCTCGGGGCGGCGAACATCGGGGCGGTAATCGACTACATAGACAGGAGCGACGTCCCCTGGGTGGGGCTTATCGCCGGAAACCGGGCCCCATCGACGCCCCCCAGAGACAACGTCTTTGTGGGCTCTCCGGAGCACTACTTCGAGGCGAAAATCCTGACGTACTACGCCGCAAGCGAACTCGGGGTTAAGAAGATCGGGATACTTTATCAGAACGACGACTTCGGTAAGGAAGGCCTGACCGGCACCAAGGAGGCGGCGGAAAAGCTCGGGATAGAAATCGCGGTAGAGGTTCCCTACGAGGTGATGGACACCGATTTCTCCGCCCACGCCCTTGCAATGATGAACTCCGGGGCGGAGGCGGTGATCCTCTACGGGCACACCCCCAAGGTGTCGCTGTTCGTCAAGGCCGCAAACGGACTCGACTACAGGCCGATCTACATCGGCTCCACCACGGTAAACGACACCAAGATGTTCGACCTCGCCGGGGAGGCGTGGGACGGTGCGCTGGTCGGCTCCTACACCCCCGACCCCTTCGGGGATAGCGAGGCGTCCAGGTGGTACAGGGAGGCGCTCGAGAAATACGCCAAGGAGGCGGACAAGGTCGTGGGGTCGATGAGCCTCAAGGGATTCTACTACGCAGACTTTCTGGTGGAGGGACTGAAGAGGACCGAGGAACCCTTGAGCCGGGAGAACTTCATCAAGACGATGGACTCGTTCGACAGCGTCGACGGTCTGTTCATCCACGGGGTTACGTACAATCCGAAGAGTCACGGAGGCCCGAACTCCTTCTGCATCATGAGGGGGCACTACGAAACGAAGTCGTACGAGAAGATCACCGACTGGCTATCACCGAATTAGGGCCGAATTAGGGGCCGGCCTGTCGATCGGGTCCGGTCAGGTTTTTTAGGGCGGAACTTTAGTTGAATATCATAAAATTAGGGGACGCTTTCCGCTTTCCTTAAAAATGTCACGTAACGATGTCGAATTGCGCCCCCCGTTTTAACTTGGAATAGCCCTTTAATTTAGGATTGCCTTTTAATTTAGGATAGACATGAAAACCCTCGACGAAAAGACAAGAAAGACGGTTCTCTCGTTTCAGAAGAGCGAGATAACCGAGCATATAATTTACAAGCTCCTATCGGAGAGGACAAAGGACCGAAAAAACAGCGAGGTCCTCAAAACGATTTCGGCGGAGGAGCTGGAGCATTACAACCGCTGGAAAAAATTTACCAGTGAAGATGTAAGGCCGGACAGAAAGAAGATATGGTTCTACCTCTTCGTGTCGAGGGTTTTCGGCCTCACCTTCGGGATAAAGCTGATGGAGAAGGGGGAGACGAGCGCGGAGAAGACCTACAGGGAGATCGCAGTGGTAATCCCGGAGGCCAAAGACATTGCGGAGGAAGAGGACGAGCACGAGAGGGAGCTGATGTCGATGATCGACGAGGAGCGTCTCCGCTACATGGGATCGGTCGTCCTGGGGCTGAACGACGCACTGGTGGAGCTTACCGGCGCCCTCTCCGGGTTTACGCTGGCCCTGCAGGACACCAAGCTCATCGCCGTCGTGGGGCTCGTCACCGGAATATCCGCCTCCCTCTCCATGGCGGCTTCCGAGTATCTGGCGACAAAGACCGAGGAGGACGAAAAGCACCCGATAAAGGCCTCCCTCTACACCGGGGCCGCGTATATAGTGACGGTGTTCGTCCTGATCCTCCCCTTCTTTTTCTTCAGCAACCCCTTCATCTCCCTCTCGATTACTATAACGAGCGCCGTCATCATAATCATGTTCTTCAACTACTACATCTCGGTGGCCAAAGACCTCCCCTTTAGGAGACGGTTTCTCGAGATGGCCGCCATAAGCCTTGGGGTTTCGGCGATCTCGTTTTTCATCGGGCACATTGTAAGGATAATCTTCAAGCTGTAGGCAGAAGGGCGGTAATACTAAAAAGCCTCATACTAAATACTCCACCATAAACAGTTGGAAAGGTGCATCTCCCGTGCCAAAGACAGCTTGACACAAATGCAAAAAGGTTGTACATTTAGTGTAAACAGGTACGAAAGGGGGTGAATTTTACATTAATATTTAATAATCGAGATTTTTCAACCATTCAAAAAAGGGGGAAGTAAAATGGGAAGCACTTATAAGATCATAGAGCTTGTGGGAACAAGCGACAAGTCGTGGGAGGACGCCGCCAAA
Source organism: uncultured Thermodesulfobacteriota bacterium (assembly GCA_964542895.1). Lineage (GTDB taxonomy): Bacteria > Desulfobacterota > Zymogenia > Zymogenales > Zymogenaceae > Zymogenus. Next base: position 13,516 of record CAZIWT010000081.1, read on the forward strand.
AGCGCCGTGGAGACCGCATCGGAGAGCCTGAAGGATCTGAGGATCGCCGAGATAAAGAAGCTCGACGTGACGATCGAGAACGGCAAGGTGACCTCGTTTCGCACGAGGATGGACGTCTCGTTCAAGTATGAGAAATAGGAAAAGCGAACTGTTTTTTTTGGGGGGGGGGGGGGGGGGGGGGGCCCCCCCCTTTTTTAAACCCCAAAATTTTTCGAGAAATCAATCCAATAGATTGATGCACCCCCTTAAAAAGAGGACGAAAACACCCATTGATATTAAAACAGCGGCAATAATACACGCCAAGGTGCGGAAGCCTTTCCTGGAATCATCCGTCTCTATCTCGACCGTTTCGTCCGGCACAAAGGTAGGATCGAGCCCAACGAGCTTCTCTACGTAGTCGCTCCTGTCCTCGTTGATCCTCTCTATCAGCCTGTCCGCGTCGATGTAATTACGGTAGGATTTTTTAATCTTATCAATCTCGTAGTCACAGAGCTCTACCATCCGCCTCAATATCTTTACATCTTCGGGGTACCTCAGGTGTACCCCCCTTATAATGTTCAGTGCGAAGGGGAGCCTCCTGTTGTATATGTAGAACGGCTGATCGACAAGGAAGTACTCCCCCGTGATGTCGTCGAGTATCTCCAGCGTGTACGAATATTCCCTCTCCTCCAGCTCCTCCTTCATGTTTTCGGGGGCGTATTCCAGGGCCTTGTCGAAGTTGTCGAACATCTCGTCGATGAAGAAATATTCGTCGCGGGGCATCCACCACATGGCCCGTCCCCTTCCCAGCCACGCCCGCCACTGCCCCACGTCAAGCTCCAGGACCCTGTTGTAGTAATCGAAGGCTCCCTCGAAGTTCCCCATCTCGAAGAAGTCCTCCGCGAGCTTCAGGAGGTTCTCCATCTCCGAAGGGGTCTTTCCAGCCTTTACGATATCCTCGATGACGATATCCGTATTGCAGTACGGACAGAAGGCGTGCTCGCTCTCTTTTAACAGCTTGACGGCCCCGCCGCAGTTGGGGCACTTGGCCGGGATGAACTTCACCACTAAACTGTCCCGCTAAAATCTATAGAGAAGATATATATGGTTTTTGTGCTCGCAATATCAACTAAGAACAAAGAAGAGCCTTACAATTCGGTAGTAAGGAAGAGGAGCTATATCATATTAATAATTATATGGGCCGGCCGATCTTTCCCCTCTTTTCCTTCAGATCGAATCCCTGTTTGCAATCATATCTTTCTCGGCGGCCTTGATTATGTCATCGGTGGACCTGTGACCCTCAAGGGATGCGGTCCCAAAAGCGATCTTGATATTCTTTATCCTCTTGGCTATTTTAACTATGACCCTCTCGGCGACTATCAATCCTTTGTCCTCGCTCGTACAGGGGAGAATGGTCGAAAACTCGTTCTGTTTGATACGGTAGGAGCTGTCCACGTCCTCCCTGACATAACGTCTTATAATGTTTCCGATCTCCCTTATTACGGCGTCCCCTTTAAGGGGGCCGTGCTCTTCAACGTACCGGTCGTAGTCGTCAAACGAGTAAATCACCAGGGAGAGGGGATATGACATCCTCTTTGCCCGTTTTACCTCGCTCTTGAGGTTCTTATGAAACTGTGTTTGATTAAAGAGACCGGTCAGGCTGTCTGTCATCGATAGTGATTCAAATTCGTCGCTCATCTCTTTCCTGTAGCTGATATCCCTGGCAACCCCGTGGCTTCCGATTATCTCATCGTTTTTGAAAATAGGGGAGGAATTTATCTCGATTGTCGCCACGGTCCCGTCCTCCTTCATCACCTCAAGCTCATATCCCTCTATACTCTTTCCCTTCAACATCCTGCTGAATATCCTCTGGGCCCTCCTCGCCTCCGATTCGGTCATCAACCTCTTGAAGGATTGGCCGATTATATCGTTCAATTCAAATCCCGTTATCCTCTTGGCCGCCGGCGAGACGTAAGTGATCGTTCCATCCAAATCCACCTCGTATATGACATCAAAGCTCCTCTCGGCTATGTCCTTAAAGCGTCTTTCGCTTGACTTGATCCTTCCCTCGGCTGTTTTTGATTCGGTTATATCCCTGAAGCTCCAGACCCGACCGCTGAACTTGCCATTCCTTATGAGGGGGCAGGTATAGCGCTCGAAGATGCGCCCGTCCTTGAACTTGAGGATATCCCTCGACTCCTCTTTCGCTCCGTATAATCCCTTCACCTTGGAGAGAAAGACCTCCGGCTCAACGAGCTGATCGAGAAAGAACTTCAGAAGCTCCTCGTCGTCTTTGGTTCTCAATAGCTTTTCGGGGATATTCCAGAGCTCCGCAAAGCGGGCGTTTGTGTGCGTGACCTCGCCGTTCTCGTTTATCACAAAAATACCGTCGGCCGTGGATTCTATTGTTGCCTTGAGCAGCTCCTCGTTGTTCCTCAGCGCATCCTCTGCCCTCTTCTTATCCACTATCTCATTCTGCAATTGGATGTTCGCCAATGA
>CAZIWT010000082.1:0-11300 GCA_964542895.1 uncultured Thermodesulfobacteriota bacterium
CCCCGTCAGGGATGAGCTTGTCATTGATCTGTCCGGTATAACCACATTTAGGACATTGAACCTGCATACATCTCCTCTTTAAATTATAAAATATTATATTATGCGAAACGCAGGCAGTGAGATTAATTGAATCCCACGGCTTTATTAGTTTTTTTGTAGGGATTAGAATAGTAGAGAACAGAGTAGCTTGTCAAGTACTTGATGAGAGTAAAAAAATGGTCGGGATGATTGGATTGAATCCGCGGCCTGATGATTACAAATCAGCTGCTCTACCTTATGATTGTTGCACAAGCTGCATATTGTCAGGGTTATATGAAACAAAAAATCCTTCATTTTTGAGAGCAACTAAGCTTATCTAAGGCTTTTGCCAGATATAGCTCCGAAAGTAACCGAAAAAGAATTTTCTGAAATCGAGCATGGTAAGACCGGAGGCCTCAATCCCCTCTTCAAACTCCGGCCATGTAAAACCTACCCTCGGCTCCTCAACGAGAAGCACTCCTTTTGGCTTCAGCACCCTGGCGACCTCCTTAACAGCGGCCCTCCATATTTTTATGTGGTGAAGCACGCCGAAGACAAAGGCCGCATCGAACGATTCGTCCCCGGCATCGATATCCGTCATGCTCCCAATAAAGAATTCAATCTCCGGATTGTTTTGCCTGGCAAGCTCGATCTGCTCCGGCATCAGGTCGAAGGCGAACAACCGGCTCGGGGCGAATTCCCTTAGGATCAACCTGCTGCTGTAACCGGAGCCACACCCCGCGTCCATGATCTCCTTACCCTCGATATCCAGGTTGTGCCGATTCAGGAAATCCTTAAATATTCTAAGCTCCAAATGCTTATGAAAAAAACGCTTCACCGGATTGTTCATCGCAAGGAACTCGAACGCACCCAGGGTACCGTCTTCCCGGCCCCACCCCACTGTAGTTTTTAAATTCTCTGATTTCATCTTTTACTCCTTTTACAATTTTAAACTACTCACTTAAAAAAGCCGCTATCGGCTGTACTTTAAATTATATGAGGAACTTCTCATGTTGTCAACAAAAAAATGAGGTATTTCTCATTTTTTTGTTGTATTATGTCAAAAAGCCGGTTATCATGGAAACAGATTGGGAAATTTATGGAAGCTTCTTTTCACAACGATTGAAACAACCTTTATCCCCTTGACAGACAGGGAGCAGGCCGGTGTCAAAGAGACCTACAGACAAAAAACCGGTCCGTGAGCCGATTCAGGACCGCGCGATAAGGACAAAGGAAAATATCATGGAGGCAGGCAAGAGGCTTTTCTCCGAAAAAAGCTATCACGACGTAATGGCCGACGATATCGCAAAAGAGGCGGGGGTCAGTGTCGGCAGCTTTTACGCCTATTTCAAAGACAAAAGACACCTCTTCATAACAATAATAGACCGATACATGGAGGAAATAACATCTGAAGCAAGGGAGGGCTTGAAGGTATTCACATCGCTTGAGGAGACATCGCTGAACGATACTGTCAGAAAGATCGTGGAGATCATGGTCGCCTCGCACAAGAGATCACCGCTGTTTCTAAAGGAATCTTTAAGGATGTCCCTCTACGATGTAAAGATAGAGAGAATCATGAAAGACAAGATAGATTCCCAGGTGGTGGAATTAATATCCGATGCATTGCTCTCGTCGGAGGTCTTTGATTCCAAGGAAAAAACAAGAACGATGGCACACGTGATCTATTATGCCTCCGAGGGCGTTATCCACGAGCTGGTCTTTGGATCCGATGAGATCGACGAGGGGGAAGTGATCGAGGAGCTTTCGAGATTGCTTACCTGTTATATAAGCGATCATCTGAACGAGGTAAGAACTTAGGGACCGCAAAAGATTTATCGCAACGACAAGGTAAGTCATGGACATCAAATTTTTCCAAAATATTTAATATCTCACACCTTACCAATAATTCATCCAAAAAAACTCCTTCTCCGCTTGTTTACGCCTTCCATTCTGATATAATATCGATTTGAAAAACCGAAACACCATTTAACTAACTTATAACTTAATATATCGGTTATACAAATAAAACGAAATAATATACAGCGGCATTCAATAGATAAGATGGAGGTTAACAGTGTTGCTTGTAGGTGATATAGGCGCCACGAAGACCATCCTGGGAATCTACTCGGCCGACAGCGAGGCGCGGTCACCCGTAGTGTCCGAAACATTTCCGAGCGATCGATATCCCGACCTCTATACCCTGCTGAACGAGTTCGTTGAGGAAAACAGTGTGAAGATAACCAGGGCGAGCTTCGGCGTGGCGGGCCCGGTTCTTGACCACCGCGCGAATATAACTAACCTCCCCTGGACGATCGACGAGGAGAGGCTGAAAGAAGCCCTGAACATCGAAAACGTCGACCTGTTCAACGACATCTGCGCCATAGCCAACAGCATCGCCTGTCTTGAGGATGAAGACCTGACGACCCTAAATGAGGGTGTGCCGGTCAATCGAGCGCCCATTGCCGTTATCGCCCCGGGGACCGGCCTCGGGGAGGCATTCTTAACCTGGGACGGAGATCGAGACCGCGATCGAGATCGCGTTCGAGATAGATATCGCCCCCAAGCCTCCGAGGGGGGACACGTCGACTTCGCCCCGAAGACCCGGACCGAGATCGATTTGATGCAGTATCTTTATCGGAACCATAAACACGTAAGCTACGAAGACGTCTGCTCCGGAAGGGGGATACCGAACGTCTACAATTTTTTGAAGGGCTGCGGAGACTTCAAAGAGCCGGCCTGGCTTGCCGATAAGCTTACGGGGGTGGACGATCCGACGCCGATCATAGTCGGCTGCGCCCTCTCCAAAGAGAGGGGGTGCAAAATCTGCGAGGAGACACTGTCGATTTTCATCTCGATCTTGGCGAGGGAGGCGGCAAACCTCGTCCTCAAGGTGGTCGCCACCGGCGGCCTTTACATAGGGGGCGGGATTCCTCCGCGAATCATCTCCCGCCTCAAGGAGGGTAGTTTTATGGATGCCTTTGTGGAGAAAGGCGTGTTTACGGACCTCCTCTCGGCCGTTCCCGTACACGTGATAATGAATCCGAAGGCCGCCCTGATCGGCACCGCCCGCTACGGCCTGGAGCTTTGCAGGGAATAGATAATACTGTTTTAGATAAACGGGCGATTTATCAAAGGATCGACTCGATTCATCGAGACGACCCTCAACTAAAATAACTGATAAAAGGAGTCTCCCATGGTGGTTGGACAAAAGGCTTTCTTTTTTGCGGGAGGCTACCGGAATGAACTGGATCGCGCCCTCCTTGGAATGGAAAGTGAAAAGGTGGTCTCGAGGATCTTGGGACGCGACCATACGGTATGGAAGCCGGAACCGGACGAGATCACAAACCGTCTCGGGTGGCTCGATACAGCGGAGACCATGATCGAGAACGTGGGGGCAATCGAAAAATTCGTGGAGAATGTCAAGTCGGCCGGTTACACCGCTGCCCTTCTCATGGGGATGGGCGGATCGAGCCTCGCCCCGGAGCTTTTCAGAAAGACCTTCGGCGTCAAGAAGAGATTTCTCGACCTCGCCGTTATCGACAGCACCGACCCCGGGGCGGTATCGGAATTCGCCGACCGGCTCGATATTGAGAGGACCCTCTTTATCGTCTCCACGAAATCGGGAACGACCGTGGAGACCCTATCCTTTTTCAAATACTTTTACAACCTCGCCGTAGAAAAGCTCGGGGCCGAACGGGCGGGGAAGGGTTTCGTCGCCGTTACCGATCCCGGGTCATCCCTGGCGGAGACGGCCGGGCGGCTAAATTTCCGCGAGGTCTTTCTCAACGACCCGAACATCGGGGGACGCTATTCCGCCCTGTCGTATTTCGGGCTTGTGCCGGCGGCCCTGATAGGGATAGACATAGAAAGGCTTCTCAAAAGTGCGATTGGCGTCGCCTCCGAATCGAGGGTTTCAGGCTCCCCGGAGGGCGGGAGCGAAGCCGTCAAGCTTGGGGCGCTGATGGGTGCCCTTCACAACGCCTCGGTGAACAAGGCCACATTTATCATCTCACCCGAGTTCGCCTCCTTCGGAGACTGGGCCGAGCAGCTGATCGCGGAGAGCACCGGAAAGGAGGGTGTGGGAATAGTGCCTGTGGTGGACGAGCCTTTGGGCAAGTTGAACCTTTACGGAGACGACCGGTTCTTTGTATACATGGGGCTTGACGGGGACACGACCCACGACCCCTTTATCGCCGAGGTCGAGAAGGCGGGCCGCCCCCTGGTAAAACTTTCCCTGTCCGACCTTTACGACCTCGGGGGGCAGTTCTTCCTTTGGGAGATGGCGGTCGCCGTCTCCGGGCATCTCCTCAAGATCAATCCCTTTGAGCAGCCGGACGTGGAGTCCGCCAAGGTCCTGGCCAAGGAGGCCGTTTTCCGGTACAGGGAGTCGGGAAGCCTCCCCTCGGAAGTCCCGACCATTGCGGGCGGCGACATAAATGTCTACGGGGGAGCGCCCGCGGCCGACCCGGACGCGGCGCTGGTCTCGTTTCTCGACAGCATAAAACCCGGGGGGTACGTGGCCCTCATGGCCTACCTCAAACCTGGAGACGACACAACAAAAATGATGTCCCGCTTTCGCGAAAAAATCCGGGAGCGGTTTCGGGTCGCCACCACGTTCGGTTACGGCCCCCGCTTTCTCCACTCCACGGGACAGCTCCACAAGGGGGACGCGGGCGGCGGCCTTTTCATCCAGTTTACCGCCGACGACGGGCCGGACATACCCGTTCCGGACGAGGCGGGGAGAGACGACTCGAGCATCACTTTCGGCGTGTTGAAGGCCGCCCAGGCGATGGGCGACATGAACGCCCTCGTCAACGCAGGGCGAAAGGTCATCAGGTTTCATTTAGGCGGGAATATAAAAGGGGGGCTGGAGTTACTATTGAAGGCGCTCTGATTGTGGAGTGGGCAATCTATTCCATTCAGCTATCGACCATTTTTAAACAATCACCAAATGCCCTATCGAGTCAAGATACAAACCCACCGTATTTTCTACGCTTAAAAAATATGCGGGGACACCTTTTAATCTTTAGGGGTTGAGGGCTTTATCACTCCAAGTTGTGACAACGTACCACAAGTGTAAGGAGTTAAAGATTGGTTTTGGCAAATCAGTACAGGACCGCCATTAAATAGATTTGATCGTATGGAAAAGGTCCTCCCAACGCCCCGCACTTAATGAAATGAAACCGTCCGATTTAAACTGTGAACGGGGAGCAGAAACCACCTTTAACATTCAGGGGATTGATCGAGCGCAAAAGGAAATGCCCACCTTAAAGGTCGGGAGTTATAGAATTTTTGAGCCAAAAGACCGCCGGGACCGTCCCTTATAATCCCGCAGGAAAAAAGGACATTACTCTCATTTCATATAAATGGCCCACTGAAATTATTTAATGCACCCCATTTACTCGACAGACAATCCTCAATACCCGGACCCACGACTCACTATTTAAGGGATACAAGCTTTTCCTTTAGGAGCCTGACGTGTCCCATCTCTTCAATCACAACACTATTGACCTTATCCTTGCCCAGCTTGTCCGGAACCGCCTCCTGAATTCCGGTATAGAAGGCTATGGAGTCGTTTTCGAGTCCGATGGCGATTTTGAGGATATCCTCCATACTCTCTGTACCCTTCAATTTTTCCGACGGATCCTCGTCGAACTTAAAGACGTGGCCGTCGGCGATCGCCTGCAGATAGAGGGCAGCCTCCCCGTTCGGATCGAACGACTCGGCCAGCTTGGACTCTTCGGCGAAATCGCGCCTCATCTCTGAAAAGAGCTTCTCGTGATTATCCTCCATATCGGCAAGCTCCAAGAGCATCTTCTTGCCGTCTTCCGTGAAGGACTGAGCGGCCTTCCTATAAAACCTGGCCCCGTTCCTCTCTATCTGCTCCGCAATTTCGAAGATCTCGTCCATACTAAAAATTTCGCTCATTTTCAACTCCTTTGTGGAATCGGCTTTTACCCGATTCAGAATTGCCTTACGATTTTTTGTTAATAGATCACAAATCAAGTTGACACAATATTGACGTCTGACTAACTCCCCCCCTGCCCCCAAAAATATACAATCTCCCTTCCCCCCTCAAGGACACGACCCCTTATCCGGGCTGACCGCTGCAAATCTCCCGCCGACCCAATCAGAGACCAAGAGATCCCCGATCCCGAAATCCGGTCTACTTCTCGGCTTCGAGGGCACAGCTCTGAATATATTTCATCCTCCCTTTTGCGGCGCCGAAGAACTTCTTGAGTTTTCCCAGACTGCCCTTATCCGCCATAAGCTGTTTCAGGCTGTCCTCATAACCGAGGGCGGAGTAATAGATCGCCCTGTCGAAGTATAGGACCGCCCTGTTGTTCAGCTCCTGCAATTTATAGAGCTCAAAGGCGGTGTCGAAAAAGCCCTCCGTGGTCACCACCTCCATCACGACCTTTTTCAGGATAGTAAAGGCGTTGACAATATCGTGAATGGCGTAGTTGTCCTTGAAAAACTCGTCTCCGATTCTCGTGAAATCGAGACAGAGCCTGTACATCGAGACATCCTTTTCCATCACGTTATCGAAGCCTTCGAGGACATCGGCCATTATCAACTTCAATTTGGATTCATCCACGCCCGCTTCCGTCCTCAGGGTCCTGGTCTCCTTGAAGTCCTTCAACCAGAGAGCCAAAATATTTTCCTTCTTGTCCCTAACGATTCGGATAAGTCTTTCGTTAATCATTTTAGAAAATCCTTACATCAAGTTCCTTGTCAAGTTCCTGTTCAAAACCACGTCAACATGATTAATCTTTCAGCTTCTTCAATTCGTCTATTATGACCTCAAGCTTGGGTCTCTCATTTATATCGCTTACCTTGATGAATCTTATAGCGCCGCTTTTGTCTATAATGAATATCGCCCTCTCCGAAAGGCCGTCTGATCTTAGAATCCCAAATTTATCGGCCACCTCACCGTGCGGCCAGAAATCGGATAGAACCGGAAACCATATCTCCCCCATGGCCCTTGTCCATGCAAAGAGGGTGGGGATGTTATCTACGGTTATCCCCAAAAGGACCGCGTCGTATTGATCGAACATCTCCTTGGCGATGTTGTATCCGGGCCACTGCTCGGAGCAGACCGGAGTCCACGCCGCCGGGACAAAGGAGATAACAACGTTTTTCTCTCCGCGATATTGGCTCAGCGTGACCTTCTCTCCACCTATGGCGGGAAGGGTAAAATCGAAGGCCTCATCACCCACCTTTACCTTCAGTCGGCTGTCGGTCGGCTTCAGCCTTCCCGGATCATAAATACTGCCCGCCATTGCCCCGGATTCCGCAAATGTGTTCAAAGCGAACAAAATTACAGAGAGCGCGATAATCCCCATGAGGGGCAGTATTCCTCTCCTTTTATCTCTTGATAACATCTATCTACTCCTTCGGAATTGCAAGTTTATAGATCATATCCAGAAAGACCATCGGATCCTCCAGTCTCCCCGACTCGGAAAAGATAACCCTTGTCTTTCCATCGCCGGTTATCCTAACAACCACGTAGTGGGGAGTAAGGACCTTCCCGATCGTTTTTTGCACCATGTCTTCACCGTCGGAGACGAGGGGAAACGGAATCTCGTATTTATTTCTAAAGAAGTCGACTTCAAAATCGGAGTTATTGATCCCGATCCCCATAATCTTGAACCTCCCCTTGAGCCTCCGATCCGCCTCGATTATCTCATACAGCTTCCTCGTAAGGGGCGCTTCGTTCTGGCAATGGGAACAGTACATGGAGAAGAGCTCGATAATCACCACCTCCGCCTGTATATCTCCTATTGCGAAACCGCCCCAGCCCCTTAAACCGAGGTACTTCCTATCTTCCGAATCCTTGGGCTTTTTAAACTCTATATCAGGGAAAGAATCCCCCGTCTTCAGATTCACTTTCCCCCATAAAGGGAGACTCGATGAGCACAAAAACACCAATAAGAGGAAGAATGCTATTGTTTTGAGCTTGGACATTATAACCCCCATCAAATCGATTTTGCAAATAAAAACGCTTATATTGACCCAATTTCAATCTTACGCGCGAGCACCGTATCAGGCGCCGTCCAATCCGCTCTTTTCCATCTCCATAAACCAGGCCGCCGGATCGGTCAGATAAAACCTCATATCGTCGAGGATCTTGAAATGGCTCCTCTCCTCCTTCACCATGAGCTCCAGAAACTCCCGCTCCTTCGGGTCACTGGCCTTATCGAGGTGCTTTAGGTAGAAGTCCACGGCGGTAAGCTCAAAATCCACCCCCACGCCCAGCGCGTCGATGTCGCCCGCGTCTGCGGTAAAATCCTTGCCGTGCCTCTTCGTGAGATCGACGAACAGTTCTTTCAGGTCGCCGTGGGAGAGCTGCTGGTCCTTCCAAGCATCGATCCAGTCGATCCCCTCCTCCATAGAGGAGTAGATCTTCATTATCCTCTCGATGTGGACCTTCTCGTCGTCTCTGAGCATCGTGTATATCTCCCTGCCCACCTCGTTCTTGCACTTCGAGAGGGCCTCCTCGTAAAAGGCTATTCCTTTTTCCTCCATCTCAAGGGCCGTATTGAGCATCTTTAAGGATATCTCTTTTCCATCAGTCATTTTATCACCACCTCTTTCTTCAGGGGGAGTCTGCGCTCCCCCCTTCTATACAGATTAATCTCTTTTCGATAGCCGTAAAAGGGGCGAGGCACCGAGTTTTCGCCCGATCACTCACCCGCCGATTCGGCGCCGGGCCAGGTGTATCCCCTTTGGCCCAGCTTCTCGTCCAGCATGTAGAGGCCGCCGGGGGCGTCCGCCATCAGCTTCAGCTTGTTCACTATCTCGTCGGCGCTGGCCTCCTCCTCCACCTGCTCGTCTACGTACCAGCTTAAGAAAGACTCCGTTGCCTTGTCGTTCTCACTTCTGGCGACATCGACAAGGTCGTTGATCATGCCGGTGACCTTCAGCTCGTGGTCGTAGGCGGCCTCGAATGCCGCGAGGGGCGATTTCCACTCCTTTGGCGGCTGATCGATGGCGGAAAGGACCGCCCTTCCCCCACGCTCATTGACGTACTCGTAGAACTTGATCGCATGGTAGAGCTCCTCGAAGGCCTGGGCCTTCATCCACTGTCCCATCCCACTGAGGTTCTCTGACTCGAAATAGGCCGACATCGACAGATACAGGTAGGCGGAATAGAGCTCCGCCACGACCTGTTTGTTTATCGCATCTTCGACTTTCTTGTTCAACATAGTTCTCACCCCCTCCAAAGACCGTGAATATTACAGTACTCCCTGACCGTAAGGCCGGACCCGGAGACCTCAAATAGCGCCTCGGGGCTGTCTCCCGGTTTCAGGAAACGGCGGTAGGCCTTACCATCGGCGTCGATTACCTCCACCCACTCTATGTAGTGTTTCTCCTCCATCGGGTGGGGGACCTCCCCGACCTTTACCAGTAGGCCGTCCGAGGTCTTTTCGGAAACGGGGACGTGTTTCTCCTTAGCGGCGTCTACCGTGTTCTCCTCGAAAAGCTTCATCGGCTGGTTACAGCAGACAAGCTCCCCCACGCCCTCGTGGAGTACCTCCACTATGTTTCCGCATACCTCGCACTTGTAAATCTGTAGTTTCTCCGTCATGATTACCCCCTCTATTATTTTGAGTTTTTAAAAACTTGGAAGTCCTTTATGACCCACCTTGTTCCCAATAGTGTAATTGGTTATCATTATTATATATAATTTATCACCTAAATGAAAAATGTCAACGCCGTTCAGGAACAATCCCAAATCTCCCAACGGCCGTACAAACAATTGACGACCTCTAATCCGATCGACGGCGAATGTTAGGGGCAACCATACCGAGAAGATCAAGATTTCTCTTTTCAGTCGCCGCAAATCGATCTTTTAAACGGGAACAGTGATCCGGGACGATCGTGTAAAGCGGGAAGCGGTTTGTGAATCGGACTGTGAAATATTAGAAAGTCTTCGTTAGAGAGCGTGAAAATGAGAGAGTGAATGACAGAGTGATATTTTTTTCTTATAAATGACCTTCCGGCCCACAGCCACCGCGGATCCGTCCAAGATCGTTTACGACCATCCCCCCGAAAAATCCCCGAAAAATTACTTCCGGTTTATTATGTAATTATATGCGGAGAGCGCGGCCTTAGCCCCCTCCCCGGTAGCGATTATCACCTGCTTGAACAGGACATCGGTGACGTCACCGGCGGCGAAGACCCCGGCCATTCCCGTCCGACACTGGGAGTCCACGACAATCTCGCCCATCGTGTTCGTGGTCAAGGTGTCCACCACGAGCTCCGAGTTGGGTAAAAGCCCTATCTCGATGAAGACCCCGTCCACATCTATAACCCTTGTCGCTCCGTTTTCTAAGGGCTTTATCTCTATGCCGGTAACCACCTTGTCCCCCTTGATGCCGAGCGTGTTGTGCTCGGTGATAATCTCCGATCTTTCGGAGGCCGTCACCTTGTCTATCAAAATCGGGTCTCCCGTTAAGGGGGTCAGCGATATCAGGTACACCTTCTTCGCCACGTTGATCAGATCCAGGGCGGCCTCCAGGGCCGAATTGCCCCCCCCCACCACGACGGCCTTGAGCCCCTTAAACAGGGGGGCGTCGCATGTGGAGCAGTACGCCACGCCCTTTCCGACCAGCTCCTTTTCCCCCGGGACGCCCAGCGGCCTCGGTCGCTTTCCCATCGCCAGGATAACGGTCTTTGCGTTGTAGAGACTCCCGTCGTCGCAAAAGACCTTCTTTATCGAGCCGGCGAGATCCACCGAGATGACCTCGACGCCCTCCATCTTCTCCACGTCGTATTTCTCGATGTGCTCTTCGAACTTCGAGATGAGCTCCACCGTGTCGATCTCGGAAAATCCGAGGTAGTTGTCTATATCGTAGGTCCAGGTTACCTGCCCCCCGATATCCTTGCTGATGATGAGGGTCTTCATGAGCTTTCTGGCGGCGTATATGGCGGCGCTCAAACCCGCCGGCCCGCCCCCTATTATTATCAGGTCGTAGATCCGCGGCGTATCTCCCGGCCTCGGTCTACCAAGCTTCTCCCAGAGCTCGCCTACCGCCTCCAGCGTAACCAGATCGCCGTAGCCCCCTATCGGCTCGTCGCCCACGATTATCTGTGGAAGCGAGCCGCTGTTCGTGACGGCCTTCATCACCTTCCACGCACCGGACCTCGGCTCCACCTCTATTTCGTCGAACTCAATCCCCTTTTCGGTCAAAAACGCCTTGGCCCTGCTGCAAAAGGGACAACCCCTGAGGGTATATATCGTAACGCCTTTCATAGCCTTTCCATGCTAAATTTCA
>CAZIWT010000082.1:11400-13594 GCA_964542895.1 uncultured Thermodesulfobacteriota bacterium
TCCTTGGACGCCCCGCATACGGGACATACCCAGTCCTCCGGAATATCCTCGAAGGGAGTCCCCGGCTTGATTCCGCCGTCCGGGTCCCCCTCGGCGGGGTCGTAAACGTATCCGCAAACGGTACATACATACTTGTCCATGAAAAAACTCCTCCTTAAAAAAGTCTTCAAGACTACTCTTTTGAAACTCGCTCAAAGCTTCTCTAAATCGGCCTCTTCAAGTCCGATCATCATTTCACGTCCGCCTCGTTGGAGTAACCCCTCTTCTCCCAGAAACCCTTGTAATCGGTGTCGATTAGCTCTATCCCGGTCACCCACTTGACCCACTTGTACCCCAGCTTCGATTCCGCCACCACCTGAAAGGGAAAGCCCCTCCTCTCGTCCAGGATCCTCCCGTTGATCGAATAGGCGAGCATCAGATCCTTTTTCACGACGAAATCATATGGGAGCGAGGAAGAATACCCGTCCTCGGCGTAAAACACCACCGTCTTTACCCCCTTCTTCGGCCTCGCCTTCTCGAAGATATCGTGAAAGCGAACCCCCTCAAACAGTAGGGTCTCGTCCCACCCCTCGACGCAGTGGAGCGTAATTACCTTCTTCACGTGCGGCAGCGACAGCACCTCGTCATACGTAAGGGAGACCGGCTCTTCCACAAGGCCCTTGACCTCGAGTCGATATTTTTCTTTATCTATCTTCTGCGGCCCGCGAATCGAGTTGTCGTAGGCACGGTCGAATTTGTCAAGGCGCTTCCCCTCGTAGTTCCTTATCTCCTCGCCGTCCGTGCACGAGGCGAAGGCGAGAAAGAACGCCACGAATATCGTGACAAAAAGGGCGCCTTTCTTTATCTCCATTATATTCATTTTCAACCTCTTTTGTAATAATTTTCTTTATTTTTTTTACAAAAACCCGGCTACCTCAAGGCCTTATTCAGGGTATCCACGTCATAAACTGGGGCCCTGCACGTATACCCCTCGCAGATATAGGCGGCGGGCTTGTCCCCTGCCGTATCCATATTCGACAGGAATGGGGATACCTTTGACAGCTCCTTCCAGTCACCGTCGTTAAGGGCGTGGATCAAGACCGCGTTCGGGATGAATATCCTCTGTACTGCCTCCACCATATCCTTCGTTATCGGGCTTTCCGGATCGCCCGTGATGACTATCTCCACCGACGGACCCTTCAGGAAATCCAGCGCCTCGAGAAACTGGGTGTAGGCGTGAGCATCCCGCTCGACTATCCATAGAAACGATCTTATCAGCTCATCCGCCCTCTCCTTGAGCTGGACGTCTCCCGTTATCTTTGCGAGCCGCAGCAGGTTTTTCACAGCAATGGAGTTTCCGGACGGGATCGCCCCGTCGTATATCTCCTTCTTTCTGGCGATCAGCTCCTCCCCGTCGCTTCCCGTAAAAAACAGCCCGCCTCTTTCCTCGTCCCAGAAGAGATCGAGCATGGCGTCGTTTACGGCTATCGCCTCCCTCAAAAAGTCGATCCGAAATCCGGCCTCGTAAAGCTCAATGAGTCCCCAGACGAAGAAGGCGTAGTCATCTACGAAGCCGGGGAACGCCGCCTCCCCGCTCCTGAAGCGTCTCAAAAGCCTTCCCTCTTTTGACCTGAGGTGATTCATAACGAAGAGCGCCCCCTTTTCCGCCGCCTCGAGATAGTCGCGGTCCCCCAGGGCCCGATACCCCTTGGCCAGGGCGGCTATCATGAGGCCGTTCCACGCCGTTATTATCTTGTCGTCTTTCAGGGGCTTTGCCCTCTTCTCCCTTACAGCATGGAGCTTCGCCCGGGAATCATCCATTATTTTTTTTAGATCCTCGACATCGATACCCTCCCTTTCCGCAAACTCCTCCATCGGAGTTTTGATATTTGGGATGCTCATCCCGTCCTCGAAGTTCCCCCCATCCACAATATCGTAATAGCGCCGGAAGAGGTCCCCGTCCTCCTCTCCCAAAATATCTTTGACCTCCCCCGGCGTAAAGAGGTAGAAGAGCCCCTCCCTCCCCTCGGTGTCCGCGTCCTCCGCACAATAGAAGCCCCCCTCGGGAGAGGTCATATCCCTCAGAACGTAGGTAAATATCTCCCGGGCCGTCTCGGCGAACCTCGTCTCGCCCGTGACCTGAAAGGCCTCGATATAGGCGACGGCAAGGAGCGCCTGGTCGTAGAGCATCTTCTCGAAGTGGGGGACAAGCCAT
>CAZIWT010000082.1:13694-15912 GCA_964542895.1 uncultured Thermodesulfobacteriota bacterium
GACGGCAAGGAGCGCCTGGTCGTAGAGCATCTTCTCGAAGTGGGGGACAAGCCATTTCTCATCTGTGGAGTATCGGTGGAAGCCGAAGCCGACCTGGTCGAATATGCCGCCCATCCTCATGGCGTCGAGGGTCTTTACAACCATATCGAGGGCGGATTTGTCTTTGCTCCTCTTGTACCGGCGGAGCAGAAACGTGAGGCGGTGGGGCGTTGGGAACTTGGGGGCCCGTCCGAATCCCCCCCGATTCTCGTCGAAGATAGCGGAAATTCCCTCGTAGGCCCTCTCCAAGATCGCCGCTCCCGGCGCGGCCTCTCCAACCGATCTTGTTGAGTCCCCCCTCAAAAGGCTTGCAACTTCCTCTCCCGCCTTGAGGAGGCGGCTCCGGTCTTCCCGCCACAGGGCTGCGATCTCCTCGAGGATATCTATAAATCCGGGCATCCCCATTCTCCCCCTTTTGGGGAAATAGGTTCCGGCGTAAAAGGGCTTCCCCTCGGGGGTCATGAATATCGAGAGGGGCCAGCCACCGCTTCCGGTCATGGCCTGGCACGCAGTCATGTAGAGGTTGTCCACATCGGGGCGCTCCTCCCTGTCCACCTTTATCGAGACGAAGTGCCCGTTCAATATCCCGGCCACATCGAGGTCTTCAAACGACTCCCTCTCCATCACGTGGCACCAGTGACAGGTTGAATAGCCGATGGAGAGGAAGATCGGCTTGTCCTCGTCCCTCGCCTTTCCAAACGCCTCGTCTCCCCAGGGATACCACTCGACGGGATTTTCCGCGTGCAGGAGGAGATAGGGGCTCTTTTCCCCCTTCAGACGATTTGCCATTTCATTCCCCCAATATAGAGACGCCGTGCCGTCGGAATTTAATCCAACACACAGTTTTTACAAACAATCTGCCCTTCCGGGTCGAGGTCACCACTACTTAAAAACCTAAACAGATAATATAAGGTCGTTGTAAAATATACAAAACCAGATGGAGCATTCAAGTCATAAATAAATCAAGCGGCCGTAATGTAATTTGCGCGGCCAATTCATTGTTCGATGGTGCACTTGTTGAAATCGATCTTCTCTTTACACCCCTTGCAGATATGTTTTTTGTCGAACTCGTCGGAGAATATCTCCAGCTCCCTGCCGCAGTTCGGGCATTTGCACACAAACGAGCTCAGGTTTTTGAACTGCTCAAATCCGGGACAGTGTTTCGGCGTTGTCATAAAACACCCCCTAAAAAATAAATATTACCATAATCGTCCCCAATACCGTCCTGTAATAAGGTTAAAAACCCTCCATTTTGTATAACAATCCCAATTAAGAATATCTTTTAAGCTTCTTCACTATTGTACGACCGTAGTCCTGCGACACCTTTACGGCGCCCTTTACCTCCGGCGATTTCAATCTGAACGCCCCGCCACTGACGTTCATCTCGAAGATATTTCTCATAGTATTGTAAATCCTGTCCTGTGCCTCTCCGCTCCAGCCGTAGGACCCGAAGGCACCGCCCACCTTATCCTTTAGATTCGCCTTTTCCATTAGAAAGAGAAATGTCTTCGCCGACTGGAGCATCTCTCCGTGATACGTGGGGGAGCCGACTATTACGGCGCTGTAATCCTCTAGCTCCTCAACCTTCTTTATATCCTTCACATCCTTTACAGCCGCCTCGGCCCCGCCGATGCGAATCCCCTCGGCGATATACTCGGCGATCTGCCGGGTATTGCCCGTCCTCGAAGCGTATGCGATTAAGACCTTTTCCACCTTATGACACCCCCTTCCTAATTATATTAACAACAAACTGTAAGTAAGACACCAGGAGTTTTTGCTGGGTTTATTCACATACCAAATATTCTCCGGTAACTATCTATTTACATTATATATTATATAATATAATACCAAAATAGGGAAATGCAAACATTAATGATAATTATTTTCAATATATTTCATGCAGGGTGTGTGCGGGATGTACGCCGGCGGATCGGGAAATACCTATAACTTGGTGCTTCAATCAAAAAACAGGACAGCTCTCATATCAGGGGGGAAGCTTCGGCCGCCGGGCCTTCTAAAGGCGAAAAGGCCTCTCTACCTATGGAGACTTAAGGCCGAAGGCCGTTATTTAAACCGGACTCGTTTTAAAACCCGGTTTTAAGCGAGTCTGTTAGAAATAGTAAAAATAAAAGTCGTGCCGACATCCGGCTTTGACTCACACCATATTTTACCGCCGTGA